>CBHYLN010000055.1:0-31396 GCA_966128725.1 uncultured bacterium | reverse complement strand
CAGCACCGCCAACTGCACCGGAGCATCCACTGTCATCGTCTGTAGTGGCCGGCCACGTTCGATCAGCGCATCCTGTACGTCGCGCGGCGTGCCTTCGGCGATCGCCACCGTATTGCCCTCGGCATCCAGCAGGGCGTTGGCAACATATCGCAAGCCGATACGATCGCCCGCGGCGCGCACGAACTCCTGGAACGGGTTGCCCGCAATGCGGCCCAGCAGCACGCCGTCACGATCCAGCATCGCAGGCCCATGCGTGGCGGCAATCGTGGCCTCGCCGCCGCAGCCTATCACAACGGTCTTGGCGCCGCCGCTGTATCCGGCGTACTGGTGCGGCTCCACCACCCCAATCGCAATCAGCAGATCGCACTCGGTACAGAGCCGGTTTACCACCACCGGCAGCCCATGCACATCACCCAGCGATGCCAGCCCGCCAGCATCCATCGCGTCGTGATCGACAATCGTCAACCGCGCCGCGAACTCCACGCCCAGCTTGGCCACGCGCTCGGCGGGTGTCATCGGCCGGTGCAGGCCGGTAGCGCACAGCAGCGTAACCGCCTCATCCCCCACGCCACATGCGGCAAGCCCGCGCAGGATGTGCGCGATAAGGATCTGGTCGGGCGAATGGCGTGTGGCATCGGTGAAGGCGATCACAACGCGCATGCCGGCACGGGCAAGGTCGTGCAGCCGGGTATCACCAACCTGCTCGGCAATCGGGCCGGCGCCGATGATCGGGCGCGCGATCTCGCTTGCAGGCGGTGCAGGGGGAACAACGTAACGCAGTCCGTGGATGGGGATCAGTTCAACCATGAGCAATCTCCGCGCAGCCGTGCAAAGGGGCCGATTCGCATGCGCGAAGATACCGTTTCGGCGGGCTCGGCACGGGGCCATAACGGGCGCGGGCGGCCCAACCGGGTCGCCCGCCGCAACATATTCCGCATGATCCGCGCGTCACTTCGCGCGCGTTGCATCAGTGCCGATGCGCGCCGCCGTTATGCTCGAAGATATGCCCCAGCTTCTCGCGCTTGGTGCGGAGATAACGGGCGTTCACTTCGTTTTCGCCAACCTCGATGGGCACACGCTCAACGATCTCCAGCCCGAACGCGCCAAGCCCCACAACCTTCTTCGGGTTGTTGGTCATCAGCCGCATCTGGTGCAGGCCAAGATCAACAAGGATCTGCGCGCCAAGCCCGTAATCGCGAAGATCGGCCTTGAACCCCAGCGCCTCGTTGGCCTCAACGGTATCCTTCCCCTGGTCCTGCAACGAATACGCCAGCAGCTTGTTGGTAAGCCCTATGCCGCGCCCTTCCTGCCGCATGTACAGCACCACGCCACGCCCCTCGCGTTCCACCTGCATCATCGCCGCGTGCAACTGCGACTGGCAATCGCAGCGCAACGAACCCAGCGTATCGCCGGTGAAACATTCGGAGTGCACGCGCACAAGCACCGGCTCCGGCGTGGTGATATCACCCTTCACCAACGCCATGTGTTCCTTGCCGTCCATCACGTTGTGGTAAAGATGCAGGCGGAACTGCCCGTAGTCGGTCGGCAGATCAACCTCCACCACCTTCTTCACCAGCTTCTCGCGCGAGACACGGTATTTGATCAGGTCGGCGATGGTAACGATGGTCAGATCATGCTGCCGGGCCAGCTCCTCCAACTGCGGCATGCGCGCCATCGTGCCGTCCTCGTTCAGGATCTCGCAGAGCACGCCGGCCGGATACAGGCCGGCCAGCCGCACCAGATCCACCACGGCCTCGGTATGCCCGGCACGGCGCAACACGCCTTCCTCAACCGCGCGCAGCGGCGCGATATGGCCCGGGCGGGCGAAGTCCGTTGCAACGGCCCTGGGATCGGCCAGCGCGCGGATCGTGGCCGCGCGGTCGGCCGCGGAGATCCCCGTGGTGGTACCGTGGCGGTAATCCACCAGCACCGTAAACGGCGTGCCATGCAGCGCCGTGTTCACCGGCACCATCATGTCCAGATCCAGCTCGGCGGCACGCGCCTCGGTAACCGGCGCGCACACCATGCCGCGCCCCTCGCGCACCAGAAAATTCATCGTCTCCGGCGTACACAGCTCGGCCGCCGCCACAAAATCCCCCTCGTTCTCGCGACCCTCGTCGTCGACGACAATCACCACCCTTCCGGCGCGGAGATCCTCCAGCGCCTTCTCAACGGACGTAAACATGGTACCTACACCTTATGTACATGGTTCATCGTGAAAACGAGCCACCTGGTGGCGGCAATACGAACCGGGGATTTCAACACCGCGCCCGGGCATCCGCGCTTAATCGGCGCCAGAGCCGCAACGCCCGCGTACAGGCATTCAGCGCCCGGTACGGCAACGGCGCGGCGCCGGCACACAACCGGCCTTACGCCGCGTCGGTTTTCACCACCGACTGGATGGAGCCCTTGTCGTAGGTGGCAATCGTGTTGCGTGCGATTTCCACCAAGACGGTCTTCTCCTCAACTTCGTGGACCGTGCCGTGCAATCCGCCGGTGAGCACCACCTTGTCGCCACGCTTCACCGCGCCAAGCAGGGCCTGATGTTCCTTCATCCGCTTCTGCTGCGGGCGAATGATCATGAAGTAGAAGATGCCGATGATCGCGCCGAACATGACCACCGTCGAAATCCAGCTACTGCCGCCTGCCGCAGGGGCCTGCGCGAAAAAGGTTGTGAAGTCCATTGTTGACCCGTTTGTGTGAACGTTACTGTTGAATCGTTGTAAAAACTGCTTCGCGATCGGCGTGGGCAGCCACGCCCGGTGACAGCACCATCAGGCGCGCACTTCAGGCGCGCACCTCGGCGCCCCGCTCCATGCGCTCGATTGTCGATCGCATCCAACGTGCGTATTCGCCCTGGTGGATCGCCTGGCGGGCGGCCTCCATCAAGGCCAGATAGAAATGCACGTTGTGAATCGTCGCGAGCACCAGACCGGTAATCTCGTCGACGTTGAACAGATGACGGATATACCCCCGCGAATATTCGGTGCAGGTTTCGCACGAACACTCCGGATCGATCGGCCCCCAATCCTCGCGCAGCGACGCATTGCGAAGATTCAGCTTGCCGCTCCAGGTAAACACCGTGCCGTTGCGGGCATTCCGGGTGGGCATCACGCAATCGAACATGTCGATGCCGCGCGCCACGCACTCCAGCAGATTCTGCGGCGTGCCAACGCCCATCAGGTACCGCGGTTGATCGGCCGGAAGGATCGGCGCCACCCCCTCGACCACCTCGTACATCACCGGTGTGGGTTCGCCCACGGCCAAGCCGCCGATGGCGTAGCCGTCGAACCCGATCGCCATCAACTCCTCCGCGCTGGCGCGGCGAAGATCGGCATGGGTGCCGCCCTGCACAATCCCGAACAGCGCCTGCCGGTGCCCGTACGGCATCGGCGTGCTCGCGTGGTGCTCGGCCGCGCGGCGCGCCCACCGCATCGAGCGCTGCATTGACTCGCGATGGTACTCGTACGTGCTCATCGCGGGCGGGCATTCGTCCAGCACCATCGCTATGTCCGACCCGATCGCGCGCTGCGTATCCACCACGTTTTCGGCGGTGAACTGATGGCGCGAGCCATCCAGATGCGACTGGAACTCCACGCCCTGCTCGCTCATGCGCCGCAGATCCTTCAGCGAGAATACCTGGAAGCCGCCGGAATCGGTAAGGATCGGGCCGGACCAGTTCATGAACCGATGCAGCCCGCCGGCCGAACGCAGCACGTCGTTGCCGGGGCGCAGGAACAGGTGGTAGGTGTTGCCCAGGATAATCTGCGCGCCCAGTGCACGGACATCCCCGCTGCGCAGGGCCTTGACGGCCGCGCGCGTGCCAACGGGCATGAAGATCGGCGTTTGCACCACGCCGTGATCGGTAGCAAACCATCCGCTTCGTGCCGCGCTTTCCGGGTCGGTATGGGTCACCGTCAGCTTCAACAGATCATAAACTTACGCAAAAGCCCACCGGAGCGCCCCCTTTGCCCCGCGGTGAATCGTATAGGAGTGTTTCGATTCCAGAAACCTGCCGATTGCTGTATTATGCGCGGCATTCGGTACTCGGCGGCCAGCATCGGCCGCGCGCCTTCCGGCGGCAGCGCATTCACAAGCAGATACCCCTGGGATCCATGCAGCATCGCAACGCACCGTTCAAGGAGGTTTTCTCCTGGACATTGTTCGATTTCGCCAACACCGGCTTCTACGTCATCATCATCACGCTGGTGTTCCCGAAGTTCTTCACCGAGGTGATCGCCGGGGGAAACGAGGCGTTGTGGGGACGCACGGTATCGGCCTCGATGTTGCTCACCGCCGTGCTGGGTCCGTTGTTCGGCTCGATCGCCGACGCCTCGCATCGCAAGAAGCGATTCCTGGCGGCGTTCACCGTGGCCTGCGTGGCATCCACCGCGATGCTGTGGTTCACCGGCGAGGGCATGTTGTGGCTGGCCGTGGGGCTGGTGATCGTGGCCAACGTCGGATTCGAGGGCGGCACCGTGTTCTACGACGCCTTCCTGCCGGATATCTCCTCGGAGCAGAACTACGGCAAGGTTTCCGGCTACGGGTTCGCGATGGGGTATCTGGGATCGTTCATCATTCTTGTGATTGTCCTGCCGATCCTTTCGGCCACGCCGCTGCCGGAGTCGAGCGTAAAGCTCACCTTCCTTATCGCCGCCGGATTTTTCGCCGTCTTCTCCGTGCCGCTCTTCCTGTTCGTGAAGGAGCGGCAGGCCGCCCGGCAAATCGAAGGGAACCCGATCACCGTGGGCTACCGCCGGCTGCGCGAAACGCTTACGCACCTGCGCCGCTACGACGCGGTGAAGCGATTCCTGCTGGCGTTCTTCGTGTATAACGACAGCATCCTCACCGTGATCCTGTTTGCCGGCATCTTTGCCAGCGAAAGCCTGAAGCTGAGCACCGAGCAGCTTATCTACTTCTTCATGATCGTGCAGGGCTCGGCGCTGGTGGGCTCGCTGATATTCGGCGCGCTCACCAACAAGATCGGCGCGCGGCAATCCATCGCGATCACGCTGATGATCTGGATCGGCGTGGTGGTGGCCGCGTACTTCATCACCACCGCCGAAGCCTTCTACTACCTGGGCGCGGTGGCCGGCATGGCGCTGGGTTCCTCGCAGTCATGCAGCCGCACCATGATGGCGCTGATTACCCCGGACGAAAAGCGGACGGAGTTCTTCGGGTTCTACGATGGCTTCTTCGGCAAGGCCTCGGCGGTTGTCGGCCCGCTGGTGTTCGGCGAGGTGGCGCACGCGTTGGGCCAACGCCCTGCCATGCTGGTGATCGGCGTGTTCTTCGTGCTGGGCATCGCCCTGTTGTTCCGCGTGCCCGACGCACGCGTGGTGCCGCCGACGCAGACACAGGGGTAACGCCGCATGCGCGACGCGCGGAGTTAATCATGCGCCGCCCCTGACGGCAGTGCCCGCGGCCCATATCGCACCGCATGCACAACTCGAGGAATGAATCATGCGCCGCCGACAACGGCAGTGCCCGCCCCACACATCGCACCGCATGCACAACTCGAGGAGTTACCCATGCATCACCGACAACGGCTGTGCCCGCCCCACACATCGCACCGCATGCACAACTCGAGGAGTTACCCATACATCACCGCCAACGGCTGTGCCCGCCCCACACATCGCACCGCATGCACAACTCGAGGAATTAATCATGCGCCGCCGACAACGGCAGTGCATGCGCCCCACATTGCGCGCATGCACACCTGACGGCTGCGCCCGCCTCCCACATCCCACCGCATACACAACGCGCAGCGTCGATAACTCACCCACGCCCCTTTGCCAGCCCGCGCGCGTTGCGGCGGAAGCCCTCGGCGGTGGCGCGGCGCACGGGGCTGCCCTGAAACCGCTCGGCGAATTCTTCATCGGTGATGGCAGCGGCCTGGCCCACCGTCAGATCAAGCACGCCGGCGCGAGGCTCGAAATCGGCTTCGGTTGTGGGTTGCTCGAACCGGTTCCACGGGCACACGTCCTGGCAGATATCGCAGCCGTACACCCAGTTTTCCATCGCGGAGCCCAGCTCGGCCGGCAGCTCATTCTTGGGCCGCTCCTCGATGGTGATGTAGCTGATACAGCGCGTGGCGTCAAGCTGGTACGGCGCGGTGATCGCATCGGTTGGGCAGGCATCGATGCAACGGGTGCAGGTGCCACAGAAGTCGGCCAGCGGTGTATCGGGCGCAAGCTCGGCGGTGGTGATAAGCACCCCCAGGAACACCCAGCTTCCAAGCTCGCGTGTGATCACGTTGGTGTGTTTGCCCATCCACCCAATCCCTGCGCGCACCGCCCACTGCTTCTCCAGCACCGGCCCGGTATCCACGTACCAGCGCGATTCGGCGCCGGGCACTAGCTCGGCAATGCGCGCGGCCAGGCGTTTCAGCTTTTTGGGCAGGATGTTGTGGTAGTCGCGCCCCCAGGCGTAACGGCTGATCTTGGCGACATCGGGTTCCGTTCCATGCTGATGCGGCGTGTAGTAGTTGCGCGCCACGGCAACAACGCTGCGGGCGCCGGGAAGTATCAGCCCCACATCGGCACGGCGATCGATGTTGCGCTCCATCCACGCCATGCTGCCGTGTTTCCCGCGCGCAACCCACTCGGCGAACAACGCGGCCTCGGCGTCCATGCGTTCGGCCGGCGCAACGCCAACCAGGTCAAATCCCAGCTCCTCGACCGCGCACCGCCGCACACGCTCGGTACGCGAAGCCGCGTCGTCGGTATTCGTCGTGGGCTGTGAAGCAGGCAGCATGGGATATTGTTCCAGTGCTCGATGGTTATCCAACCGCGCGTGCGCGGCATCTCAGCAGCGGTTGCACATCAAATCGTCCAGGTAGGCTCCTCGGGCTCCGGGCGTTCAAGCATCACGCTCTCGCCGTCGAGAAACACTTCGTAGGTCTTCAGCTTCCCCGTGCCGCCGATTGCCCGCCCGGTTTTCAGGTCATACACCCATCCGTGCAGCGGGCAGGTGACCGTGCAATCCTCGATGTACCCCTCGGCAATCACCGGCGCATGCTGATGCGGGCAGATATTGCTCACCGCGTACAACGCCCCGTCCACCTGGAACACCGCTACCTGGGTTTCCTCGTCGAACACAACCTCGCGGCCACGGCGGCGTGGGAGCTCGGCCAGCGAACAGACGCGGATATATTCTTTATCGGACATCGTTGTTGAGCTAATTCAGAAAGAGACGCGCGCAACGCCCGGGGGAAGGATGCACCCGGCTACAACGCAAGGCGTTCGGCTATGGCAAATCCCTTGGCCGTGGTTTCCAGCCGCGCCGCATCGGTAAAGGCGTCGTGCTCGAATGCCAGCAGCCAGCCGCGATCGCACGCCTCCGGAATGAACTGCTTTTTTTCCTCGAGCGTGGTAAGCGGAAAATTGTCGTAGCCCATCACGTAGGGGAACGGAACATGCGCGCTGGTGGGTATCAGATCAGCGCAGTAGGCAAGCCCGGCCGGCCCCTGATCGCCGCCACGCACAACAACCATCTGCATGGCCCGTGTGTGCCCGTTCACCACGCGCAGCTCGATATCCGGGAACAGATCGCCGGCGCCGTCCAGCGTGTGCAGCAGGCCGCGATCGGCCACCGGCCGCCAGTTCTCCGGCATGAAGCTGGCGCGGTCCTTGTCGGTCGGGTGCTCGGCCCACTCCAGATGATCGCGCTGCACATAGTGCCGAGCGTTGGGGAATGTTGGCACAACCGTGCCATCGTCATCCAGCCGCGTGGAGCCGCCCGCATGATCGAAATGCAGGTGTGTGTAAACGAAGTCCGTAACGTCGGCCGGCGCAACACCGTGCGCCGCAAGGCCGGCATCCAGGGTATACATCGAATGGTCCAGCGCGTAGATCGTCTCCAGCTTGGCGCCCATCTTGGTGCCGCAGCCGGCATCCACAAGGATCACGCGCCCTTCGCCGCGAATCAGCAGCGCCCGTGCCGACATCGCAATACGGTTCTGGTCATCAACATGTGGATAGGCCTTTGCCCACAGGTTCTTGGGCACAACGCCGAACATGGCGCCACCATCGAGCGCGAAACGGCATGTTTCGACAAGATCAACACTGTACCGACCGATCTGCATGTACTTCCCCCGTGTGTTTCGTTGCGCCCAATCTACAACACCGCCGCCGGCCGGCGAGTTTTCAGGTTGAAACCCACGCCCGCCCCAACCATTCGGCCAGCAGGGCCATCGCGCTGTAATCCGTGCCGCAACACGCTTCGCGGGCCGGCGCTGTTACCGACTGTCATGCCCGGCAATCACCATCTTCGTAGTTTCGTACTGCTTTTCTCAACGTATTCCATTGCCCATCCGGGCTGATCTTCAAGGAGCGAACAAGACCTTATGGCAGTGCGCATTGCAATCAATGGGTTCGGTCGTATCGGCCGTCTGGTATTTCGTCATGTGATCGCGCGCGGGGGAAACGTGGACGTGGTGGGGATCAACGATCTTACCGACGCGCCTACGCTTGCCCACCTGTTGAAGTACGATTCCGTGCACGGGAAATTCCAGGGCACGGTGGAGGTTGACGGGAACGACCTGATTGTCAACGGCAACCGTGTGACGATCAGCGCGTCGAAGACGATCGAGGAGTTGGCGTGGGGCGAGATCGATGTGGTTGTTGAAGCCACCGGTCGGTATACCAAGCGCGCCGATCTTCAGAAGCATCTGGATAACGGCGCCAAGCGGGTAATCCTTACCGCGCCGGCCAAGGATGAGATGGACGCAACGGTGGTGCTTGGCGTGAACGACAACGTGCTCACGCCGGAGATGCGCATCGTTTCCAACGCGAGCTGCACCACCAACTGCCTGGCGCCGATGGTGAAGGTGCTGATGGATTCCTTCGGCATCAAGAACGGGTTCATGACCACCGTTCACTCCTACACGAACGATCAGCGCATTCTGGACCTGCCGCACAGCGACCTGCGCCGCGCACGCGCGGCCGCGATGAACATCATCCCCACCTCCACCGGCGCGGCCAAGGCTCTGGGCCTGGTGATCCCGGAAGTGAAGGGCAAGCTGGACGGCTTCGCCTTCCGCGTGCCAACGCCCGACGGCTCGGTGACGGACTTCACGGCGGTGCTGGAGCGCACGCCAACGAAGCAGGAGATCAACGACGCATTCAAGGCCGCGGCCGCATCAGGCCCGATGCACGGCATCCTGGAGTACACCGAGGATCCCATCGTGCTTGCCGACATCGTCGGTAATCCGCACTCGTGCATTCTGGACGCGCTGTCGACGATGGTAATCGGCGACATGGTGAAGATCGTTGGCTGGTACGATAACGAGTACGGCTACTCGATGCGCATTGCCGACATGGTGGAGCGCCTGGCCGCTCTGTAAACGGGCAACCGGCGGGCAAGCGAACGTGTGCGAAGCGGGTGGGGAAATCGGTTGCGGTACGCGCCGGTACCACCCGCTCGCCGTTTACAGGCGTTGCGATCAACGGGAACCATTCAAACCATTCTCAGTCACAGGCAGACGATGATTCGTTCGATTGATCAACTGGACCTCGCGGGCAAGCGCGTGCTGGTGCGCGTAGATTTCAACGTGCCGCTTGATGACGCCGGCAACGTTACCGACAACAAGCGCATCGCCGAGTCGTTGCCAACCATTCGCAGGATTATCGCCAGCGGCGGCCGGGCCATCCTTATGTCGCACCTGGGTCGCCCGAAGGGCGAGCGCGCGATGAAATACTCGCTGCGTCCGGCAGCCGATTGCCTGGCCACACTGCTTGCGCAGCCGGTAACGCTGGCACCGGACTGTATCGGCGCCGAAACCGAGGCCGTGGTGGCCGCGATGGCGGCCGGCGATGTTGTGCTGCTGGAGAATCTCCGATTCCATAAGGAGGAGGAGGCCAACGATCCCGCATTCGCCGCCCAGCTTGCACGGCTTGCCGATGTGTACATCAACGATGCGTTCGGCACCGCGCATCGCGCCCACGCCTCAACCGAGGCCGTGGCGCATCTGGTTGCCGAACACGCCGCCGGTTATCTGTTGCTGAAGGAGCTGAAGTTCCTGGGCGATGCGGTGCGCAATCCCCAGCGGCCGTTTGTTGCCATACTGGGCGGCTCGAAGATCTCCGGCAAGATCGACGTGATCGACGCACTGCTTGGCGTTTGCGACACCATCCTGATTGGCGGCGGGATGACGTATACCTTCCTGCGAGCCAAGGGGCTGAATGTGGGGACGTCGCTGGTGGAGCAGGAGAAGATCGAGGTTGCAGCGCGCGTGCTGGCCGACGCCGCGGCCAGAAACGTGGCGGTGGTGCTGCCAACCGATTCGGTTGTGGCCGACCGTTTCGCGGCCGACGCCGCAACACAGGTGGTGGCGTCCGAGGCAATCCCCGACGGCTGGATGGGCCTGGATATCGGCCCGGCCACCCGGCAATTGTTCTCCGAACACATCAGCTCGGCCCGCACCGTTGTATGGAACGGGCCGATGGGCGTGTTCGAGATGGCGCCGTTTGCCGCCGGAACGCACAGTGTTGCGAACGCGATGGCCGCGGCCACGCAGCTTGGGGCAACCACGATTGTGGGCGGTGGTGACTCCGCCGCCGCGATTGCCCAGTTCGGCCTGGAATCAAGCGTCACCCATGTCTCAACCGGAGGTGGCGCTTCGTTGGAGTTTCTGGAGGGCAAGGTGCTGCCCGGCGTTGCCGCGTTGGACGTCGCGTAGCAGGTTTCAGCAGGTTCGGTGGTTATCATATACACTGCTGTGCCGAGGCACGGAACCGATGGCGACAATCCACGGTTGTTGAACTCGTCATTGCGCAGGCGTACGTTGATGCCGCTTTTCTGGATGACACGATGCAGATGTACAGTGGACAGAGTCGGAACCCGCTTCGGTTCGAGATGTTCCCGCCGGTGTTGCGGTGGATCATCGGGCTGAATGTGCTGGTATTCCTGATCTGCCAGATCGGGTTACGCGATCCGGCGGCCACGAATGCGCCCGGTGAATTCATCATCGAGTACGGCGCGTTGTGGCCGATTGCCCGCGGCATGTTCATACCCTGGCAGTACGTAACCCACATGTTCGTGCATCTGGAGTTCGGCCACGTGTTCTTCAACATGCTGGCGCTCTGGATGTTCGGTGTGGAGCTGGCAAACCTGTGGGGCGCCAAACGATTCACGACGTATTATTTCCTGTGCGGTATTGGCGCCGGGGTGATCCACTCCATCTGGACGTATTTCATGGGCGACATCCATCCGGCGATCGGGGCATCCGGCGCGGTGATGGGTGTGGTTGTGGGTTTTGCCGTTCTGTTCCCCAAGCGCATTGTGTATCTCTCGATGTTCATACCGATGCCGGCGAAATACGCCGCCATCGTGTTCGTTGGCATCGATCTGTTCATGGGTGTCACTCGTGCCGGCGACGGCGTGGCGCACTTCGCCCACCTGGGCGGGGCCGCGATCGGGTTCCTTACACTCTGGTTGATTCGCCGCCGCCAACGGCGGGCAGCGGGCCTGGATCCGTTTGGTGGCCCCACATCGCCCCCGATGCGGCAACAACCCTCGATGCCCGCACGGATCGTGGATCTTTCGGTGGTGGATGCCCGCGTGCGCGAATCCCAGCCGGCGCCACGCGCAAACCCGGTGTTGAACTTCGGGGATGACCAGGCGCTGATCGATTCCCTTCTTGACAAGGCCAATCGCGAGGGATACAACAGCCTCACCGACGACGAAAAGGAACGGCTGATCCAGGCAAGCCGCCGGATCCAGTAGCTTCGAAGCACCCAGGCACTGCGTGAAACGGATGTGGGTGCGCGCACAAACCACCCGTTCGAAGCATATTGTGGGGCACAGTTGGCGCCTGGCATGCCGCCAGGCCCACAGAGGACGATAGCAGGCACCGCGTTCGATCGCAACGCGGCGCACGGCACTTCAGCAATCAGCGTTGATGAATACCAAATCGATCGAGCTTCCCATCGCTGGCGCCAACGGCGCCACGCACGACGAATACCCGATTGCCACGGCCCCTTTCCGCAGGCGGAAATCGCGGCGCGTGATGATCGGCTCGATACCGGTTGGCGCCGGCGCGCCGATATCGGTGCAGACGATGACCAAAACGAAAACCGGCGACGCGAAGGCCACGATAGCGCAGGTGAAGCGCTGCGAGGAAGCGGGCGTGGATATCGTTCGCATCACGGTCAACGATTGGGAAGCGGCCGAGTCAATCGGTGAAATCGTGCGCGGCGTGAACGTGCCGATTGTTGCCGACATCCACTTCAACCACGTATTCGCGCTGAAGGCAATCGAGGCCGGCGTGGCCAAGGTGCGCATCAACCCGGGCAACATCGGCTCCAAGGAGCGTATCCATCAGGTGCTGGCCGCCGCCCGCGAGCGCCGCATCCCGATCCGCATCGGCGTGAACTCCGGCTCGCTGGAATCCGACATCCTGGATAAACACGGCTACCCGACAGCCGAAGCGCTGTTCGAGTCGGCGATGCGGCATGCCGATATCGGCCGCGAATTCGGATTCGAGGACATGATCATCTCGGTGAAGTCCACCGATGTTCGTCTGATGATCGAGGCCTACCGGCTGATCGCCGAGCGCACGGACTACCCGCTGCATCTGGGCGTAACCGAGGCCGGCACCACGCGCGTTGGCACCATAAAGTCATCGGTGGGCATCGGCACGCTGCTTGCCGAGGGCATCGGCGACACGATCCGCGTATCGCTGACGGATGAACCCGAGCGCGAGGTTGAGGTTGGCAAGGAGATCCTCCGCTCGTTGGGCCTTGCCTCGCGGGCCGTGGAGATCATCGCCTGCCCAACGTGCGGACGCCTGGAAATCGACCTGTTCAAGGTTACGCGCCAGCTTGAGGAGGCCCTGCAAGGCGTAAAGAAGCCGGTGAAGATCGCGCTGCTTGGCTGCGTTGTGAATGGTCCCGGCGAAGCCTCCGAGGCCGACATCGGCATCGCGGCCGGCAAAGGCGTGGGCATCCTGTACCGCAAGGGCGAGGTGGTACGGCGCATCAAGGAAGATGAAATCGTCGCGGCGGTGCTGGAGGAAGTTGAGAAGTTCCAGCCCGAGGCATAACGCCAACGCGGCCCAGAACATAACGGCCGGCACACCGGCCCAACATACAGGTGCCCTTCCCCCGATCACGGGAGAAGGGCACCGCTGTTTTTCACACCATCCATTCCTGTGCGCCTTGCAACACAGGCGCGCTCAGGGTGGGAGGGGCTACAGGTCGATCGCCTGCACAACGCCGTTGTGAATATCGATCGCCTGGATGGCGCTCCGGAATCTCTGAAGCCCGACACGCCCCACCGCCCACAGTGCGTTCAGCTTGCGCTCCTGCGGCACACCGGCCGGCATAAGCGCGGTGCGCGCACCGTTCAACCGTTCGATCTCGGTTCCCTGCCGCCTGCGAAGCGCGGCCGACAGACGCTTCGCGAGGTCGTCGAAGGCCTTCACCGCGTTGGCCTGGGCCGCACCCAGTGACTTGGTCAGCGTTGGATCGGTACTCTCCACAACGCCGCTCATCGCGGCCGCGGCCTGCGTAACCAGATCCACGGCGGCGGCGCGTGCGCTTTCGATCCGCTGCTCGGCGGCATCGTCCACGAAATGTGTCGCGGCGTCGAACTCCTCGGCGATCAACTGCTCCAGCCGCAGTCCTGCCGTCTCGATTGCGCGCCGGATGCGCGGCTCCACGAGCAGCACAAACGGGCGCGGCGCCAACGCCGGGGCCTGCTGGCCAAACAGCGCGTACGCATCGCGCACCTGGCGCAGATACGCAACCTCGCTGGGGCCGCCCAGATATATCGCCGTTGGCAGGATCGCGTCCTGCACGATCGGCCGAAGCGCCACCTTGGGCGAGAACCGTTCGGGCTCGGTCAGCGAAAGCGCCACAAGCTCGTCCGCGGAATATCGCTGCGATGTGCCGCGGACAACGTACCCATCAACATCCGCATCAAGCGAACGCCGTTCGCCCTGCTCGGTAACGAACAACGCGCCATGCCTCGGAACAATCGGCGTCGGGAGCCCATCGGCGGCAAGCCGTTGCGTGGCGGCCTCGAGCGCGGCGAACAGCCGATCGGGCTGGCTGACCTCCTGCTGGAACACATCGGCGGCAAGACGCTTCAGCCCGGGATTGCGCGACGACACCAGCACCAACGGCGTATCGCCGAGCAGCGCGTACAGGAACCGCGCAAAGCCATCGGCCAATGTGTGGGCATGTTCGTCGCCATACGCCTGTTGCAGCAGTTGCACGGCAGCCTCGCCGTATTCGCTGGTTGGCAGCGCCTCGCGGACCTGCTCGATCAGCGCAGCCAATCCCTCCGGGTTGATCGCACGATCGCCTACGTGCAGTTGGCGTGCGTCGTTGTCGTTGTAGCCAACCGTTGTCACCGCGCCGGAACGGTCCAGCAGCGTAAGCGACCGGACCTCGTCGAAATCGTGGTCGTCGGCCTCGATCCAGAACACCGGCACGAACTCATGCCCGGGGTGCAGCTCGGCAAGCCTTCGCGCGGCGGCCACGGTCCCCACGGCCTTGTACACGGTATAGAGCGGACCACCGGCAATGCCGGCCTGCTGGCCGGTAACAACGGCGTAGGCATTGGGCCGTTGCAGCACCCGCACCGTATCCAGGGCCGCTTGCGGAGCGCCCCAGGCGGCAAGATCACCGATGATTGCGTCAACAAGCCCTTCGCGATGCGCGGGCGTGAAGCGCTCCAACGAACGCAGCTCGCCAAGCGTATCAAGCTGGCCGCCCAGCACCACGCCATCATGCGCCGAATCCTCGGCAAGAAATGCCGGATAGCCGGCCACCGAATCGATCGGCAGCAGTGTGCTATCCGGGATCCGTACTTCCGTTGTCTCGTGTTCGGCCGGGACGTTCTGTTCCATGGTCAACGTTTGCGTGGACGTTTGGGGGATACCGAGGGGGTTGCCGGCACGGTGTGCCCGGATGTTGGCGCGGCGCCGCCCTTGGTTGAACGGGGGCGCCGAGCCGCGACCACCTTCGACGTTTCGGGCGCCGGAATAGTGCCGCCCGCGGTACGCGGCATCCGAGCGCTGCCTTTGCCCGCGTGGGCTTCGCGCCGAGCCTCACGATCGGCCTCCACAGCCGCGGCGGCACGTTGGCCCCGCTCCGGGAACATATCCACCAGCAGCAGGTCGCCGCTTACCGGAGCAGGCCCCGGCCGCGCGGCCTCGGCATACTCCTCCTTCAGCTCCCAACCGCAATGGTCGTACACGGGGCACTCGAAGCAATGCGGCCGCTGCGCCTTGCACACATAACGCCCGAACAGGATCATGTCCACATGGAACTGCCGCGCCATGCCGGCCGGGATCAACGGGCGCAACTCGGCGAATGTTCGGTCCGGCGTGGAGGCATGCACAATCCCGACACGGTTGACAAAGCGATGGACATGTGTGTCCACCGCGCAAATATCACGGCCAAGGGAAAACATCAGCACGCAGGCGGCTGTTTTCAGGCCAACACCTTTCAGCGAGGTCAGCTCGGCCAGCAGTTCGTCGTCGGAAACGCCATCCAATCGCGGTGGATCATAACTGCCGTAGCGCTCGTGCACGCGAGCCAGCACGTTCAGGATCGTGCCGGCCTTCTGATCGGCCAATCCTCCGCTGCGAATCGTGGCGGCCAGCTCGGCACGATTGGCAACGGCAACATCGGCCCATGTACGATAGGCGGCGCGCAGATTGCGGTAGGCACGGGCGCTGTTGGTATCGGAAGTATTCTGCGACAGAATGGTGGCAACAAGTGTCTCCATGAACGAAGCATCGGCGTCGAGTTTCGCCGGCACCGTGGTGAAGCTCCGCAGGATGTCGATTATCTCCACTGTCAGCCGCCGTTGTTGCGCGCTGTCGCCTGCCGGAGTTCGAGCCATGATGTGTGAATCCAGGGTTATGAGTGGTACCGGAGCGGAGGATGCGTGGAGAGTACAATCGTTACGAGACGTCACCGAACCGACTAAAAAATGAGATGCCCCTTGACGTCACCACACGTCAAGGGGCATTCCCCTACCTCTTTTGTTTCACCACCACAACGAAAGGAGTATATATGAGAGAGAAGTCCTGACAACCTTACGCTGTCCCCATACGCATAAGATCATCATAGAGAGGCTTTCTAATACGTCACTCGCATGCATTGGCATGTCGAGGAGGTATACTCTTTCCTATTGTCAACGCGCGTCGCATATACAGCGAGGCGCAACACAATTACGTATACAAACTTACGGCATCATCGAGGGCGATGCAAGCACGTTTGATGATTTTTTTATCCAAGCCCTTCAAATGCTCAGTAATCAAGCCTTTTGAATTCATTTCCTTGAAAGACGAGTATCACGATTCAACTATTGCCCTTATGCGGTTACAAAACTGTTCGCAATTGTATATCCGTGATTCATCGCCGGCGCATTCCCAACCCATTATGCCCGTTCAACATTTGTTTGCCGCACCACCGAGGCAAGGCCAACCGCATCGATTCTGGGCAGATAATAATACCTGGCGCCCAGCGAATCGGCAAGTCGTACGGCTTCGGAGGCCGCACCATAGGTTTGGCGTGTATCGATTACCAGAGCCTCGATACCGTCACGACGGTATACCAGCGCCAACCTGTCGAGCTCCTCGCGAACGGTGCGACGCCGAACTTCCATGATCATATCGGCGGGGCTTTCGGACATCGGCACGTTTGCACGGCCATCGGTGAGCAGCACCACAAGAACACGCTCGGAACCCTTGCGACGCGAGGCCGCCACCAGACCGTACGCCTTCATCAGCGCTCCGGCCAGCGGAGTTCCACCGCCGGTGGGAAGAATGTCGAGCGATCGTTTCGCACGCTCCACCGAACCGGTGGGCGGCAGCAGCAGCTCGGCCTCGCCGCCACGAAACGCGATCAGGGCCACCGAATCCCGATTCACATACGCATCCTGCAGCAGTTCGGTAACCGCACCCTTTGCTTCGCGCATCCGGTTGGCGGCCATCGAACCCGATGCGTCCACGCAGAAAATGAACAGCGTTCCGGCACGCTCGGTGAACTTCTTTACACGGATATCACCAGCACGCACCACAACACGCTTCTCATCTTCGGCACGGCGTTCGCGTTGATGTGGAGCGGCCGCGCGCAGCGTTGCCCCCACGGCAATGCGTTTGCCCTGCGGGTTGCGCGCAAGCGAGCGTGTGTGCCGCCCACGACGCCACTGGTCGCGATCGCCGCGATTGCCGGAAACGGTTGCCCTGCGCGGACCGGAAACGAACTGATCGATCGGCGGAAGTTCGGCGTCGAAATCAACCGGATCGTGTATCTGCTCGGCATCGGCGGATGGATCGTCCTGCCCCCCACCATCATTCCCCTCGGACGGCTCCTCGCACGCGGGTTCCTGTTGGGCCTCGGGATCGTCGCTCTGCTCGGCCATGCCCTCACCATGCGTCGCGGTCGCCGGCTCCTGCTGCGGTGTCGAGGGCGACGGCGGCTGTTGCCGGTCGCCCACTTCGCTTTCGGCCGCCACGGCCTGGCTGCGCGGCACCAGCACCGTCGCGATCGCGAAGTTGATATCGGCGTCCTCGATCGCTCGCGAGCCACGCAACGCCGCATGTGCCCTGGCCGCACGCACGGCAAACACGTCGGCGCGATTACCGCCAACATCAAACCCGGTTGCCGCGGCAGTCAGGCGTTCGATAGCAACCGGCCCCACGGTAATCAGGCCATACAGCATGCGCGCGGCCACAACCTGGCTGGCAAGCGCACGCTCGTGTTTATCGTACTGCTCGTAGAACCGAACCGGATCGACCCGAAAACGCTCCAGGCGCGTTACCAGCATGTGCGCCAGATCGGCATCGATGCGCTGCTCCTGTGCCAGCAGAAATGCCACCTTGTCGGCAAACCAGAACGGGACCTCCCGCTCCGAGGGCACGGCCGTCGCCAGCAATTGGAATCGTGCGGGCGATTGCAGGCTGATGCCTTCACGCTCGCACACGATGTGGCCGGTTTCCAGGGCGCTCGCGATCGATGCGATGGCGACCTGTTCAAGCAAGGGCAGATCGTCCACCAGCAGAAGGCCACCATGAGCCTCGGCAATCAGACCGGCGCGCGCAACCCGCCGACCGGTGGCAAGCGCGGCATCCAGATCCACGCCGCCCAGCAGCCGATCCTCGCCAACACCAACCGGCACCTGCACCAACGGCGCATCGGGCTCCAGATGCTGGCGCACAAACGCGCCGAAGCTTCTCATCAACGCGGACTTCCCGCTGCCGACAGGCCCGGACAGGATCACCCCCGACAACCCCGGATCAACCAGCATCGTCAGCAATGCCCGCCGCGCCGCGGAGTATCCGGCAAACGCGGTAAGCGGGAAATATGGTTCGGGAACATTCAGCATATGCCTGACAAGCACCGGCACGGTTACGCGGCGATCAACACATCATCCAATCACCCGATCAATCAACAACAACCGCTTCAAGAATCTCGGCGATGCGCGTGCCGGGATCACTGGTCTGCAATGGGTCCTTACGCAGGCGATGCCGCAGCGCCAGCGGCGCAACCACACGAACGTCATCGGCGGTCACGGCCGGGCGCCCATCCAGCGCCGCATTGGCGCGCGCTGCACGGGCCATCACAATCTCGCCGCGATGCCCGTCGATACCAAGCTTGGCCGACATCGCGGCGATCATGCCCAGGAAGCCCTCGCCCAGGCTCACCGCGCCAACCGATGAGCGCGCGGTGGCGATGCGGTCGCGCAGCCGTTCGGTTTCGGGCTCCCATTGGCGCACAAATGCGGTGGGGTTGTCGTCGAACGCGATGCGGCGTTGCACGATCTCCACGCGGCGCTGCACATCGTATTCGGTTTCGATCGACGCGTACAGCCCGAAGCGATCCAGCAACTGCGGGCGCAGCTCGCCCTCCTCGGGATTGCCGCTTCCCACAAGCACGAACTGCGCGGGATGCCGCACCGAGATTCCCTCGCGCTCCACAACGTTCACGCCGCTTGCGGCAACATCGAGCAGCAGATCCACCAGATGATCCTCCAACAGGTTCACCTCGTCGATGTACAGGAACCCACGATTGGCGCGCGCAAGCAACCCCGGCTCGAATCGTTTCGCGCCGTGCACCAGCGCGTGCTCGATATCGATGGTGCCGGCAACCCGATCCTCGGTTGCGCCAAGCGGAAGGTCCACAACCGGCACGTCGGCAAGCCTGCCGCCCGGCGCGGCCGCATCGGCGGCGCACTGCTGGCACAGCCCGGCGGCACGGCCCGGCGCGCAATTGAACGGGCAACCGTCGATCACCGCGATACGCGGCATCACGCCGGCCAGCGCGCGCACGGTTGTGGATTTGCCGGTGCCGCGATGCCCCATGATCATCACGCCACCAATCGCCGGCTCAACCACGGCCAGCATCAGTGCCCGCTTCATCTCCTCCTGGCCGATGATCGCGGCAAACGGATACGATAAACGCTCTGCGGAATCGCTCATTGATAATTCCCGTGATCGCCCGTGCGCCACCATTCGGCAGGCGCGCAATGAACCGGCAAAATAGACAACTGCGTTCCGATCGATCCGGCGCGGTATGTAACGAACGGCACCATCGCGCCTGATGTTTGGTGGATCGGCTGGGCTTGATGGACAACATCTTTCGTAGATTCGCGCCGTGTTAACGATCCCCGAGAATCACGAGTTCACGATGCGATTGCGGGTAACGGCCGCAATGACCGCTCGTTTCTTCGACTGCACCATCCATCCGGTATACGCCACCTTCGCGATCGTGCAGCATGGCGAATATGCCGCTCGGCAGGCCATCCTTCCGTTCCTTGAGCCGGAGGAAGATGCCGTTGGCGCGCACGTCGAGTTGGAACACGAGGCGTCGGTTGCCGTTGGCGAAGTTGTTGTGATAACTGCTCGCGTGGTGTTGGTGGAGGATCGATCGATCACCTGCGCGATCAGCGTGCATGGCCCCCGTGGCCCGATAGCGCATGGCAGCAATCGGCAACGTGTGGTAAACAAGGCCCGCCTGGCCCAGCGCATCGCCAGCCTTGGCCGGGAACTGCCGATCAATGATTCAAACCGGAGACAGGATGGGTGACCTTGCATTATCGGAACTGGGGCTGTTGGTGATCGCGATCCTGATCCCGGTGATCGGCTTCGTTATGACCATCAGCCACGCGCGCAAAGGCGACACCCGCACCGAGCAACGGTGGCGCAAACGGCACGGTCTGCTGTTCTGGGTGCTGATGCCGGGATTCGCCGGTTCGCTTACCCTGCTGGGCTACGTGGGCGTGTTGCCGCGCCTGGCCAGCCTGTTCGGCATCCTGCTGCTCAGCGGCAGCACGTACGCCAGTTGGTGGATGCAGCAGAACCGGAAGGAACAGCCATGACGTTCGAGGACAATTTCTCAAAGCAGGCACAGTCCTACGCTCGGCATCGGCCGCAATACCCGGCCGCGCTGTACGCGTTCATCGCCGATGCGGCCCCGGCGCACACCGCCGCCTGGGATTGCGGAACCGGCAACGGCCAGGCAGCCGTGGCGCTGGCCGAACATTTCGAGCAGGTGTTCGCCACCGATGCCAGCCCCGAGCAGATCGCCCACGCGCGCCAGCACCCGCACGTAACCTATCTGCATGCCGCAGCCGAACACGTTCCGCTGGCCGACGCATCGGTTGATGCGGTCACCGTGGCCACCGCGCTGCACTGGTTCGATCTCGAAGGCTTCTATCGCGAAGTGCGGCGGGTGCTGCGTCCCGGAGGCGTGTTGGCGGTCTGGAGCTATTTCGATCACACGATCAACGAACCGATCGACGCGATCATGCGGCGCTACGCGCGCGAGATTGTTGGGCCGTACTGGTCGCAACGGATACTGGCCGTGGGCGGAACCTACGATGGCATCCCGTTTCCGTTCCGCGAGATCGCCCATCCGGCGTTCACCATCGAAGCCCGGTGGAATCTGGCGGACGTTGTGGGATTCCTCTACAGTTGGTCCGCAACCCATGCCTACATCAACGCCAACGGAAGCAACCCCATCGATCGGATCATCGACGAGCTTGGCAAGGCCTGGGGCAATGAGGAAGATGAACGGACGGTACGCTGGGATTTGACAATGCGGATCGGGCACAACACACCAGCAACGTAACACACGGAGGGCGCACAGCCGGGTTATCGACCAACCGCGGCCAACGCTGCCGGCAGCGCCAGGCGCGCCCATGCGGCATACATGGCGCCGGAGGGATGTAATCCATCGTCGGCCAGCAACATGCCATTATCGGCGGCCGTGCGCGAGACAGGTGTGATGTCCACATACCGCGCTCCGGCACGCGCCGTTTCCTCGCGGTTCACGGCATTAAACACATCGATCGCGCGCGCGATGGCCGCGCGATCACGCCCGGCGGCAAAAGGCGTCACGCCCCAGTCGGGAATCGAGAGCACCACCACACGCGGCGCCGAGCCGCCAGCATATCGAATCGCACGGGCAAGCAACAGGCGGAACTCCTGGCGATAGGACCCGGTATCCAGACCTCGGTACTGGTTGTTCACACCAATCAGCAACGTCACCAGTTGAAAGGGCATGGCTGGCTCGGCCGCATCCAACGCATCGGCCAGCTCCGAGGTCGTCCATCCGGTTCGCGCGACAATCTCGGGCGGGGCAACAGCCAGGCCCGTCCGGCGCAGCGTGTCGGCAAGCTGCACGGGCCAACGTTCGGCCTCGGCAACCGATTGGCCGATGGTGTACGAATCCCCGAGCGACAGTATGCGGAGCGTGGTTGTATCGTTCATGGCAAGGGGACCGTTGGCGCGCACGGTGCAGCCAGCGGCAAGCAGAAGAAGCAGGAAGACGGGCGCCGACCGAAGCCGGCCGGCCAGGCAAACATGTGACATGGGCATCGTATCTCCACGGAAGTCAGCGGGGGCCAATTGGCCCCCCTACAGATACGAAGCCCGGCGATTGCCGGTTTGCCTCAGGCGGACGCGCCGGGCACGGCCGCCACGCCAAGGAACTCGCACAGCAGCCCCTGGAAGTGATGCACGCCGTTCTCGCGCTTTGCGCTGAATCGCCCACGATCGTAGACGCCCACACTCATGTTCCTCCATACATCCTCGCACAGCTCGATATCCTCGCGCTGGATTTCCTCGCTGAACGGGATCGAGGCATGATGCCGCTCCACCATCTCGGGGCTGGCATCCTCCGGGAGATACCACTCGAAGATCGTCACGGTACGATCATGTGCCAGCGGCACAATCACGTTGATCTGCAACATCCCCATGTAGATGTTCAGCATGAAGTTGGGGAACAGCCAGTAGTACCAGGCACGATTGTCGCCGTCCACCGCCTGATAGCGCCTGTTCCCCGCGTCCGGGCGCAGCTCACGAAACGGCGCGTGTTGTGATGAATGATAGCGGAAGGTTTCAACGCGATAGTTCTGATAGTCGAGCTCGCGGTTCAGGCCGGGATGCGCAACCGGCACATGGTACCCTTCCAGATAGTTGTCGACATAGAGTTTCCAGTTGGCATTCAGATAGTAGTCGCGACGCTCCACACGACGCATGGTCGCGAAGTTGAACCGTGCCGTGTCGTGCACGATCTGGCCAAGCGTATCCAGCAACGACGGCGCGCCCGGGTTCATGTTGACGAATGCAAACGGGCCCCACGCCTCCACACGAATCGGCATCAGCCCGAACTGGTTCGGATCGAACCCTTGCACGCCCTCGAACTCCGGCGCATGGCGCAGGCTGCCATCCAGCCCATATGTCCAGCCATGGTACTTGCACTGCAGGGTTCGGCGGTTGCCACAGTCGCGCGCCACCACACCGGCACGATGCCGGCAGATGTTGTAGAACGCTCGCAGGTTGCCGGCTTCGTCGCGCAGAACAACCACCGGCGTGCCAACCACGTCAACGGCAACGAAGTCCCCCGGATTTGCCAACTGCTCCAGCGAAGCGGCGAACTGCCAGGATTTCCCGAACACAAGCCGGCGCTCGTGTTCGAGCATCGCGGGATCGGTATACCACGATGCGGGGATTGTCCAGGCGCGCGTTATCTCCGGCTCGAATTGGAAGCCCGAAAGCAGACCATCATTCAACTGATGCATGCATGTGTCCGTGATTGGTATGTATGCCGGCAACCCACGTTGACCGGCGCGCAAGTTACCAACCGCGGCAACGATCGCCAGACGGACGTACCGGGCGGCCATGGTATTCGCCCGCTCGCGACGCAATCGTGCGAAACACGATTTTCCGTAGGTTGCGTGGCTTACCATGTATTCCTGCGGCACCCGATGGCACCCGCGTGCCGTGCCGCGGCCCCCAGACCGAATGAACACGTAATGCTTGCTGCTTCGCTTCTCTGCTCGCTTCATCTGGCGATTGTGCCGGCGCCCAATGTGGAACTTTCCACGTTCGCCGCCGATTCCGCGGATGCTCGCTACCGCCTGATCGACACTTCGGCGATCGCGCCGGAGTTCGTGGTAACCGGCGTCACGGGCACCGCAATGGCCGGCACGCCGCACAACACCGATACAACCGCCCCGGCCGGATCGATCGATACGGTAACCGCACGCCCCCTGGCCGACACCGCCGTTGGCAGCGCCGACACCGCCTTTGTTGATCGCGCGCCGATCGCTGTTGACCCGCTCCCCGGCCCATTCGACATGCTCACGAATCTGCCGGACGACTGGTACACCTGGGGGCGCGAAACATTCACGCTGGATAACACGCCGATCATCGGCGGCATGGCGGCGCTTACCGCCGGGCTGGTTGTCACCGACTACGAATCCTGGCAACCGTTCAAGAAGGTGTACGAGCAATCCACAACGTTCCGCGACCTCAGCGATGCGTTCGTGTTTGTTGGCGACGGCAAGTTTCAGTTCGGGCTTGCGGCGCTGTTCGCCACGTACGGATTTCTCACCAGCAACACCACGGCGCTTCGCACGGCCAGCCAGACTGTCGAGGTGATCCTTGCATGCGGTACGCTGGTGCAGGTTCTGAAGCATACAACAGGGCGCGAGAGCCCGTTCGCGGCCACAACGCCAACCGGCCGATGGGCGTTGTTCCCCAATCAGATCGATTACCACAAGCACGTACCGCACTACGACGCCTTCCCCTCCGGCCACATCGCAACCGCGATGGCCACGCTGACGGTGATCATGGAGAATTACCCGGAACAGAACTGGATCGGCTACATCGGTTATCCGGCCGTTGCGATGGTTGGGATCGGTCTGGTGGCCACCAGCATCCACTGGTGGAGCGACATCCCCCTGGGCCTGGCGCTCGGTTACCAATTTGGCAAGCTGGTGTCGCGCCACAACCGTGCGGACGCCTCCTCGGCCGGCGGGCCGCAGCTTGGCATCTCCTCCTTCTCCGACGGTTCGCCGGCACTAAGCCTCAACTGGCGCTGGTAATTCATGGCACACCGTTATTCATATCCCGCGCGTATCGGCCCGCATGCAGCGTTGATGATGTTGTTGCTGATCGCGCTGCTGCATGGGATGATGCAGGTTGCCACGGCCCAGACCGGGGACGCCGCAACAATTGCCGGCACGCTGGCGCCTGCCGACAGCGCGGCGCGCAACGCAGCACAGCCGGGCCATGTTGACGTGGCGGCGATTGATTCCGCATCCGCGCCCGACGCGGCCACAACCATCCCTTACAACCCTGGATTCCTTGGCCGCCTGCTGGACGATGTCGTGCGCCAGGCAAAAGCACCGTTCGAGATGTCGCGCGAGGAAGCCGTGCACTGGACCGGGGCCGTGCTTGTGGGCACCGGGCTTATGCTGAACGACCGTGCGATCGATATCCGGATGCGGCCATTGCGCGACAGCGTGCAGTGGATTGGCGCGGCCAGCCCGGTTGTCACCGAGTTGGGCGGCACCGCCGGTATCGCGGGCGCCGCCGCATTTGTTGGCTACAGCCTGTTGTTCGGCGACAGTTACGACCGCCGTACATCGGAGATGCTGGCCGAAGGGTTGATCACCTCCACGGTCTGGACACGCGCGTTGAAGATTCTGGGCGGGCGTCGTCGGCCGCGCACGATGTACGCCGAAGGCTATGATGCCGGCTCGCAATGGCTGGGTCCGGTGATCGAATTCCAGAACAAGGAGAAGCTGCCGTCATCGTACTTCGAGTCCTTCCCATCCGGCCATACATCCACGGCATTCACCATCGCCACAATCCTGGCGGAGCGGTACAACCGCACGCCGGCGGTGCCCGTGATCGCGTATTCACTGGCCACGCTGGTTGGCATCAGCCGCATCGTGGAGCACCAACACTGGGCATCGGATGTATTCGTGGGGGCATGTGTGGGATATCTATGCGGCCATGATGTTGCCACGCATGGCCTGGAACCGCAGGCCCCGGCCGGCGCACGGCACGGCGAGCTGGAACGCAGCGGCATCAACCGATTCAACATCCGGATGGCGCCGTACCTCACCAACGGCGGCGGCGGGCTTACCGTAGCGGGCGTATTCTAGTCGCGCGACAGATACGCCGGGCTGCCCATTAAAAGCGCGGAGCTATCGCGGATCATAGCCGGGAAATGTGATCCACCAGCACGGCACCGCCTGCCGGTAGGCCTCGTAGTCGGCGCCGAAGCGCTGCACCAGATCGCGCTCCTCCATCGGCCTGAGCACCCAGTTCCACATCGATTCGCCGATCAACGCGTACACCATCACGGGCCACGACCCCAGCCACATCGCCATCCCCACGAACTGCGCCAACGCGGCCGCAGCCATCGGGTTGCGGATGTATCGGTACGGCCCGGTTACCACAAGCGTTCGCGCGCAATCCAACGGCAGCGGTGTGCCGCGGCCAATCATCGCCATCGATGCAACGCTCCATACGGCGCCCGTGCTCCCCAGCAGGAACAGCGCCGCGCCGATGATGTGCCCGGCAACCGAGGGCCGGGCGCTGATGCCGTAATGCCCCAGAACGGAAACCATGGCCGACGGAATCAGGAAGATGAACACCGCCCACAGCACCAGCATCTGCGCCAACGACTTCGCAAGGTTCCACCGTCCGGAAGCCGGGCGCGCAACGCGGAACAACCCCGTGCTCATCGCGCCTCCGCACGATACACCCAGGCGGCAACCAGGGTTGCGCAGGCCGCCACGGCAAGCATCAGGCAGCCGCCCAGCCATGCGCTGCCGGCCCGCACGCACAGCACAATGGTAAGCGCGGCGGCATACCACACACCGCCAACCACCAGCCAGAGCACGGGCTGCAGGAACCTGCGCATGGTGTTGCGGGCAGGAGCCACGATCAACCCCGCCACAGCAAATGATCCGATCACGAGAACAAGGAAGTCGGGCGGCAGGAAGGCCACGGCGTCAACCGAGGCCGGAAAGAAGTACGAGCGGAGATCAGGGTGCGCCAGCATAAGCCACCACCACGCAGCGGTTACGATACCCTGGCCGGCGAAATATGTCGCCGCGATGCGCCGCACGGCACGGCGTGCGCCGGCATCCTCGCCGGTCCCCGTGGTATGTGCGCCATGCGTGTTGATGAGCAAGGCCATCAGGGTTTGTAGGAGTAGTGCCACGGCTCGCGCGGCACCGCAAGCGGCCCCTCGAACCGCGCGCCCGACTGCTTCACGGCCTCCTTCAACTTCGCGGTCCAGCCCGGTTTGTCCCATGCTCCACGCATGCCGGAGGTCTCCGTACCGGCAATCACACGATCGCCGCTTACCACCACGAAATCGAACGCGCGAAGCTGGCCATGCTGCGAAAGCCCCGGCACGGCAACCGTGGGCACAACCGAAACCCGCTGGCGAAGCAGCAACTGGCGGAAGCGTGTTATCGCGGTTGGGCTTGGCACATCGGTGAAAGCCGTATCGGCAAGCGATACGCGGCAGGCACGGATAAGCCCGTCGGCCGCGGCGGCAACCGACGGCGTCCCGTTCCAATTCGCTATCTGCTCGGCAAGCGTACGGATTTCCACGCGCACCTTGAGATCATACCCGGGATTCAGTTCGGCGAACTTCGCGCGTACCTTCTCCACCTCGGCGGCGATCGTCTGGAACTCCGTGGTCTTGCGGAACCGTGCCGCCTGTGACGGAGACCACACCCACTTTGCCCGAAGCTCGCGGCGCGACCGCGCCAGATAGTACTTCAGTGCCAGCAACTGGCGCGGCAGCCCATCAAGTTTGGGCACCGTGGCCTGCACCCGTTTATCCAGCACTCGTGTTGTGGCATCCACATAGGAGCGGATGCGCGTATCGGGCTCGGCAAGGTAGTCGTGCCCGGTTGGGCGCCACCAGAACGAGGCATCGGCGCACCATGGATCCACGGGCTCCACCCAGAACATCGCGGGATCAAGCCCCAACAGCTCGTGCTCGGCGAACAAATCGCACGCTTCAACGTTCACCACATCGCCCGCCACCAGCCGCACGCCGGGTGTAACCACCATCCATACCATGGCGCACACGGCAAGCCACCACATGCGCCGCGGCCGTGCGGCACCATCTCTCATTATGTTCCGTATGCCCCAGGCCATCCCAACCATCCGTTCATGTCATCCAAATCCGCGCGCCATCAAGCATCTGCATCCGGCGTACGCGGCTGTGTAATTGCCTGCAAAACTATCGCCGCGGCCCGTTACCCGGCAACTCTATTCGGCAACGCCGCGCATATACCGCGCCGCGCACGGCCGGCAAATCGCACCAGGCTGCTATATTGATCGTTCGCCGCGACCGAGGTGGTCGCCCGAATACTCAACAATCCGAACAACCGTTCAACCGATGTACAAGCTGATCGCATTCTTCACCAAGCCCGAGAACGTCGAGGAGTTCGACACCCACTACAACGAGGTGCACGCGCCGCTGATGAAGCAGGTGCCGGGCCTAAAGAAGTTGGTTGTAAGCCGGAACGTACGCGCGTTCAACGGCGATGCGCCGTATTACCTGATCGCCGAAATGCACTTCGACAGCAAGGAAGATTTCAAGACCGCGATGGCAAGCGAGGAGAACAAGGCAGCCGGGAAGGACGTGATGAGCTTTGCCGGCAACCTGGTCACGATGCTGCACGGCGAGTTCAATCTCGGCTGACGGCGATCCGCACCAACTCCCACGCCGCAATGCCGAAGGCCACGGCCACGTTCAACGAGTGCTTCGCGCCGAACATCGGAATCTCGATGGCGCCATCACACTCGGCAAGTGTCGCGGCCGACACGCCGGTAATTTCGTTGCCGGCCACGAACGCCACGGGAAACGCCGGCGGCCGGAACGCTCCCAGAGTTGAACCGCCGTCGGTGATCTCCAACGCATATACCCGGCAACCCGCCTGGCGCAAGGCACGCACGGCATCCGGCGCCTGCGCAACGTATTCCCATGGCACGGTCTCGGTTGCGCCCAACGCCGTTTTGGCGATTTCCTTGCGTGGGGGTGCAGGCGTATAACCGGAAAGAATCAGGCGCTCAAGCAACATGGCGTCGGCCGTACGGAAGCATGAGCCCACGTTGTACAACGAACGGATGTCCTCAAGGATGCCGATCACCGGATGGCGCGCGGCGGCATGCGCCTCGGCCTCGGTAAGCCGTTGTTGCTGTATCTCGGCATGGATCAGTTTGCGCATCGTAGCATTTCGTGCGGGTGCGGATCGATTGACTGCCGGAAGTTACAACCGTTCCAAACGGACTTGCACCGATCCCCCATACAATAAATGCACACCGATCAACCCAGCATACCTAGCAGCACGGCCCGGGCGGTTGCCCGCATCGCGGCATTGCTGATTTCGTCGGGGATCATGCTCCCATTGTTCGGCATCCCGATCCTGCTTTCGAGCCTTGCCGGCAGCCGCGTTCGGTTCCGCCTGGTGATGCTTCTCACGCCTGTATTCTGCCGGGTGATCGCGGCGTGCATCGGGCTGCATGTCAGCATTCATGGCAGGCGGAGCAGCAAGGCGCTGGTGTTTGTCGGCAACCACGTAAGCTACCTGGATATCCTGATCGCGGGCATCGCCGTTGGGGGGGTGTTCGTATCACGACACGATGTAAAGGATTGGCCGGTGATCGGGCTGTTCGCCCGGCTGGCCGGCACTGTGTTTCTCGATCGAAGCTCGCTGCGCTCGGCCGTGGTTTCCTCGGCGGCGCTTGCCGAACGCGCCGGCCAGGGGATCCGTGTTGCGCTGTTCCCGGAAGGCCGCACTTCCAACGGCGATGCGGTACAGGATTTCAAGCCCTTCCTGTTTGGCGCCGTTGTCGGCGCGGGCGTCACCGTGCAGCCGTTCGCCATCCGCTACGCCCACATCGGCACGGCGCCGATCAACGAGTCGAACCGCGACCTGGTGCTGTGGTACGATCCGGCCCCGGCGTTCGATTCGCATGGCTGGCAGCTGCTGAAGCTCCCGTGCGTGCGCGCGGTGGTGCGATTCATGCCGGATGCCGACCCGCCGGCCGCCGCCAGCAAGGATGCCGTGCGTCAGTTGGCCGAAAGTCTCCGCGATCGCGTGGCCGAAGGGTACGCAGCCTGATTCACAAGCCCGGCAAAACCTGGCAGGCAGAGGCTACCCAGCCCCGTTGCTGTTGCCGTTGCCGTTGCCGTTGCCGTTGCCACGGCTTCCGCGTGCCGCCCCGGCACCGTCAGGTACAAGGCCATCACTCCCTTCCCATTACGTTTACAAATCAAACGCCCTTTACGGCAAAGGCCCCGGCGCTGTTTGTGCCGAGGCCCGTACCAAACATTGATGGCATGCAAGTTCGTTGAACTACGGCCCAGCCTTACGCAGCCGTTTCAACAACCCGTCAGAACCGGAAGGTTGCACCGCCACGACCAACCAGATACGTTGTTGTCCAGTCGCGGGTTGGCGAGATTGTTGTAAGCGATGTCCCCATGCCCAACTCAAGGAATGCCTTCCAGCCCGCCTGAATCTCCACGGTGGCGCCAAGACCGATCTCCGGAGCAATCATCAGCGCCAGCCCTGAGGGACCGCTGCCGGAATACATCTCCTCCGATCCGCTTCCGCTTGCATACACAAAGTCCGACGGCGACTGGATCGTGCGCGTGAACGTCTCGTGTGTATAGATCGGTATACCGAGGTTGATCTGGCCGAACAGATAGGCCTTGTTCCCACCGAAGTAGTACTGCGCGCCGGGCGAAAGCGTCAGCAGGGCGCTCACCCGATGCAGATGGAACTCCTCGTAGATGCGCGTTGTCCCATCCTGCGCGAAGTTGCCAAGCGAGTCCGGATAATATCCGTAGAGGTTGCCCACCATGAACTGAAAACCCGCGCGGCCGGTCAGCATCAGGTTGCCGCCGTACGGCTGCTCCACATGCGCACCGAAGCCGTACACCGGCTGGCCATGATTGCCGCGAAGCAGCACCGGATTGTTGAGCGGGTCGCTTGCAATCGGGATCTCCACGTGGTTGTCGACGCCCGAGTACTGGAAGTACGCGGCAAAGCGTCTGCTGTTGGAGAAGTTGCAGGATTCGTCGCCGTTCAGCACCATTACCCGCAGCGAATCACCCATGTGATCGTATCGCGCGCACACGGTGTAGGTGGCGGAGTTGCCGGCGCGATCGCGCATCCGGAAACGCGCATACCCATTCAGCTTTGGCGACGAGGCCGCCAGCGTGATCGGCACCTGCGGAGCGCCGGGCTCGAAACGCGAAATCTGCACCACCATGTTATCGTAGTCCAGAAGCGTCACCGCTTCCATGCCCTTGTCGTTCAGGCGGTCGTCGTGGGCAACGGCATTGATTGTGCCGGGCCGCGCGGCCACCCGTGTGTACGCGGCGCTCAGCGCGGGCGGGATGGTATCCGGCAGGATGATCACCTGCTCCATGGACTGGCCGCCGCCGTTGCCGTACGCATCGTAGGCGGCATCATCGTAGCCGAACCCGTAGCTGTACAGCCCAAACGGCTGATCGCAACTGATTACGTGTGTGCCGTACCCCACTTCGATCTGAGCAATCGAGTACTGGCTGAGCCCGAAGGACTTGAACTGGCGGCGGTCGATCGACGAACCATCCAGACGGATCGAGCCCAGCTCGGCGGTTGGCACGATCAGGTTGATGTAGTGGTGCCACGAGCCGCGCACCGGTGTTGCAAAGCGATAACCGGTCAGGAACTGTTCGGTTGGCGCCACAATAATCATCATGGGATCGCCAACGTCGTCGCCGTTATCGAAGCCCTTGGAGTACTGCGCTACCAGCACCGGACGGTCGCTGGTGACCATCGTGTGCTGCGTCTGATTCTTGTTCTCGTAGAAGTCGCCGGCATTCAGTGTTGCCACAAGCCGGTTGTTCTCGAACACGTGCGTGCTGTCCTCGTTGGCCAGCACGCGAATCACCGCGCTGCTTCGCCCGGCGAGCGTTCCCACAAAGAACTGCCGCCCCCATGCCTTCAGCGACGGGAGCTGCTCAACCAGCAGATTGCACGCCTTTACGCGAGGGTCCGGCACGTAGGCACAGTTGTGGCCGCTGAAGACGGCAACGGGCTTGTCGCACTCGAT
>CBHYLN010000054.1:0-31947 GCA_966128725.1 uncultured bacterium | reverse complement strand
TAGTGAATTTCATACAGACCGTCAGGACATTACCACGGCACACTGCGTCATGACATTGCATTCGCCGTACGAACCAGGTGAGCACTATCTCCATAACACACTCAAATGATTTATGTTCCAGCTACGGCACGTTGGTCTCACGTAATGAAAATGAATGTCGTGCGGCCGGAGCATCCCGCAGTTAAACTCAGAGCAACACATGGAATATTACCCGGGCCAGTGAAAGTCGGCTCTGTGGATTCAATGCCGCTCACGACCACATGCGAGACCAATGGCATGCCACTCCGAACGGCGACAACCGAACAATCCGCCAGCTTGGGAACGGCAAAGAGGTATGTTTCGGCTGTGTCCACATGGGAACACCCGCGGCAAAACAACCACCCGCGTTGGCGACACGGACACCGGTATGCCATTGGTGCACACGCCCTGGAGCAAACAAGTTGGGATACACGCAACGCGAAGGGACTACACATTTACTACGCACGGGCGTGACGAATCGTCACGCCCGTGCGTAGACTATGGATTCATCATACGGTGAAGGCAGTGAGCCGTCCGGACGTGCTATCCGGAACAGCCCACTACTTTCGTTATGAAGCCTCGCTTACGTTGGCTGCTACTGCTTCAGCAGCGTATTCACATTGGCATGAGGCCAGGTGATCAGGCCCGGTTGCTCGCCGAACTTCTGATGGAAATCGATATCGATCACCTGCGAGTACTGGAGCTGCTGAATTGTCTGCGTTTCGGATATCCGCACGGTTTCGATCCAGTACGTGCACTGGAACCGCGTGGCGTCGGCAAACGAATTGATGAACGGGATGTTGACGATGCCGCCGTGATTCGCGGAATCCAGCGTCAGCGTTGTGGTGCCAATGATGTCCTGCCCAGCGATCGCCAACTGCAACTGGCTGTTCGGGTTCACCACGTCGATCGGTTGATCCAGGATATACGTTTCCAGATACCCGAACGGTGCGTGGGTGCCGATATCCGGCGGCCGGATGTCGATGTTCGGAATGACGGGCGCGCCGCCAGAGGTTATGGCATTGCCAAGGATCATCGCCGAATCACCGTGCGGGATTGTTGCACTGCGTGCGATGGTGAATTCCGGCGGTGGCTCAACACCCTCGCCGGAGTCCGGCCGGATGTCCGCAAGGTTCAGCCACATACCGTTCTCAACGTGCAGCGTCTCCATGGTGTTCAGATCGTTGATCCGCAGGTTGTACTCCAGCCCGCCAATGAACTGATCAACCGCGCCGCCACGATTGCGCACCGGCGCGCCAATCGGCGATATCGTCAACGTTTCGATGTAGGGTTGCACAAGCAGAATGAAATTGCCGGCGTCGCCCGGCAGTGAACCCGGCCCCGGCATGGCGATGATATTCCACCCCTTGTTCCCTACCCAGGTGCCAACAAGATCGGCCAGCGGACCAAGGATGTTGGCCAGTTCGCTGGGAGGCCCGCCCAGGCGGACAAAGTCTTCTGGAACGATGTCTGTCACGTTTTTCTCTCCGTTGCTAGTTGTGTGGTGCCGGCACGTTGCCGCCGTGCACAGGGCACGGATGTCCCACACACAACACGGCACGTGCCGCGCATGGTACATGCGTTGGATTGGATGAGTAACGTGAGGGGGTGGATGTGCGGCGCAACGGGGATGCGCCGAGCGTTCAAGAAACACCGGCCGGGGAATCTGGCCGATTACCAATTCTGGGCGTTACGTACGCACACCGGCTGATAACAGGCCGGGCGTTTCCAGATCGGCGCGAACAATATGACGAAATCAGCGCCGCCAACCGATAGCAGTTGACGACGGCAAATTGATTGGCGAACGGAACCAGCAGCGAGCCCGGAGCTTGTTCATGGTACGCCGGAAACCTTGTAGAGACGTGGCATCAAGCCGGGCTCGGCGTTCCGACTATGCCAGGTGCTCGATCTCCTCCACACGAGCTTTCAGCTTGCGCTTGGGGATCAGTGCGAACATTCCCTCGATCCCCATCTCCCCTACATACACACCGGGCACGATGGCGAACTTGATCCAGGCCTCCAGCAACAGCGAGCCCGGGCTGGTCCGAAACCGCACGTACTGCGGGCCAAGCATGATTCCCATCCCCTTCTTCCAGATATTCTCGACCGGGTCAACCTGCTTGAACCCTTCGTGCGTCAGATATTCGGTGATCTGCTCGCCAAGACTTTCCGGCGATTCGTCGGTTTTGATCGTGTTGGAATACCGTGGCATCGTTGACTCCTGCGGTTGTGCTGCTACACTGCGTTGGCGGCCGGACGGCCATACACGGGAATCGCGAAAGTTAACCATCATCCCGACCACTGCCATCACCGTACCAGGCCACCGCCATGGTCTGCACCTGCTGTACGAAGTCGTGCTTGGCCTGGCCATAGGCGGCAATGTCGTCCGGATGCATCGCGTACACCGTACGCTTCAGCTCGGCGTAACGGTCGCGCCACTCCGGGTGTTTGCGCAGGAACGCAGGGAATGCGAGATGCCGCACCACATCGGGATCGCCGGCCTGATACATGTGCACATTGTGCGTTCGGTATCCCGCATGATCCTTTGTAAACAGCCGCCGTCCCGGCAGCCCGTATTCGCCCCACGCCCTGTACCCTGCGTGCTCAAGCTCGGCGGCACGTTGGTCCAGCGTTGCAAGCGACCGAACCAGTGGGATCACGTCGATGATCGGTTTGGCCGCCAATCCCGGCACCGACGTGCTCCCGATGTGATGCACGGCAACAACCTCATCGCCAAGCAACGCGCGCAGCCGGTCGGCCTCACGCTGAAACTGATCGGGCCACGCAGCCGAATATTCGCTGAAGGTATACAGGCTTGCCACGGATGCTCCTGCTGGGTATGCTGACAGATGAACGGGCCGTACGGAAGAGTATCAGATGGCGCGAAGCGCGTCGGCAATGCCGGCTGCCCACGCCTCGATGGCCGGCCAATCGCGGTAATCGCCCAGCGGAGCATGCACACCTTTTATTACCATCTTCTCCAGGAACCCGAGGTTCTCCTTTTCCAGATCGCCGCCGAACAACGCCATGTCACGCACGCCTATCCGCACGGCGATCGGCAGCAACGCATCGGGGAAACGCCATCCCTTCGTCAGCGCAACCGGATCGCCCTGCCCGGTAGGCCCGGAGGAAAACAGCCACACGGGAAGTCCTGCCAGGGCAGGCTCGTTGTGTTTCAGAAAATCGGCGGCCTCCTTGCGCCAGCCGCCCATGTACACGGCGCTGCCGAGCACAACGGCGCCGTAGCCGGCAAGTTCCGGCCCGGATTCCAGATCGACAGGGTCGGCGGTAAAACCGGCCGCGCGCAACACGGCGGCAATGCGCTGGGCGATCTCGGCGGTAGCGCCGTGTTTGGTTGCGTAGGCTACAAGGATGGGCTGTTGCATGGCGTGTTGCTGGTTACTGCTCGTTTACATTATCTCCCTACTTCTCGTACTTCGGCTGATACAGCTGCACCACGAAATCCCCGGGCACCTTGAAATGGGTCACGAAACCGTAGCCGTGATCCTCCACCTCGCCAACGAACTCCACACCACGTTCGGTAAGCTCGGCCACGGTCTGGTGAATGTCATCGCAATAGAACGAGATATCGCCGGTGCCGGATGGCGTATCGTTCCCCTGCGTGGGATGCACGCCCAGATCGGCTTCCGGCATGTCCATGATCAACCAACCACCCCCTACATCCGTGCCGGAAAATCCCAGCTTGTCGCGAAGGAACGCCCGCAGTTCGTCGGCCTGCGAGGAATAGAACATTGCATGTAAACCACGGATCATCGGTTACCCCCAGTGTGTTGTTGGAATTACGGCGGCAAGCTACGCGGGCGCGCGATTCCGGCAATACGGACGGTGCGCGTACTGGCATTACGCAGAGGCTGCATGAGATCGCGGCCCCTTTCGGAGGACCATCAAACCGCATTGGAATGCGCCGAGGCAATCCCTACATTCGCCGCCTCATGATAGTTCTCCGGCGTGTACATCTTTCAGAGAATGATCATGAATATTCTTTTCCGAACGCGCGGGAATCACCGCACCGCATCACGTTCCACCGCAGGCATTTTCAATGCATGCAATCGTTGCGGGGTTGGCATCACCCTGCTGCTGGCCCTTTTATTGCTCCTGGCCCATCACACCGGCGCACGGGCGCAGGGCGATGGCTGCACGGATGCCTGCTGCCGCGTGGAACGCATTGTGCTCAGCACCGGCTACGACCACACACGTGATACAGCATACAGGCCCGGCGACGCCGACCCATTCTGGCGCATCGTGCAGGACGACAACCAGGCTAACGGCCGCGTGCCGCGGGATGCGTGGGTGTTGGAATCGCGCGGCGCACCGTGGGCTGCCCCGCTGCCGGGCTCGCAGTGGATTGGGGCCACCCCGACACCGTGGAATTCCTTTCTGGGCTACACACATTACGAACGCAGGTTCTGTGTGTGCGGCAACGACTCCACCACGCTCACCTTCTCGCTGAAGATCCTTGTGGACGACAGCGCGAACGTATTTCTCGACGGGAGGTATATCACATCGGCCCCACGGCCAGGCTCGAAGACCCCAACGGAGCGCACATTCACCAGGCGCGTTGTTGGCGGCGAACACTCGCTGCTGGTAGCGGTGCACAATGCGCCGGGGCAGCACTCCGGGCTGGCGATACAGGGCACTGTTACCGGGGATCGCCTGATCGCCATGCGCTGCTGCGGAACCGAAACCGTCCCGCCCGGCGCCCACTCCGCCTGCGACACAACGCGCATTGCGTTGGGCACGGATACAACGTGGAGCCTGATCGTTGAGCACGATTCAGCCAACTGGGTATGTTCGCGCTCGATAACGCAGCCGAACGGAGCGTGGGGTTCGCAACCGGGGGCAGGCTGGATCGGCCCCTCGTACAACGGCAACAGCAGCGCCACGGCCAACAGCTTCGGGTATCGCAAGTGTTTCCGCGTGCTGTGTGCCGGCAGTTATGCGGTGAAGCTCTCGGCCATGTCCGACGACAGCTCTGCCATAAAGATCGACGATCACCTGCTGCTCACAATCGGTGGCTACGGTTTCCAGAGGCCCAAGCAGTACTCAGGGGTGTTGACGCTGGATAGCGGCTGCCACTGCATAAGCGGGCATGTGCTTGATGCTGGTGGCGTTGTTACCGGCCTGAACGTCCGGCTTGAACTGCAAGGCGCTGGCCTGGAGAATCCCGCATGCTCCGAATGTTCCAAATGCGGCTATGGGTTGGCGGGCGTGGAACCGCCGGCCACGGGCGCCGGGCCTGCGCGGGCGCTGGAATGCGTGCCAAATCCGGTAACGGGCACGTCGGCCGTACGATACACGCTTGCGCATGCCGCCGATGTGCGCCTGGAGCTCTACAGCGCCGATGGTCGCCTGGTGGCCGTGCTCGCCGAAGGACGGTTCGGGGCCGGGAATTATGCTGTGGACCTGGAACGGACTCGCTTCGCCGCCGGCGCGTACCGCGCCGTGCTCCACGTTGGCGAATCGGTGGCCTCCACTCCGGTTGTCATGCAATAACGCAACCGGCACCAGGCAGAACACGTGGGGGACGATTCGCGACGCGAGCCGCCCCCCATCTTTTACTGACGCGACCAGCCGGCACCGCTTCACTGCATGTCAGAAATGCTGATCCACCAGCACCGGATTGCCATCGGGATCGGTGAGCGCGAAGTGGCACGGTCCTGATGCGCTCTCGATGTTCGCTGCCATCGTGAACTGCACACCCTGTGCGGCAAGCTCTGCGTGGATGGCGCGGGCATCGGCGGGATTGAAGGTCAGAGCGTTCTTGGGGAACATGCCCTGATATAGCCCGATCATGATGTCGCCGTTGTTCATCATCAACCAGTTCTGCTCAACACCGCCACACGTGGGATCGGCCACGAAGCCGAGCTTCTCGTAGAACTCCTTCGAGGCAACGATGTCCTTCACGGCCAACGCGGTGTAATGTCTTCCAAGATTCATGAACTGCTCCTTGCTGATATGTTTGGGATAACGATTGTCGAACGCCCGGCATGGCGCGCAGCCAGCCGGTGTGCCCCGGAAAACCGGTAGCGCTACGTGCTGGCAACGGCCTGCTTGCGGCGCATGAACAGTGCGGCCAGCGCCGCAAGCAACGCCCCTACCGCGATTGTTTCACCTACGTAAAACAACCCGTTCATCCAGGGATTCTGCATCCACGCGAACGATGCGTACTCCTGTTTCATCGCGGCAATCTCGGCCGCGCTTGCCCCCTGTTCCTGTGCATAGCGCGCCATCAGGACCGCGTATTGCTCGAAGAACTGTGGATTGGAATACGCCACATAGCAGTACTCCATGGCCCCAACAAACAACGCCACAATGGCGGCCACCACGATGCCAAGCCGGAACAGTTTCAAGTATCCAATTGGAGTGGTGGCACCAGAGCGATATGCCCGCATCGCAAGCACGATGCCAAGCGCCAGTATCAGGTATCGAACGTATCCAAGCCACTGCATCGTGGCCATCTGCTGCGGGGTCGCGCCCGAAAGATCGGCCCCAACAATTGCGATGATGATATAGGTGACGGTGAAAACCGTGGCGCCGGCCACCACACCATATCGAAGCACTAGACGTTTCATTGGTCTCGACGTGTTGATGCATTCCACAACCCCGGGCACGAATTGCCGGGCGTAAGGCGAACTATCCACTTGGCTGTTGGAACCGGTATCGTGCACCGATGCCGCCATCCGCGGCAGGCCTAGCCTGCATGGGCCGGGCCGTGTTGGCACGCCGCACGGATATCCGCCGTGAGCGCAAACCTAGTATCACCGGGCATCGGGATGCATCACCCATCCGGGTGATTTTGCTCACCCGAACGTCCTATTGCTCCGATTTTGGCCCGTTATGCCAGTATTCGCAGCTCGCGTGCGCGGGCGATGGCCTGGGTACGACGGTTTACCCCAAGCTTGGTGTAGATGCTGTTCAGATGGGTCTTGATGGTGTTTTCCGATACGAAGAGACGCTCGCCGACCTGCCGATTTGTGAGCCCATTGGCGATTTCGCGGAGCACCTCCAGTTCACGGGCGCTCAGAAGTTCGGTGGCAACAGCGGGCCTGGTGTTGGGATCACCAGCACCAACGTCGGGTAGCGGCGCATCCGAACCCTGTGCCACGTACTCCACCACCCGCTCGGTGCGTACCACGATTTCGGGCTGCGATTGCCGACGCCGGAAACGCAGCCCGGCATACACGCCCAGCCCAAGGAACACGGCGCCAACAACCAGCATGGCCGCTTTCAGCGGCACCTGGCCGGCAAACATCGCCAGCTCGAAATGCCGAACCGCAACGATCAACAGCGCGGTAAGAACAGTATACGCCAGAATACGTCGCTTCATATATCGTGATTCGTTCATGCTCCGGAACGCCAATGGCGATGGGTCCGTTTGCCCGCAGCCTGGGGGCTGCGCGCGCATGGCCCGGCGGTGTGCCTACAGTTACCATACCACATCCCCGCCCGGCGTTGCACGACACGATGATACCCAGCAGGGGAGATTTGAGCAACCGCGAGACGTGGAAGACAGGCACGACAAACGATCAGGCGATCAAAGCTCATGCGCCGCGCGGCCAACCCGATCGCCCCCCTTGCGGGGCTGATGATTGCGGCTGGCACCGTCCGCCTATATCTTATGGCATTCAATGGAGAATGCCGTGGCCCACCATCCGGACAATATTCGCCATCACTCAGCAGCCGGTAGATACTGGCCGGCATTGATCGGGTTATGCGCAACCGGATTGGCGGCCGGGGCAATCTGGCGCGCGGAGGTTGAGATGCATGGCTGGGCGGGGCTTACGTGGATCTCGTACCCCCATGTGGCAATCCCGATCGGAGGAGGATTATTCATTGTCTGGCTGGCACTTGCGGCGCCGCTGCCCACCATCACACGCAGAGTGGTGTTGGCCTGCGCGGCCGCGCTGTACGCATGCGTGGCCTACTACATCGCCGGGCTTGCCCTGCAGTGGCACTTCGCAACCGGCCCGTCGGCGATGATCATGTCTATGGGACTGTCGCCATTCGAGGTCTATGCGTTCCAGTCCCTGATCTACCTGCTGTACCCCCTGCTCCCCATTGGGGCATGCCTGATTGGCCGCATGTTCGGCGTTCGGATTACACTGCGGGACGCGCTTGTATCGGTGATGGTCACAATGGCGGCCTGCCCCATTGCCATGGTTTTGTTGGCTGCCACGAAGCACATCGGTGGAGCAGATGAGATTCACACCATTAAAAGCGGCTTCATCGTACCGCTGTTGGTAATTGGGCTGGGGCTCCCGTTTCTTCCACCGCGCGCCAAGCCGCCGGCCGGCAGCACGTAAGCACCGCTCCGCACAGTTTGTTGGGCTGCTCCGCGGGCAAGCGGCGGGAGCGCCCTGCAGCAATCCCGCCGCCGGCCGGCACCGCCTGTTCAAGCACCACGGGTTCGCCGTTCGTCATCCACCGCACGCATCATTGGTACACCGAAACATCGAACCACGCCGGATTGCTCCGTGTGGTGGCAACCGGGGTTGACACTACCCGAAGCTTGGCAACGTTGGCGTACGGCGCGCTGAACTGGACGGCCAGGGTCATGCCGTCGGACGTGTAACGGTTGAAACGATGAACTGGCTTGAACACACCGTTAATCTGCAGTTGAAGTTCGTGGTTGGTAAGCCCAACCGGCAGTTGGGCTACACGCAGCGTTACCGCACGCACGGCAGCCGGCGCGGCGAAGGTTGCCTCCAGCCAGGCGCTGCCGTTGGTTCCGGCATTCCATAACGTGGTCATGCTGCCGTCGAACGCCTTCTGCGGTTCGCTGCCAACCGCGAATGCCGACGCACGCGAGGCGGCGACCTTCAGCCTGGTGCCGGTGACGGTGGGCACGCCCGCCGAAGTCAGCCGAACGCCGTTGATGGTTGCGATGGTGCCGCCGGTAACCTCCAGGAACCGGGTGTTCGGCTCGGATTGCAGCGTGATGGTCGCCGTGCCCGGGTTCTCCTCGCGAAGCACGGCGCCGGCCTGGTCGAAATGGCGGATATGCGTCCCCGCGGTGAACGATATCGTGAACGCAACGGCAGCATGATTCCAGTGCGCAAGGCACAGGTGCGCGGCATCACGATAGAGGTACATCCTCCCGTCCGGCAGTATCCAGCTCAGATCCTGCACGCGCTGCATCCCACGCAAGCGCGTTGTCAGGTTCGCAATGGCCGCATGCGCGGGCTTCGGGCTGCGATCCGGATGTACGATGCCCGTGTGGTCCCAGTAATCCCACTCGTTGTTCATATCAACCACGGTCCAAGCTCCCAACAACCTGTCGATGTACCCGCTGGCATGTGCTTCCAGATATCCCTGCGCCAGATACCGTGCCTGGACCTCCGGTGTCAACACAAGCCCAGGATTGGCCAGCGATTCGGTTGAGAATCCGTATTCGCCGATAAACAGCTTCTGCGGAACCCTGGGATGCCGGCTCAACTGAAGCCGCGCCCAGTCGATGTTCTGCAGCAGGCTGCCCTGGCTGATCTTCGGATGTGGGGTCTCCGGTGAATTATATTCGATGAACTCGTCCGGGCCAACGGGCGCACTGAACGGATGAACGGAGAAGCCATCGATGTAGGCACCTTCGGTGGGATGCAATTGATACAGCGCATCCAATCCGCTGCACACCGACTCGATCCAGGCCAGATCCGTGCCGGCCGTGCCACCGGGATACATCCTGAACGGAACGCCGCCGCGACGCTGCACAATCTGCTGATAGTCCGGCCGGGCGGTAAAGCCCGCCATCAACGCCTGATACGATGCTCGCAGCAACGACGCATATTCGATGCCGCCAAAGTGCGGGGCAACAACATTGCCGTTCTGGTCGCGATTGTCGTGGTTGGGCTCGTTCAGGATCTCCCAGTATTCGATGACGTGGCCGTAACGCTCGGCCATCGCCTTTACGAAATTCTGGAAGACCTGCACCGTGTCGGGCGTCAGATTTGGCGGAGTCCACCGCGCGGCCTGCGTATTAAGCGGCGGATTGATGATCCCGTACACACGCATCCCGTTGTTGGCGGCATTTTGAATGATATGATCGGTGGGATATTCGGCATACCAGAACGTGTCGAGCCCCGTCCGGTTCCACCAGAACGCAACACGAACCACCGTAATGCCCACCGCTTCCATGACGTCAAAAGAAGCGTCGATATACTGAATCATGTGATCCGGATCGCTGCGGAACGGATACGCCACAACGGAACCGATAAACCCCTCGATGTTGGTTGGCATGAATTTCTTCCTGTTGACAACAATGTCCATGGATTCGGAACAACCAGCCACCGGGCCTCATGAACGGCCTGCATTGCCGCAATGTGCCAATGTGGATGTGATCCGTTGAGTTGTAGCAGGAAGAAGAAATCGTGGCGGGGTGAATCGATCGCCGGCAAATATACATGGCCCTGTTTCGCATTCAAACAGGGCCCGAGCCCGGTATTATCTCAGCTTGCCAATAACGATACACCGCCATTTGCGTTTCGGCGGCAGGAATTCATCGCACAATCATTATCGGAATAATGGCCGACTGCTCACCAGCCGCAACACGCAAGCGATACAGCCCGCTGGCCAGGGGAACGCCCAGCGCATCGGTTGCGCTGAACGCGATCGGCGCATCATCGGCCACAACCGCATCGTGCAGCAGCCGCGCAACAATGCGTCCGCCCGGATCAACAAGATCCAGCGTAACCCGCCGCCCGGCAACGCCGGCAAGCCGGATTGTCGCGGGGCCGGCAACCACATTGGGACTGCACGTCGCCCGCAGCACGGTGGCATCGGGATTGGTGAGGTGGCCGCCGGGCACACCGCTTGCCGTTGATGATTCGGCCAGCACGGCGAACATGCAGGCGTTTGGCACCATCGTCTCCAGCGTGGTGAACTCGTTGACCGGTATCAGCGACCATCCCTCGCTGTACCGCCGGTGTAACGGTTGCCTGTCCCACGCAGGATAGACTTTGCTCCATATGATCTTCTGATACGAGATCTCGCCCGGCGCCTCGAACGGCCCGTACGGCACGATGCCCGGCACCGGCCCAAGCCCGCGTTCGCGGGTGAAGTACGAATCCAGGTGTGTTGGATTGCTGGGCGGCTGCGCTCCCAGCCCGGTAACCCAGCACCGGCCCAGCGGATTAAGGCCCACGCAGTAATCGGCCAGCAGCCCCGCGGCATCCAACAGCCGGCGGTTGCCGCCCAGGCGATAGGCCAGCAGAAGCGGCTCGGCGTATCTGCCCTGCGCGGTTGCCGTGCCCCAGGCCGGCGCGTACGTTGAGCCGTTGGGATAGGCGCTGGCCTGCATCGCGCCCAGCACATCGTTGGCGCGCGCCGCGATCAGCCCGGCCAGCCCGTTGCGCACTACCGAATCGGTTGGCAACGACGTTATCAGATAGCTGAAGAAATACGGCGCGAATATCTGCCCGTCGCGGATGGTGTTCGCGCTCCAGTAAAACGGGTTGTACTGCTGTGGGTACGGCGCCCCGGCAAGCAGCAATCGCGCATCGGCAAGGAATGCCTGGTGATACGTCTGGTCGCCAGTGGCCAGGTACAGTTGCAACGCCGCGTACATGCGTGGCGCTGCGTGCATGTTCGGCAGCGCGTTGGCGCGCATGTAGCCCCAGGCACGTGTTGCACGGTCCAGCACGGCGCGTGCCCGCGCGGTATCAAACGGCCGCAACAGCCGCGACACCTGCGCGAACAATCCGCATGCCGTTGCGGTAGTGAAGCCGTCCACGCGGTAGGTTCGATAGGTAAGCCAATCAGTGGCCGCGTTCACCTCACCGTAGGTCGGATGGCGATCGGCTTCCGTGCCGGCACGCACACCGCCCTCAGGCGTTTGCAGATACGCCCACACCAACACGCCCCATATCGACTCATCCAGCCAATCCGGGATACCATTGCCCGACTCCGGAATATTGAGTTGGGCGTCGGCGAACCGATCCGGGAAGGCCTCGTAGGTCATCAGCATCCAGGCCGGGATAAGCGTATGCCCGGGCCGCCGATCAAAATCCCCCGCATCGTGATACCCGCCGTGAATCTCCATCAGCGGCCCATGCGCGGTGATGAATCCCTCGGGCTCGGCGTCGGTAATCTCCACGCCAGCATGGCACATCGGCCGGGTGTGCTCCGTGTATGGCGTCTCCAGCGCGATACCGCACCGCTGATGATACAGGCCGCGCGCGTGCACGCGGTATAACTGGCGCATGTACTCCGCGCCAACACCAAAGGGATAGGAGCACCCCCATCCATCCACCACTACCCTGTAAGGCCCGCCATCCGGAACGCCGGCCAGATCCATCACATAGGCGTATTCACCGCTCATGGCCTGGCTGCCGGTGTCGGCCTTTCGGAATACGGCCGTGCCGCGCGCCACCACCATGCCGTTGCCGACATCAACCACACGATACGTTGGCGGCTGCACCGGCGCCCTCGACCCCAGATTGCCCAACATCACGCCAAGCATCGCGATGCGCGGCGCGCCGCCGCCACGGTATCCAACCTGATTCACCTTGATCGCCTCGCACAACGACGAGTCGTCAACAAACGTGAACACGGCCGGGCCGAAGGGTGTGGCAAGGTTGTACACGCTGCCGCTCACCAACGCCGCATTGCTGACCAGGTAGATATGGTGGCGCATGTGAATGGCGGAGTCGGCAACAACCGGCCCTTCGTCCTGCACATAGCTCCACCGGCCCACCGCCGCCGGCTGCACGCCGTTAATGCGCCAACTGGAAGCGCCCGTGGCCGGCGTGCCTTCGGTTGCGCGGGCATCGGCAACAACCACGATCACGTTGGGGCCGGCCGTGCCAATCCACGCGATGCTGCCGGCGCGCGCAAGCACGGGCGCCGCCAACAATCCCATCAGAAACATGGGCAACACGAAACGTGGATGTATCATGGTTGTGATCCGATTGCGGAAACGCATGTGATAACCGGCAGGCACGCCAAAACACTGCCATGCACGGTTGCAGGCAACGGCACGCCGGAGTTCGAAGGACCTGGTGCGCACGCACCGCAGCAGCAGCCCGACGGCGCATCATCGGCAATGCCGTTATCGATCATGAACATTTCGCAGGGCACGGTGTGACCACATCGGCGGGCACGCGGCGCAGTACATACGGACCGGCAAGCGACACACCGCCTGTCAGCGGATGCCGGACCTGCCCGACGCACCACACGACAGCGACCGGAGCTTGTACAGCCTGGCGTCGCGGCTTTTGATGCGCACAATATGGAATCCGAACTGCGTGCGTATCGGCCCCACGATGCTTCCGTTGGGCGCCTTGAAACAGGAATCCTCGAACGGCTGCACCATTGCCCCGCGACAGAAATACCCCAGATCGCCATCCTTGCCGGCGCTGCTCTGCTCGGACGTATGGTGGCGTACAAGCTGCTCGAACGATTCGCCGGCACGGGCGCGCTTGGCCAGCTCGTGTGCAAGCATGCGGACACTGTCGGCACGATCACCCTCCGGCGCTTCCAGGTAGATCTGCTGCGCCCGCAGGCTGGTATCGGCCGCACCACCAACGTCGGTCACGATAAACAATTGCAGGCGGTCGTCAACCCGCAGCGGACCAACCACGCCGCCCCGGGGCGTACCCGGCAATACATTCGCCAGCAATCGGTTCAGCTCGCAAGGCTGCAGGAAGGTGGCCCCGTCATACAGCGCGTCGCCACGATCGGCTGCCAGGGTACCAAACATCGCGATGCGCTGCTCAACGTTGGCAAGGCCCTCCAGCGCGCCGCGCAGGGAATCCAGCACCGCCATGCAGCTATCCTGATCGGGCGGCAGGGAAAGATCCGGCGGCACATGATCGGTGGCCACCAACACGGCCGAATCCACCTCCACCATGTCGCCAGGCGGCGCTGGATCGTCGCCGCCAAGCTCGATGCCCTGCAGGGCAATGATCAGGCAGACGCACATCACCACGGCAACCACCAACAGCAGCAACAGTCCGCCACGCCTCGACCCGGATACACTCGCCATATAAGGTTATTGCGGTCAATGGTATTGGCGCAGGCGGCACGTGCCACCACACCAGAATTATTCAACGGCCCCCTGACGCGTTACGCGGCCGGGAGCAGATCCTTCAGGAAGATTCGTTTGGCAAAGCCGGGGATGTAATCCGCTACATCGGCAATCAGCCGGTAACCGGCACGCGCGTAGAACTCCGAGGCACGGTCGCTCAGGGTTTCCAGCAGCACGCCGGTGCATCCAAGTTCCGCGCCGGTAAGCTCCGCGCGCCGCAACAATGCGGCACCATGGCCACGCCCACGCCATGCGTCGGCTACCCACAGGTACTCCACGAACAGCCTGCCCAACTCGATGCGGCAGCCGGCGCCGCCAATCAAGGCCTCACCATGGCGGAGCAACACCGCGAAGCGCTCGGGGTCGGCGCTCCCGCCACGCGCCACCACCTCGGCCCTGCCATACAATATCACACCGTTGGCAATCACACGCAGATCGGATTCGGCCGGCGCGTGGTCAACCACGATTGCTGGAAGCACATCTTCTTCCATATATCAGGAACCCGGGCAATTGAATGTGAACGGGCAGCCGCGCCAACAACTATGGGCCTTCGGCGGCCGGCTTGGCGGCGCTCTCGAAGTATTGGTCGGGAAGCGAACGTAGATCGGCCAGCACGCGATCACGCATCACGATGTTGGCACAGCCGAAGGAGAACGCCCAGATATCCATCAACAGCCGACACTCGATGCCGTCGACAAGAAAATCCGCCGCGTATCCATCCAGCAGATCGACTACACCGGGCATCGGCACGCCATGGGTTGCGCACACGTGCATCAATACCGGCAGGAAGTGCCGGTGTTCGTATGGCTCGATGTCGATGCTGGGCCACCGATTCCCCGCCCACTCGCCCGGTTGAAATGTCATTGCTGGATCTGGTTGGGCGGAAATTACTCATACCGCACCTACCGTACGCACAGACGTGTCCACGAATCCAGATCGGCACGGCGGGCATGATGCATTGCGCAAACATGGGAGCCCTGAAGGAGCCACGACCGAACCATCACCGGGCCGGCCGGCACGCAGGACATGGCGGCGGCGGACCGTTGCAGGCGCATCGTTTACAATTCGGATACGATTCTCCCGGATGCAACAACGCAACCCGGGAACAACAGCGGCGTAGGCGCGCCTACCTGAGGATCTGGTACGCAGTAGGGATGAACGGAGTGATGATGGACGCAGCAGGGGTGATCGTGAGGGGTAAATCCGTACGCCGATTCGTGGTGCGCGGCATCGTGTTCGCGGTGACATATGTTGTTGGCCTGCTATCCGGTTGCACGGCAACGGCGCAGACCACGGTTCCGGCATGGCGGCCGCACACCCCGCTGCCGCTTGCGCTTGCGGGCCACGCATCGGTGCTGCTACCCACCGGCGACGTGCTTGTCGCCGGCGGCATCGACGCCGGGCACAACGCATCGCGGGCCTCCTTCCTCTATTCCTCCACAACCGGGGCATACCGTCCCACACTCAATCAGCTTGTGGCCGCTCGCGGCTACCACACGCTTGTTCCCGTTCAGCGCGGCGCCGGCACGGTTGTGTTCGCAATCGGAGGCTACAGCGGCACGGCCGGCTCGTACGCGGGGCAGGCATTGGTTGAGATGCTGGAGTATGATGCCGCGGCAAGCAATTGGCGCTGGCGCGCAATCGGTACACTGCGGGCCGGGCGTGGCGACCTGCGCGCCTGCTTCGACGGCGCCAACAGCGTGATTGTCACGGGCGGCCGCGAGCAGACGAACGGAGCCTTGCACAGCGGCACGCTGAGCGCCGCAAGCGAACGCATCGATGTGGCAACGCTCGGCATTACGGCAATGACGCCCATGAGCGCCGCACGGGCCGAACACGCCATGGCCCGCTTCACCGGCGACAACGGCACACCGCGCGTGCTGGCAGCGGGCGGCGAGGCCGTGGCGCAGGGCAGCTCCACGCAAATTGTGCTGGGCAACGCATGGGATGTGGTCGCCAATCCTCCTGTATCCTATCACACGGCCGGTGTTGGTGTTGGCGATCCGGCGGGCATAGCGCGCGTGTTCGGCGGCTATGATACGGCAGCAACACCAACGGCCGCATGCGAGTGGTACGACACAAAACAGGGATGGCGAGCGGCACCGCGCATGCAGGCAGCCCGCGCACGATTCAGCGCAGGGTTGATCGCCGGCACGCGGGATACGGCAACGGCATATCTGGCAATCGGCGGCATCGGCAGGGCCGGGGATCTGGCATCGACGGAAGTATTCAGGCTGCCGAACCCGGCAAGCCCCAACGGCGCCTGGCTTGCCTTCGCGCCGCTGGTAACGCCCGGTTCCGAACGCCTGCTGGCCATCTCAGGCGCCAACATCGCCATCGCCACGGGCGGCAGAACATTGGGCGGCACGGCTCTGGCCGAAACCGAGGCGTTTCAACCGCTCCGAGCCAGCGACGTGGATTTCGGCGATCAGGAGGTTGGCGGCCTCAGCGACAGCGTCGTGGTCACCATCGAAAACACCTGGCTGCTGCCGGTTCGTGTACGCGATTTCCGCATCGCCGGAAGCGCGGAGTTTTCCTGGCGTGGCGACACGGCGAACTTCACGCTTGCAGCCGGCGGGCAACGCACGGTGCGGCTGTATTTCCAGCCGGCCGCGCCCGGCCCGCGCACTGGCATGCTGCTGTTCAACGTAGGGCCGCTTACCGACACCGTGCTCCTGCGGGGTCGCGGGGTCGCATCACAGCTTTCGGTTCTGGTATCGCCGCTGGATTTCGGCGCACGGCTTGTTGGCACCAGCACATTGTTGTGCGAACAGGTGCTGCGCAACAACGGCACCGATACGGCCACCATCGATTCCATCACGATCACGCCGGCCGGGGCATTCCGGCTGCTTCGGCCGATCGGCAAATCGATGCTGGCGCCGGGCGACTCGCTCCGCATCTGCGCCGAGTTCCAACCAACAGCGCAGGGCCCGGCGCAGGCCACTGCCACACTGCATGTTGGCTCACGGGCATTCGGACTTCAGATGATCGGCCGGGGATTACGACGATATGCGATCGCAACGGTGTTGCAAGGTGATTGCGATACCGTGGAGTACACCGCGGGCGTTGAAACATCCGGCTTCGTCGCAATCACCAATCCCGGCGACACGGTCGTGCATCTGGATTTGCCGCTGTTGCATGCCAGCGCGAACGGCCTGTTCCGCCTTGCCAACCCCACCGCGTTTCCCATGGACCTGGCCCCGGGCGCTGTTGTTACCGTGGAAGTGATTCACACACCGAAGCGCGAAGCCCGCGAACTGTTAACGATGGACTTCCCCAACAACGGCGACACCATCACCAACACCACGCTCTGCTTCGTTACGCGAGCACGATACCTGGCGGTATCGCAGGGCACGGTTGCGCTGGGCGCGATCTGCCACGGCGACACGGCAACGGCGTTGCTGACAGTGGAGAACCCCGGCGGGTTCGACACGGTGACCATCGACGGCGCGGAGATTACGCCGGCATCCGAGCTGGAGCTGGCGGGCTTCGCGCCGGCACGCCTTGGCCCGCACGACTACCGGACGCTGCGCATACGTTACGCCCCAACGGCGGCGGGCACGTTGGCCGGCTTGCTGATACTGCGCACCAGTCGCGGCAATGTGAGCGTGCCGATCACCGCCACGGCATTGCCGGCGGTGCTCTTCGAGCCGCGCGGCATCGGGCTTACCGTTGGTGATACAACCGTGGTGCCCATCGATCTGCGCATACCGCCGGCCGGCGGTATCCAAACAACGACGCTGCTGCTGGAATACGATCCAACGTTGCTCCGGCCGCTGGGCATCGCGCCGGTGCCGGGCGGCGCGGAACTGGATACGGCTCGCTCGAGCCTGCGCCTGCTTGGCGGCGGGCGGGCCATGATTGAACTGCGCTGGCGCCAGGCGCTTACCGCGCCGGGGATTGCCTTTGGTCTGATTGCCGAGGCACTGCGCGGCAACGCACCGCTGGCGGCCCTGGCCCTGAACGGCGCCGGGGACGGCGGGTTCTGCGTGACGCGCGCCGCAACGCTGCTGGCGGTTGCCCCGCCATGCCCCGGCGGTGGCGGATTGGTGAACGCCGCCGGCGCCGAGCTGATCGCCGTGGCGCCGAATCCGGCAACGGGCACGCTGGCGATCACGCTGGCCACTACCACGGCCGATCCGCTTCGCGTTGAGTTGATTTCCACAACGGGCGCCGTGGCGCGCACGATGACATTCAACGACGGCTACCACCGCACACGCACGTTCACGATCGCTGCGGCGGACATCCCGGCCGGCGCGTATGTGGTGCGGGCATTGGCCGGCGGACGTGTGATTGCCCGGCAGACGGTGGTGATAGCACACTAACCACGGCGGGCAATGGCCATTGAACCGCGCCGCAACCGGCAACCGACGACACTTGACTCCTGATCCTATTTCCAGCAACCTGATGACGATGACCATGCGATTAACGATGCTTGCGGCCGCGCTGCTTGCGGTGCACATGATGGCGCCGCTGCCCGGCACGGCCCAGCCGGCAAACACAACGCCCCCTGCCGAGCCAGCCGCCGGCGCCCGGGAATCCACGCCGCGCTTTCGCGCTGGGATTATCGGGGGTGGCACGCTCAACATCCACAACGGAGCGTTTACTACGTACGACGGCATCCTGGAGTGCGGTGTGTTCGACCATGCAACAACGCCTGGATGGACGGCGGGGTATCTGCTGGATGTGCCGTTGGGAAATCGATTCGGCATCTCCGGGCGCGTGCAGTACTGGAAGGCCAACGGTGACTTCACATCGCCCGAGGCGTTTACCGCCCGTGTGGCGATCGACGACCAGACCACCGTGCCGCTTACCACGCAGCAGTCGCTGGAGACTTCGCTTGATTACGTGACACTGGATATGCTTGCGCGATGGAACATCACGGCCGGCGGCTTGTTTGTCGCGGCCGGCCCCTCGGTTGGCCTGGCCACGCGCGCCGCGTACGAGCAGGAGGAACGGATTGTGTCGCCGAACGGGATCACGTTTCTGGGCGGTGGAACCGAACGGAACATCATTGCCGGGAACTTCGATGAACAGGGCACGCTGAACACACAGCGGGAACTGCGCATCGCCGCAACAGCCGTGCTGGGTTACGAGATTCCCATCACCGACCGTTTCACGCTGGCCCCTGAAGTTGGTTTCGGCTTCGGGCTTGGCAACGTGCTCTCCTCGTTCGATTGGAAGGTGAGCGCACTTCGTGCCGGGGCATCGCTTATGTACGCCTTCGGCGGTGAGCGGCCGGCCGACACTGTGCAGGCGCCGCCACGCCCTACGCCGGTGCTGGCGCTGGATGCGCGCAATCAGCTTGCCGACGGCACGCGGTTGAACTACGCGCAGATCACGCTCCGCGAGGAGCGCGGCACCGACGTGATCCCCCTTCTCCCCTATGTATTCTTCGAACCCAACGGAAGCTCATTGCCCCAGCGGTATCGCATGCTGGCGCCGGCGGCAACAACGGAGTTCAGCGAGGCAACGCTGCCGGACTCGGTGTTGCCCGTGTACCACCATGTGCTGAACATCATCGGCAGCCGTATGCGCGCCTACACCGACGCCACGATAACCGTTACCGGATGCCGTGAACCGCTGGACGACACGGCGCCCGAGGCGAACGAGGCATTGTCGGTTGCGCGCGCAACCGAGGTGAAGAACTATCTGGTGAACACGTGGGGGATTGCCCCCGGGCGCATCGCCGTTGCCGCACGGGTTCTGCCACAGGCGGTATCGGTGCGGAACGTCACCGATGGCCGCGAGGAGAACCGGCGCGCGGAAATCCGTTCGGCCGACGCACGCATCCTTGCACCGGTCACACGGCGCGCCACGGCCGCCACCGCCGACCCCGCCGCGGTGGCAGTTCTTTCCGGCATTCAGTTCGGCGACGCGATCGCATCATGGCGGATGCGCCTGGTTGCGCCCAACGGTACAACCGTTTCCGAGCGCAGCGGCAGCGGCGAGCCGCCAGCGGAAATGCTGTGGCGGGTTGACCCATCGGCGCTGGAACACGCGAACACCGGCACGGCGATGACGGCCGTGCTGGAGGCCACTGCCGCCAACGGCCAGGCGCTGCGCGCCGAACGCGCCATCCCGATTCGTCGGGAGATTGTTTCGCGGCGCTTCAACGGCGAGGTTGTTCGCGACTCGTTGATCGAACGCTACAATCTGATCTTCTTCGATTTCGACACACCGCGCATCAGCGATTTCAACATCCCGGTGGTGGCAACCATCCAGAGCCGCATCCGCACGAACTCGGCGGTGGCGATCACGGGGCTTACCGATCGCGTTGGCGACGAGCACCATAACGATGCGCTGTCGGCCGCGCGCGCAACCTCGGTGGGCAGCACGATCACCCAGCGCATCGTGCCCAACCGTCTGGACACCCACGGCGCCGGCGAGCGCCTGATCTACGAGAACGATCTGCCGGAAGGGCGTATGTACAACCGCACGGTGATCATCGAGATCGCCACACCGATCCAGGAGCAACAGCCATGACCCCAACACTAATCCGGGCGATTCTTCCGCTGTTGCTTGCCGTGGCCGCCGCAACGGGCCTGCGGGCGCAGGGCGATCTGGTGATCAACGATGTGTTGCCGCCGTACCACCTTTCGGCATCGCTGCTTGCCAACGGACACTTCTCGATCACGACCCGATACACCGGAAGCCCGAAGATGCTGGTGTATCAGGAGGACGGATCGGCGAACAAGCCGGTGAACTATACGTCGCACATTCATTTCAAGGTGGATGATGTTCTGTTCGCGCTGCCGTTCGAGCTGAACCCCGGCACGCGCGAGGCTCCGCCGGAACATCCGCTGCAGATCACACGCCTGTATCGCGACACCGTTGCCGGCGCGCCGCGCATCAACGCGGCGATGTACGGGGTAATGCCCGGCGACGACACACTTCGGTTTCTGTTCACAATGCAACCGGTGGAACGGCCCAGCGGCGGCTTTATCAGAATGTCGGCGGAGGTGATCAACAGCACCTCCGCCCGCCATGCGGTGGGCGTGTTGCTGCTGGTGGATACCAAGATCGGCGACAACGACCAGGCACCGATCATCTCGTCGTTTGGCTATCGGACCGTTGAGACGGAGTTCATGCGTGGGCAGGCGCCCGGCATGCCGGAGTACTGGCTGGGGCTTGAGGGCGCCCCCACCCGCCCCGGACTTACCGCGCGCGGAAATCTTCGGGCGCCCGGGCTGCTGCCGCCGGACTATTTCCTGTTCGGCAATTGGAAGGATAACACCACGGTTGCCGGCGCATTCGGGATGGACCGCGCGCAGTGGCGCGAGCGGCGTGCGTTTGATGTTGGCTACACCGACAGCGCCATCCTGCTGCTGTGGGATCAGTCCGACATGGCCCCCGGCGAACGACGGTTGTGCGCCTCCACCGAGATCGGCATCGTGGATTCGTTGCAGGTTGGCGTTGGCGGCGCCGGCGGCCGGATTGCCCTTGCCGGGGCCGGGCGCGGCGGCGCGTGCATCGGGTTCGGCACGGTGGTGCAACTGGATTGCGCCGACACATCGTACCAACCGTACGCGCCGGATTCATTGCAGTCGCTGTTCCTGGCAACCAACACCGGCGCGCAGCCATTGAACAACCTGCGGCTTGTGGCGCCGGCGCTGCCGGCCGGGCTTGGCGGGGGACGCCTGGAAACGCCGATGATACCGGCCATGCTGGGCAGCAACGAAACCGGCGTTGCTGCGCTTGCATTGCGCGCGCTGCCGCGACTGCATGCCCGCGCCTACAGCGTGCCGGTTGCCCTGGTTGGCAACGGTGGCGACACGCTGATGCACGACACGATCTGCGTCAGCGTGCCCGGTCTGCTTGGACAACTGAAGGGCAGCCCCGTGCGCTTTGCGCCGCTGTGCCCCGGCGGCGCCGACACGATGGCCGCCCGTGTACGGCTGAACGGGCCGCGATGTGACTCGTTGCTGCCGCGTGCGGTGTTGCTTGGCGCGCCGGCCGATGTTGCACGGTTCTCGCTTGTAGGGCCGCTGCCAACGCTGATCCCGGCGAACAACCAGGCGGAGTTCCGCGTTCGGTACAGCGCCGGCAACACGGGCGAAACGCACACGGTACGCCTGGCCGTGTTCGCGGTGGAGCACGGCCTGAACGACAGCGATCGCGACACCACCGTTGTAATCTCGGATACCATCACGATTACCGGCACGGCACGCGATGCGGAGTTCGTGTTCGCCAACACCACCGATACGCTTGATCTGGGCGCGGTGTGTGTTGGCAACAGCACGGCGCGCGAGTGGACGATCAGCAACATCGGCGGTTGCGAGCTGAGCATCGAACGCGACTACCTGTTCGAGAACGATCCGCTTGGACAGTTCTCGATGGCCAACGACTCGGCATTCCCGTTGCGCATACAGCGCGGAACCGACAGGCGCGCAACCATACGGTTCGCCCCATCGGTGGCCGGGCCCGCGGTGGCACGGCTGATTATTCACTCCGGCGCCGCGCCGTATGCCGACACGCTGGTGGTTCGCGGTCGCGGCGACGTGCCGGCGTACATGGCACACGCGCCCGGCACAACGGACACCGTATGCCCCGGCCGACTGATTTCGCTGCAAATACCGATCGACAATCCAACAGCATGCGACGTGGCCGTGACCGGAGTCGCGTGCGACAACAATGCGTTCGCGGTGGATACGGGCGGCTTTGTGATCCCGCCATCCAGCAGCCGGCGCATTGTTCTCAGCGGCCGATTTGCTGTGCCCGGCACCTACAACGCACGCGTTACCGTGCGGGCGGCGCAGGCCGGCGACACAACGCTTGCCGTGCGTGTTGTGGTGGCATCTCGCCAGCTCGACGCCCCCTCGCTTGTGGATTTCGGCGAAGCGCGGCCGGGCAGGCCTGGCGCAGCCAAACGCATCAGCATCACATCCACGGGAAGCGCCGGGACAACCGTCAGCGACATACGCGTGGCCGGCGCTAACGCGGCGGAGTTCAGCTACTCGTTGCCAAACGGCGAACGCCTGCCGGCGTACGTTCCGGCCGGCTCCACGTTGGAAGTTGATGTGGTGTTCGCGCCCACGGGCCTGGATACCCGGCGCGCATTGCTGGTAGTGGCCTCGCCGCCCAACGCGTTGTGCGAACCGTTGGCGCCGGTTGAGCTTTCCGGCCGCGGTGTGATGCCGATCATCGACGCACCGCAACGGTCTCTGCAGGCAGGACGGATTTGCGCCGGACAGCCGCTGGATACCGTGATTGTGCTCCGCAATCCGGGTAACGCGCCGTTGCAGGTTGACGGCCTGGTTGTTGAGCAGCGTACGGGCCGCGCCATGATTGCCGCCGCCGGATTGCCCACTACAATCGCGCCGGACAGCGCCCGGGCAATCCGCATCACGATGGACCCACAGTCGCTTGGCCCGATCGAAACAGCACTGCATTTCACGAGCGACGGCGTGTGGTTCACCGCCCCCGACACCGCCGTGCGCATCACAACAACCGGCATCATCTGCGGCACTCTGTGGGCCGATACGGTGCACGCGGTGGTTGGGCAGCATGCATCGGTTGGCATCCATCTGGATGCGTCGCCGCTTGCCCCGGCCGACGTGGCCCGGCTGATGAACGAGTCAGACGCACGCGAACTGACAATCGAAATCAGCGGCGACGGAAGGCTGATGCGTTTTGGCGACACGCTGGCAAACCCCGGGATGCTGGCGAATATGTCGCCCACGGTTCTGGCGGCCGGTGGGGCCGCCCGGATATCGGCCGCCAACGCTGGCGGTGAGATAACCGGATCCAGCCTTGTTGCCGTGCTCGACGCCGATGTGCTGCTCGGGACCGGCAACCGGACACCGCTGCATCTGGCGATCGGCTCGTTCGCCAACGGCAATGCCAGACTGATAACACGGCCGGGCTTGCTGGTAGCGGAGTATTGCGCGTTACCCCGACGGTACGTGCAGAGCACCGGGCCATATCTGGCGCCGGCCTCGGTGCCGTTGCCGGCGAACGGAACGCTGTTGATGCACCTTGAGCACGATGCCCGGGCAACCATCACGCTGAGCAACTCGAACGGCGCGCTGGTGGCAACTCTGTTCAACGCGCAGGCCGCGCGAGGAACGTATCACGTGCCCATCAACGGGGTGGTGCCGGCCTCGGGCATGTACGTGGCCACGCTTGTGGCCAACGGTATAGCGGTCTCGGTTCCGATTGTGATCCTTCGCTGAGGCTTTGCAGGTCCATCCCCAGCGCCGCGGCGGTCGCGACTTCGTTGTCGTGGCAGCCGCGGCTGCATTTTATGCGCTGGGGATAGGCTGGCACGCCGTGCCGTTCGTAGATTCGCGGCCATGGCTGTATCAATTCAACCCACGCGCGCATTTCTGCGCCCGCCCAAACTGCGCAAGGGCGCAACCATCGGCATTGTTGCGCCCAGCTCACCGCAACGCGACGACGCCCGTCTGCAATCCGGCATCCGGTACTTCGAATCGCTTGGATACCGGGTTCTGTGCGGCGAGAATCTCTGGAAACGCCACGGCTACCTGGCCGGCACCGACGAGGAACGCGCCGCCGATCTAAACGCGATGATCCACAATCCGGATGTGGCGATGATTATCGCCGGGCGCGGCGGCTACGGCATGACACGCATACTGGAGAGGATTGACTATCGCGCATTGCAACGGAACCCGAAAATCGTGGTTGGCTTTTCCGACGTAACCGCCTTGAACTGCGCGGTGCTGGCACGGTGCGGGTTGGTGAGTTTCTCGGGCGCGATGCCGGGCGTGGACTTCTGGAACAGCGGGAGCATCGATCCGTTCGCCGAGGAAATGTTCTGGCGGGCTGTTACCTCAACGCGACCGCTTGGCGCGATACGGCAACCCGAAACCCGGGCCATCATGCCCCTGCGGCCCGGCATCGCCGAAGGCTGGCTGCTGGCGGGCAACCTGACGCTGCTGGCATCGCTGATTGGCACACGGTACATGCCGAAGGCAACCGGCGCCGTGCTGCTGGCCGAGGAGATCGGCGAGGAAGCGTATCGGGTGGATCGCCTGTTCTCGCAGCTTTGGAACGCCGGATTGCTGAAGGAGATATCGGGCCTGGCATTCGGCGCCTTTACCGACGCAAAACCGACGCGGGTTTCAGTTGATCCGCTCCCGATGGAGGACGTATTCGCCGAGTACGTGCGCCGCGCGAACGTCCCGGCGATCGGCGATGTACTGTACGGGCACATCGCCACCAAACTGACGCTGCCGCTGGGCGTGCGGGTTCGCGTGGATGGAACACGGGCAACGTTCCGCGTGCTGGAATCCGGTGTGTGCTGAGCGCGGCTGTTGCCGAGGCGATCCGTGGCGTTGGGCGGGAAATACAACGGGAGAAACCCAGGCCGGGCATTTGCTGCTCGAGGGTTCCTCCCGTTTGTTGTTGATATCACCAACCACCGTGTTATCGCCGGCGGCTACGCCTTCATGCGCGCGCCCTCGTCCTCAACGGTGAAGATCCAGGCCGCGATCTTGCCGATCGGCATCGTGGCAAAGTTCTCCCAGTGATCGTGCGTGAAGTTCAACCGGCTGGAAGTATCGTCGCGTTCGGCCGCGTCGGTGTCGGCAACGATGCGGCGCAGACGCTGCTGCCACTGAACGATGTTCTCGACGCGCAGATCAACCCACCCGGCAGCGGCCCAGGAGTCCACCGATTCCGGGGTTATCTCCAGCTCCCAATCACCACGGTACGGCGGGATCTTGATGGTTTCGCCGCGCAGCAGGGTTTGGCCATCGGCAAGCAGCACGGGAATACCGATCGAGATGATACGGCTGCGAAGCTCACGGTTGGCGCGCAGCAGGGCATCGGCGGCGGTCGCGATCTGCGCCGCGTCGCCATCGATCACCCCCTGCACCGACCCTGCCACCAGGCCCAGCACGTGGGCCTCGAACAAAAGCTTCGACAGGCGGGGCGGCCCAAGCATCTCGAAGGCGACCGACGGCGTGCCGGATTCCTGCTCGAGGCGCGCAAGCCGGTCCAGCGCGCGACCGCGAAGATATCCGCCGCGATAGGTAGGCCCGTACACCGAGCTGTCGAGCGCGGCAACAACATCGTGGCCGGAGTTCCCGCCCTTCAATTCAAACGTCACCGCCTCGGCGATCTCCTCCGGCGTAATCATCTCCATCTGCTGCAGCGAGGAGATGGCCTCGAACTCGCCGCGCGAGAAGATTCCATTTTCACCCGTATCGATAAACGGCGCGGTCAGGTTCTGCCCTGTTGGCTGGGCGCACGCCTCCTCCTTCAGCTTCAGGGTTCCGCTGAGCGCCACGCCGCGCTCCGGCGGGCAATCCACCAGCGGGATCGGCCGGCCGCGCCGCAGCACCTCGCCGTGTTCCACGCGCTTCCAGGCAATTGTGGCCGTGGGCTTGATTTCCTTGATCACCGGACCGTCCGGCGTGCGCGCCATCAGGAACAGCAGCAGCGTCTGGGCGCCGGCGATGGAGCTTTTCGAGAGCAGCACGCGCGATGGGCGCTCCTCGGAGTGCGTGTACGGGATGTTCAGGCCCATGCCGCCCGATCCCGCCGTGCCGATCTTCACATACATCGCCGCGCCGCAATCCAGCAGACCCTTGTACAGGATCTGGATATGGCGGATCAACTGCGGCACGTACAGCGTGGCCAGCAGCCGCTCGGTTCGCTCGCGCGCATCCTCGCCGCGCTCGAACGCCTTCACCACCTCGCGAGCCGATCCATAGATATCCTGATAGGCGATCGCGGTTGCGGTGTTGATGCAGTCAATCACCGCGTCGGGCCGGTGATCGGCAAGCAGACGGTACAAGGCCGCGTTCTGCAGGGTCTCGTCGCTCAGATCATCGATGATGTCGTCGATCAGGCGACGGCGGGTAGCGGTGTCGGCGAACAGTTCCTCACGCGAGCGGGTACGCTCGTCGAATCGGCCGAAGATATTCCCCCACCAGGGCACGAACTCGATGCCGGCATCGGACGGAACCTGGGCGCGCATCTGCGCCACGGCATCCAGAGCCTCGGATTCGTTCAACGATGTAAGGATGATGCGTGCCGGGCGCTCGGCAACAAGGGAACGGCAGATGGCCGACCCAACAAGGCCCCAGCCCCCAAGTACGAGAATTGTCTTTCCTTTGATATCCATCGAGTGCTTTTGCGATCGTGAGCTGGCAGGATACGCGGCGCCATTCGGTTGATGCGTTCCGCACCGAAACGTGTGGCCCCGACGTTGAGGGTTTGTTGGATGCCGGGGCGCGTGTTGGCATGGGGCCCGGCGAACAAAGCGGACGAACATACTGAAATCCCCGTGGCGCTCCAACGACGACGCATTTGGAACGAACGGCATCACGGTCGGTGATCTTCGCGATTGCTGGAGTGTTATCAAGCTGTTAACGATGCCATATGCATTAATTCGTTACGTGTGTTGCCGTCCCTTGCCAACCCCGGTCACCGGACCTAAATTCTCGAGATCGATCCAAAGTGTTACTATTGGATCGATCCAACCGCGGGAGTCCCTGCCACGCGCCCTGCCCCCTCGGGAGCGCGACCGACTGCCTGCAGAACGTTCGGGCACCTGACTCACACGTTACTCACATCACGGTTCATCCATATACACTGGAGATTCACGATGGGCACTTTGGTTCGATTGACGACCGGCATCGCCGCCTTGGGCCTGCTGGTTGCTACAGACATGCAGGCACAGTCGCTGCCGCTGGCGACCATTTCGCCGAAGGCAGGCATTGGTAAGAATCAGGGCCTGATTTCAACGAACGCGCCGATCCGCTCGATCAATGCGAGCGTTCAGTCCGCAGCGCAGTATCGTGTATTCGATTCGCTGTTCAACGCGTTCTCGTACTATACGGGCGGCATCGAGCCATTTCGCTACGATCCCGCATCCAACACCCTTGTAACGATCAAGCGTGGGTTCACCGGATCGTCGGACAACGTGTACGTTCGGAAGTCGAGCGACATGGGCATGACGTGGACCGCCCCCAAGGGTCCATTGCATCAGTCATCCCAGGGTAACGCACGGTATCCGGGCATCACGATCCTGAACAAGAACAACTCGTCCAACCCGGCCGACCTCCTCTACTACTTCACGTTCCCGGTTGTTATCGGCGAGGCCTTCGGCACGTCGTTCAACGGTTTTCTTGACGGAAACCTGGAGCTGATCAGCCCGGCCGAAGCCAACACCGGCGCGCAGGGCTCGGACAACACGTTGCACGGCTGGTCCACCGACTCGAAGTCCGTCTGGTCAAACGACGGCAACGTCGGCATCTCGGCCGGCGACATGGCCGACAACAACCTCGGCATCCGCCGGTATGACCTGAGCAACGGCACGCTTGAGGCGCTGTTGCCTGACCAGATCGCGGCGCAGAATTTCTCCGACCCGCAGGACGTGAACTCGCGCACCTCGCTGGTGGTGGGCCTTGGCCGTGATGGCGGCGATAACCAGAAGGTGTACCTCGGCATCATGTCGCGTTTCCCCGCGACCGACGCCGAAGCCGGCACGCGCCCGTATCCGGCCGTGACAGTCTCGAACGACGAGGGCAAGACCTGGAGCGCGCTGGATATCCTTCCGGTTGCAACGGTGCGCCAGTACGCCGAGGCCAACGGCGCCAACCCGGACAGCACCCTGTTCCCGTATAACCAGGCACAGGATTTCATCGTGACCGGCGCCGACAAGTACAGCTTCATCATGAACCTGTTCGAGGTAAACGCCGACAAGGATGATGCTGAAACGATGCGCCAGATCGTTGAGGTGTACCGCAGCAACGGCAATTGGGGCATCCGCAAGGTTGCCGATATCTCCGGCATCATTTTCACGTTCGACCCGATCGCCCCGGAAACCACACGCCGCAATCAGATGGCCAACGAGGCGCATATCTCGCGCACTGCCGACGGCAAGACGCTGGTTGTACACTGGACGGAAGTGCTGTCGAAGGTGTTCGAGCGCGATATCAACGGCGACGACGCCACGCCCGACACGCTGACGACGTCGGACGTGTTCGTGGCAATCCGCAAGCTTGGCCAGGGCACGGGCAACAGCACGTGGAGCGAGACGCCGCTGAACGTAACGAACTCGGACATCGTTGACCGCATCACGTGGATCCCGCCGGTAATCAGCAACGACCTCTCGAACGTGCCGCTGCTGACGTTGCAGACCAAGCTTGACGGCTCCGAGAGCAGCGATCAGGACCGCTGGGTGACCGTTCAGCTCAACTCCGAACGCGAGCAGTTGGTGACGATGTCGAACATCGATCTTACCAGCCTGGCCGGCGTTAACAACGAGACGGTGACCACCACGCAGGGCGCCGAGCTTCGCTCGGTGTCGCCGAACCCGGTTTCGGCTGGCGCGGCGATCAACTTCTCGCTGCCGAAGGCGGGCCACGCCTCGGTGACGATCTGGAACCAGAGCGGCCAGCGTGTTGCAACGCTTGCCAATGGCATGATGGAGGCCGGCGACCACACGGTACAGCTGGACGCCAGCATGTTTGCCAGCGGCATGTACTACTGCACGCTTGCGACCAGCGGCGAAACGGTGACGAACTCCTTCACGGTGGTTCGTTAACAGCTTCAGCCCTATCTGTGACAATCGACGAGACGGAAAGCGGGAGGGGACATTACCCCTCCCGCTTTTCATTCAAAGGCGACCCGGACCGTGCTCAGTGGCCGCCAGTCCCGGGCACGGAGCGTCCGATTCGCGTTCGGCCACGCATCGGAATCATAATGCCGGAGGTAACAATCCCTGCCATATGGGTGTAGTTTCCGGATACGCCCGTGCCGGTTCCGAGCCAAACCATGTTCACGCGCTTTTGATGGGGGTATACCGGGGAATCGCGAGGATCGCGATATTCGCGCGGTGTTGCACGGCTGTAGTGCATACTCGCATCTCCCCCGAGCACGGCAACGTTCTGCTATTGCGTTCAATCCACAGGAGACAGACATGAGACATTCGTTACTACTCGGCCTGCTGGCTGCCGGGCTTTGCCATACCGCGGCAAGCGCTCAGCAATCGGCCGTTGCCCCGCGGATACCGGCCGGCACGCCCGATGAAACCGCGATTGCGGCAAGCGGCTTCTCCGGCGCCGCGGTTGCATCGCAGCCAGCCCCGCTGACACTTCGTGCCGGCGCGGTTGCCACAGGCATCAGTGGATTCTACGACTATCAGTCCAACGGCATGCTGCATGGGCGGATCATCGTGGAACCGGGAAGCACAACTAAGATTCATACGGCATACATGCTCGCAACCGACGGCACCGATTCGGCGTCGGTATCGGCAACACGCCGCGTTGGCTACGCCTACTCCGAAAATGGCGGCCAGACATGGCAGGCGGTGAACTCGATCGACCAGAACTTCCGCCTCGGGTTCCCATACCTGGCGCTCACCTCGGCCGGCAAGCCGTATCTGGCCGTGCACGGTGACCCGGACGGCGCGGGTACCCGGACGTTGATTTACACCGGTTCGGCCGGCAGCACCAGCTTCACGCGCACCGGCGTGTACGAACGCTTCTCGTTCACCGCCCGCGAAGGCGACGGCGGCGCGGGCGTGATCTGGCCCGCAATGGTTATTGCCCCGGGTACAAGCGATGCCAAGCAGGTTGTGGCTGCCACGCTCAGCCCAAAGACCACGCCAACCCGTGAGGATGATGATCCATTGCACTTCGCGCTCTCGAACATCGGCAGCCAGTCGCCATGGGATATCATCACCGACGACCCCACGGGTTACTCCAGCGGTGGCCGCAACGTGTTGGCGGTTTCGCCTGCCGGCAAGATCGGCCTGGCGTACTACCACACGCAGGGCAATGTTGGCGGCACCAGCGGCACGTATTACACCGAGAGCACCGACGGCGGCAAGACATGGAAGGCCCCGGTGCTGGCGATACCGGCGTCCATCCCATTGGACGATGTGGATACCATCCATGCCGGCGGGAATCTGGACATGACGTTCAACGGCGAGACCCCCCTGCTCGTGGTAAGCGGCAACATCAACTACCTGTACGCTCGCCAGGGTGTGTTCATGTGGAACCCGTCGAGCAGCACGCCAACCACGGTTGCCATGGCCGACTCCACGATCGGGCTTGGACTGGTTAACGCGGTGGCCACCAAGGCCCAGCCGAACATGGACTACATCTCGTATCCCAGCGTCTCGGTTGGCGACGACGGCCAGCATGTAGTGGTCACCTTCCAGGCGGCCGCGCAGGCAAGCTCCGATGCCGCCGAGCGCGTTGTGAGCGAGGATGGATTTGCGTACTTCCGCGTGTGGGCGGCAGGCTCGCCCGACGGCGGCGCAACGTGGCACACGCCGCGTATCCTGCAGGACTTCGCCGGCGAGGGCACCGATTCGGCCAGCATCGAATACCCGATCGCCGCCCCAACGGGAAAGGTGACGGCGAACTCCTTCGAGCACATGATGACGTTCCATGCCCGCAGCAAGCCCGGCATGTACGCGTTCATCGTGGCCGACGTCAGCACCGACGACGGCAACCAGCCGGCCGATCGTGGTCCGTTCAGCGAAACGTTCCAGTATTTCCAGAAGACCACGCTCGATCCTACGTTCTTCGGTCAGCCGGCCGCGGTAAAGGGACCGGATAAGGCAATCGGCGCGATCAGCATCGCCGAGGGCTATCCGAACCCGGCCACCGAGAAGTTCACGGTGTCGTACACGCTGCCAACGCTTGGCACCGCGACGTTGCGCGTTTATGACGCATTGGGCGCCGAGGTAATGACGCTCGATAACGAGATGGGGTATGCCGGCCGTTACACCCGCGAGATCAACATTGCGGGGCTGCCAAGCGGGCAGTATCGCCTGGTGGTGTCGCAGAGCGGCGCGCAGGCCACCGTGCCGTTCACCGTGGTACACTAGGCTTCGGCACACCGAAGCACCACGGTTGAGTGGCACCGCGCCACTCAACGATCTCTCTCTGTTCTTCCCGAGGCTC
>CBHYLN010000053.1:0-31967 GCA_966128725.1 uncultured bacterium | reverse complement strand
ATCTCAGCGGGACGTATCCGAACCCGACGGTCGCCAACGACGCGATCACGTCGGCAAAGATCTCCGACGGTACGGTCACCAACGCGGATATCGCGGCGGCGGCGGGCATTTCGTACTCGAAGCTGTCGCTGGTGAACAGCATCCAGAACAGCGACATCGTGGCCAACGCGATCACGACATCGAAGGTCGCCAACGGTACGGTGACAACCTCGAAGATGGCGGACAGCGCGATCTCCGGGTTGAAGCTGTTGACGGCGGCGGTGAACACGGCGCATCTCGCCGATGGCTCGGTGACCGATGCGAAGGTGGCAAACGGCATCAGCTACTCGAAGCTGAGCGGCGCGCCGACCAGCCTTCCGCCAAGCGGTGCAGCAGGCGGCGACCTCACCGGGACGTATCCGAACCCGACGGTCGCCAACAACGCGATCACGGCGGCGAAGATTGCCGACGGCTCGGTGACCACAGCCAAGGTGAGCAGCACTGGTGCTGCCAGCGGCGACGTGCTTACGTTTGATGGTACAAACGTCGTGTGGTCCGCGTCTGCTGGCGGCGGTGCAACCGGCGCCGCTGGTGGTGATCTATCCGGCACGTATCCGAACCCGACGATCGCGGCGAATGCCGTGACAAGCGCGAAGATCGCCGACGGCACGATCACCAACGCCGACATCATTGCGGCGGCGGGCATTCCGTACTCGAAGCTGACGCTTGCGAACAGCATCCAGAACGGCGACATCGTAGCCAACGCGATCACGACATCGAAGGTCGCCAACGGTACGGTGACAACCTCGAAGATGGCGGACAGCGCGATCTCCGGGTTGAAGCTGCTGACGTACGCGGTCACCAGCCGTCACATCGCCGATGGCGCGGTTACGGCGGCTAAGGTGAGCGGTACCGGTGCCACCAACGGGCAGGTGTTGATGTACAACAGCGGCACGAACACGGTGGGTTGGGCAAATCCGGCAACCGGATTGTCGTTCAGCCGTGTCAGTATCTCGAATGTCAACTCCCCGTACACGGTTCCGGCGGGAACCGATATCGTTGGTGTTGATGTCACCGCTGGCCCGGTCACGGTTACACTCCCGGCGGCCAACTCGGTGCCATCGGGCAAGATCCTTCTGGTGAAGAACGAGCTTGGGAATGCTGCCGTTAATAACGTTACGATCCAACGTAGCGGCACGGACCTGATCAACGCATCGTCAACATCGGTGACGATCTCCGCGGGGACAGGCACCGGTGGCTTCAGCTTCTACAGCGACGGTGTCTCCAGGTGGCACCAGTTCTAACCTGAGTTCCTATCGTTTATCAATACAGTGGGGGCGCCGAGCCAAAGGCGCTCCCACTGTATAGTGAGCGTGGTTGAACAGTCCGGATCGTGTGAATTGGGATGACTGTGGTCCGCATCTACCGTTCGCACGCTGCATCTCCTGTGTCTGTTCGCGGGAGTGCAAGAAATCCGGAGCTTTCGCCCCGGCATGTATCGTTATCTCTGCATGTGTCGGATTTGCCCCATGTCCGTTGAGTCGCCTGGCGATGTCTCGGTTATCGGTGGAATGAAGTGATGGTGCACGCGAGCGGCATTCCGACAGCCGTGCGCAGGCGGGGAAGATAGTCCGGATAATGCCGGACATGCTCGGTGCGATGCCCGGTGTCCAGCCGGAGGCTATCGTTCTGGCGAGCAATACACACGCCATCTTGACAACAGCTGTGAACGTGAAGTTTTCCGAACGCCGTTACGACCTCGGCGAATAGCTGTGGGGCCGGAGCCGGCCCTGAGCACGAGGGGTTGCCTGCGTATGCAGCAGGGGCGCGAACGCCGCGATGCATTCGCGTGATGCCCGGCAATCGTATCGATGGCAATGCAACCGGGTACAGATGCCGTGCGATATCTGTATGGTGTGTATAACCCGGTCGATATCGCCAGAACAGTGAGCCTCCGCGCGTGCGAACGGAGAGTAATGCAGTCGGGCGTTGATGCCCGCCTGTATGCGCAACAACGAGATTGTATGTGGGTGCGGCTGCCTTCATGTGATGGTATCAGCAGCCCAGCCGGTGATGTAACCGTGGTGTCGCGAGACGGGTGCGGCAAGTGCATGATTGTGCATCGCCTTTGTGGGTACCGTGCTGGCGTGTCTGTGGTTCGCGGCGGCCGGCACCCATCAAACCATGAAGACCTGGCCAGCGGCCGGGTCTTCATGCTTATTACGGATGGCCGCGACGGTGCATGATTGTGCCCGATCGCCGTTGCGGTGGGCTCGCGACCATCCTTTGCGGATCCGCCACACGCTGCCAACCCTGTTCCACGTGACAGTGATGCGTCCCAATCAAATCCTGCCCATCTGTGCATCGGGCCTACGATGACCATGCACATGTAAGATCCCGTGCTCCCAGTAGCCCACTTGGTATATGGCCGCGCCATTTCAGGTCATCATGTGCTACGTGTGGGGTGATGCCCGGTGGTCGCGGGCGGAATCGAGCAGAGGGTCGTGGACGGGCGGGGTGGGAGTGACCTGTGAGAGCCGCCAAACGCACCAGGGATGAAGCCAACTTGGTAATCGTATTCGTAATGGGTTAGGGGTACCTATTCATGTACTCCCATGCCATGCCGGGGGGAATGTAGCTTATATGCATTCAGTCCTCAGGCTCCGCTTTTCCGCGGAACCACAACGTCAATAAGCACAACGCACGTGCCCTTTGCAGGGCATACGTAGCCAACGTGTCGCGGCCCGGGCATAACTCTGCCTGGACGACTCAGCATTGTCGTGCAATCAGGGAGCGGACAAGCACGCCGGCCCGATGCGATGGATCCACACACACTCACTCAATCTCAATCAGGGAGACTCTGATATGAAGCGCTTCTCATCTCGAACTCTTACAACAATCGTCCTCACGCTGGCAGCGTACGCGGTTACGTTCGCCGCAATCGACTGCGACAAGATCCATGTCTACGACTGTTCGGTGTTGCAGGGTGGCGATGTCATGGCCGGACAGGTCGGCTCGGTGCCCGGCGGTGCGACCGTGACCGCCTACAAGGTTGGTGCCCCCAAGACCACCCGCGAGACCACGGCCGCCAAGGATGGTTCGTTCTTCGCTGGTGTGGCTAGTCTCGATGTGGCGGTCGGCGATCAGGTTGTGGTGAAGGTCGGCAAGGATTCCTGCATTGTCACGGTCGAGAAGTGCCCCTAAGCCATCCCACGCGATGAGCATACAGCCGTGGCACGGTCAACGAGGAGCAGGGGCAGTGAAGATCGCACCGCGATACACGCGGCCGGCGACCAGCCATGGAGCAATGGCCTGCTCGTTCGCAACGATGGCCCCTGCCGTGTGAGCGCAAGGCGCGATCCACGCGTGGAGCAGCTTCCGGCAGCGCATTCGATGCGCGTATATGCGCCTTATGTATTCAGCCCCTTCGGCCGCACCGACCGAAGGGGCTGTTGCTGTTTGCTGAGTAGGTGAACATAACATGCTCATCCGCCGCGTTGTTGGCGCAGCTTGGCCGCGCCCGCGCACATCGCGATCGGCGGGTACGCAGGCTCCGGCCAGCGCGATGATGCCTTACCCGCCCACCCAGCCGGCCGATACGTTTGTTGCGCGCCTGAGACTGCTTGTACGTTGCATGGCAGGCGAGCTCTGCTGGATTCGACCGCGTTGCGTATTATTCCGGGCATGGCCGTTATCGGCCTGTTGACATACCCCGGATCGTCACACTGCCCGCCGTGGACTGCCCAACGTTGCTGATGACGTTGGGCAAGGGACCGTTCAGGCATCGGCCCCTTGATTGCCGGCACATGCCGCGCGCATCCACTCCGGGCAGCCCACACGGCCATGTAGCGCATCAGCCCAAATCCATCCTGCCCATGACACAGTCCCGCAACGCCATTCTGCATGCACTCCTGTGCCTTCTGCCGGTCGTCACGATTGCGTGCGCTGCGCAGGGGGCGGGCAGACGCCTCGCCGCCGACCCGCCGTCACCATCGGCCGCGCCGATGGTGACACAGGCTGTTCCGCCCGGCCGCGCCGCGCTCCTGGTGCCGGATTCCCTGTGGGACGAGGCCGTGCCGCAGTTGATGCCGGCCGGCGGCGTTCTCGGGTTTACCGCCGATCAAATGCTTGGCTACAATCCGGACCCGTATGTGCTTCGCACCGTGTGGGCGCTGTATCGCAATGCCCGCGCGGTGCCGCGCTTTACCGGGCTGGCAAGCCAGGGGCTGTTGGATAATGCCGGCGCCATCGACGGTGTTGTGCAGCGTGGTTTTGGCCTGACGGATATTTCCGCCGGGCGAATGCTGCCGCTTGTTTCGGACTCCGTTGAAAATCTGCGGTGGTATGGGCCGGGGCGCATCGATCGTCCGGAGGCGTTTGATTCGCTTGTGGCCTATCAGGACCCCACGCCGAATCATATCGCCGCGCCCGCATCGTTGGATTCCGTTCGTCGGCTTGGCGCAACAACGCGCGCGCAGTGGGCAGCGCTGCCAACACATGCCCGCCTGCTGATTGCGCGGCTGATGGTGGCCATCGGCGAAGCCAATGCCTGGCTTGCCGGCGCCTACAGCAGCGACGCGCGTGCCGTGCTCGAGCGCGGCAAGGCCTTCGGCGCATCGCCTTACGCGATGGCCAAGGCGCCGTGGGCCGACGAGAGGCTTGGCCAGGCGGCAACGCCGGACGTTGGTGTGCTCCGCCTGCCGGATTATCTGGACCGCCGGCGCCTTGCATTTGCCTCAACCGTGCTGTTCGCGCAGGTTGGCCGCGCGATACGCGAGTTCCGTTCGGCCGATTCGCTGCATCCGGTTGGCGCGGCGCGGATTGCGGGATTCGAGCTGCCGACCCAAACTGGCCTGGTGCGCCTGCTGGGAACGGGGCGGGATACGGTCGCCGGCTCCGACGCGGCCTTGACCATTGACCTTGGCGGCGACGACAGCTACCGGGGCCGTCTGGCCGCCACCAACGGCCTGGGGCAGATTCGCCTGGCCGTGGACCTTGCCGGCAACGACGCCTACGAGTGCGCCGGCGAGCCCGCCGCACTGGCGTGCGGATTGTTCGGCATCGGCGCGTTGTTCGACCTCGCCGGCAACGACCGTTACCACACCAGCGAATCCGGATTGGGCTGCGCCTGGTACGGCACCGGCGCGCTGATGGACTTCGCCGGCGACGACGAGTACATCACCGACGCAACCTGGGGGCAGGGTGCGGCACACATCGGTGTTGGGGCATTGGTGGACCTTGCCGGCAACGATCGCTACACATGCGGCAGCGAGTCGCAGGGGCTGGGCGGAACCCTTGGGGCCGGCATCCTGCTGGACGCCACCGGCAACGACCGCTACGTGGCCCGCGACGATGGCGCGATATCCGAACTGTATCTCGGCCAATCGGTATCGATGTCGCAGGGGTGCGGATTCGGCCGCCGCGCGGATCTTGGCGACGGCGCGTCGTTGGCCGGCGGCGTGGGCGCGCTGGTGGACGGTGCCGGCGATGACTACTACAGCGCGCCGGTCTGGAGCCAGGGCGTAGGCTACTGGTGGGGGCTGGGCATGCTGGAGGATCGTTCCGGCAACGACGTGTATCGCAGCGGCAAGTATTCCATCGGTGCAGGCGCGCATTACGCCATCGGCTGCAAGGTGGACCTTGAAGGGAACGATACGTATGCCGTTGGGTACGACGGCGCCATGAACCAGTATCTGGGCCATGCGCGCGATGGGTCCATCGGAATCTCCATCGACGGCGCCGGCGACGACGCATACCTGCTGAAGCTGAACTGCGGCGGCTCCGCCGACCTGTGCAGCATCGGGCTGTTGTGGGATCGCGCTGGCAACGATACCTACACCATCGACTTCCGCCCCACGGCCGATCAGCTTGGCTGGACCGACACGCCCCCGCTTGGAAGCGCAACCTTCTACCCCACGCCGTTCAACTCCTTCCGCGACGACATCGGCACGTACGGCCTGTTCCTGGATACCGGCGGGAAGGACACATACGCGCTTAGTCCACAGGCCTCGCGCGACCTGCCGTTCAAACCCGACGTTGCCAACGGTACGTGGTGGCGCACGCATCGTGCCATGCGGTCGTACGGGTTCGGCTGGGATGTCGAGTGGTATCGGTGAGCCGGGGCTCTGAATGAGAATGCGGGTAACGTGGGCGAGCGTTGGGAAATAGCGACGGCCGGAGTTAACGTCTGGCCGTCGCCGGCCGAGAAGGCCAGGCGGCCACACCGGGCATTTGCCGCCGAGCCATCCGATGGTTATCCAGGTTGAACAATCCAATGCCCGGCCACGTAGTGTACCGCATGCAACTTTTCTCCGCCTCATACGAATAGCCGACCACTGTCGTATCGCGATCCCAATTCCTTCATCCCTTGTGATCAAACTTTGCGATCAGGTGTTCCGATCGGGGAATTGCCGTTGATCCAGCCGGGCGGTGGCGCATGCCGGGCGCGTATCTCATTATTCGAGAAGCGTTCCACGACCTGAGCACGTGCGGCTGTATGCAATCATTTCGCAGATTGAGCAGCCGGCGTTTGTGGCCCGTACCTGGCGATCCCGGAGAAGGGAGCGGGTGCAAGACGGGCAGGCGAACAACCGGCGCGAACAATCCATCGACCTGCCGGCAATCCGTTCCCCACCGGATCAGCCCCGATCAATCCATGCCCTGTCTGACTGTTGAGCAACGCTATCCGCTGCGTTGACCCTCACGTCCGCGCTCACTGTGACGTTCAAAGGAACGTCGCATTCGCGTCCGTTGGGCCGCCCTGGGTTGACGATTGTTGAACGGTTTCAGGGACAGCACGTATTACTTCAGGCTGCTATGAACACGACCATTCGAACGTTCTGCATTTCCTTCGTGGCTCTCACGCTGCTGGCCGCGGTGCCGCTTGCGGCGCAGCAATCGGCCGAAAGTATCGTTGCCCGATATCTGCAGCGTGTTGGCGGTGGTGACCGGGTTGGGGCGATAACAACGTTGCGGCGAACCGGGACGTTTTACGGCGGTGGCGGCTTTCAGGCACAGGTGTGTTACCGGAACACACGCTCCGGCAAGGTGCGCCAGGAGTTCACGTTCGGCGGGATGACGGGCATCACCGCCTACGATGGCGCAAGCGGCTGGAAGATCCAACCATGGGGAGGGAAAAAGGATCCCGAGCCGCTGGGAGATGAGGAGCTGAAGTCGATCCTGGAGGAGGCGGCGTTCGACGATCCACTCTTCAACTTTGCCGCGAAGAAGAATGCGGTGGAGTTGCTCGGCACCGATCAGATCGAGGGGACCGCTGTCTACAAGCTGCGTGCAACGCTTGCCAGCAACGGCGATGTCCGCACGTACTACATCGATGCCGACTCCTACGTGCCGATCAAGATCGAGGTGAAGCGACTTGTCCGAGGAGCCGAGCGTGAGTTCGAGATCGAGCTGGGCGATTACAAACCGGTGGACGGGTGGTATCTCCCGTTTGCTGTCGCCACGGGCGGCAAGGGAAGCTCGGCGGTCGAGAAGGCCAAGATCATCTGGGAGCGGATCGAGGCCAACGTGCCGATGGACGACGCGATGTTCGCGCGCCCGCTTCCGGGCGCGCCGGTTGTTGTACCCGAAGCGGGCGCAACGGCCGGCCAGCAGTCCGGAAGCTCCGTGCAGGGAAATTCTTCCGGCGTAGGAACGCCGCCACCGGCGCAATCCGCGATCGGCGAATCCGGCGCGGCCTCCGCGGTGGCCCGTGTGGATTCGGAGACAACAGCAGGGCTTGGGGCGCGGAATATCGGCTCGGCCGCGATGAGCGGTCGTGTTGCCGCCGTTGCCGCCGTCCACGAGGGCAACCGGCTGACGCTGTATGTTGGCGCGGCAAGCGGCGGCGTGTGGAAATCGATGAACGGCGGCACCACCTTCAAACCGGTATTCGATCACGAGACATCGCTCTCGATTGGCGCCATCGCGATTGACCCCACCAATCCCAAGGTTGTATGGGCCGGCACGGGGGAGTCCTGGACGCGCAACAGCGTGTCGGTGGGAGATGGCATCTACAAGTCCACCGATGCCGGCGAGAGCTGGACGAACATGGGCCTGCCGGAGTCGGAGCGCATCGCCAAGATTCTCATCGACCCGTCCGACCCCAATACAGTGTACGTTGCCGTGCCCGGAAAGCTCTGGAGCGACAGCCCGGAGCGCGGAGTTTACAGGACCACCGACGGAGGCAGGCACTGGACGAAGGTTCTTGCCGGAAGCAATCCTTCAACGGGCTGCTCGATGCTCTCGATGGATCCCACGAACCCGAAGACGATCTACGCGGGCATGTGGGATTTCCGCCGCAGGGGATGGACGTTCCGTTCCGGCGGCGACGGCCCCGAGGCGCCAAGCGGCAGCGGGCTGTTCAAGAGCACCGACGGCGGAACCACGTGGAAGCAACTCGACGACAAGAGCGCGAAGGGCCTGCCGCCGAAGCCGTGGGGGCGTGTGGCGGTGACGGTTGCCCCGTCGAACGCAAACGTCGTGTATGCCTTTATCGAGGCCGTGCCTCCGCTCAATGCGTTGTACCGTTCGTCCGACGGCGGAAAGACGTGGCAGATGAAGGATCGCAGCCAGAACATGATCTGGCGTCCGTTCTACTTCGCAAACCTGATCGTCGACCCGAAGGACGAGAACCGCGTGTATAAGCCGGACGGTTCGCTCATCATGAGCAACGACGGCGGCGCGAGCTTCAGCAACATCAGCGGCGGCACCCATGGCGATCACCACGATCTCTGGGTGGATCCGGCAAACACCGATCACCTGATCGCCGGCGACGACGGCGGCCTGTGGTACTCGTACGATGGTGGCGATCGGTGGTGGAAGGCGGAGAACCTGCCGATCTCACAGTTCTACCACGTAAGCGTTGATATGGACCAGCCGTACAAGGTGTACGGCGGCCTGCAGGACAACAGCTCGTGGGTTGGCGAATCCGAATACCCCGGCGGGATCACCAACAGCCGCTGGGAGAACATGTACGGCGGCGACGGCTTCTGGATGTTCCCCGATCCGGCCAACCCGGACTACATCTATGCCGAGGCACAGGGCGGTTACATCGGCCGGGTCAACCGCAGAACACACGAGAGCCGCGACATCAAGCCGTTGCCGGGCTACAAGGAAGGGAAGCTGCGCTTCAACTGGAACACGCCGGTCCACCTGAGCCCAACCCGCAAGGGCACGATCTATCTTGGCTCGCAGTTCCTGTTCCGCTCCTCGGATTCCGGGCAGACCTGGGCACGTATCTCGCCCGACCTTACGACCAACGATCCCGCGAAGCAGAAGCAGGAGGAATCCGGTGGCGTCACGGTGGACAATTCATCCGCCGAGATGCACACCACGATTCACGCGATCGCCGAGTCGCCGAAGGATCCGAACGTGATCTGGGCCGGCACCGACGACGGTAATCTCCAGCTCACGCGCGACGACGGGGCGCACTGGACGAACGTTGTCGAAAACATTCGCGGTCTTCCGAAGAACGCATGGGTCTCCTCGGTGGAACCTGGGCACTTGTCGGCGGGAACCATCTACGCCACGTTCGATCTTCACACGTTCGGCGACATGCGGCCGTATGCCTTCAAGTCCACCGATTACGGGTCCACGTGGACGCCGCTCATCTCCGCATCGTCGCCGGTGCGCGGGTACGCGCACGTGATCAAGGAGGACCCCGTCAACCCGAGGCTGCTTTTTCTTGGGACCGAGTTCGGTCTGTGGATTTCCGTTGACGGCGGCGAGCAGTGGTCGCGGTACAAGGGGAGCGACATGCCGAACGTTGCCGTGCGCGATCTGGCGATTCACCCGCGCGACAACGATCTGGTGATCGCAACACATGGGCGCGGCATCTGGATTATCGACGACATCACGCCGCTCAGGGCGCTGACCACGGAGACGCTTGCACGCGGCGCGGCGTTCTTCCAGAGCGAGCCGGTTGTACAGCGGCTTTCGGCCAACGGCGGCTGGGTTAACGGTGACGCGGCGTTTGTTGGCGCCAATCCTCCCGATGATGCGGTGATCACCTACTTCCTGCAGAAGCGCCACATCTTCGGCGACATGAAGCTGGAGATCCATGACCCGTCCGGCAAACTTCTTGCGACGCTCCCGACCAGCAAGCGTCGGGGACTGAGCCGCGTCACATGGTCGATGCGGATGGATCCGCCCCGCTTTCCGTCCGCCGCGACCGGAGGATTCGGCGTTGGCCCGCGTTATCTGCCGGGCACGTACACGGTGCGGCTTGTCAGCGGCGACAGCGAGTACACCGCGCCGTTGCGCCTGGTTCCGGATCCGCGATCGAAGCACACCGCCGCCGATCGCGCCGAGCAGTGGGCGCTGGTAAACAAGCTGTACGGAATGCTTGGCGATATGACCACGCTTGTGGAGCAGATGAACGATCTGCGCCGGACGCTCGAGGACCGGGCGGCGCGTGCCAGCGGCTCGTTGGTGCCAGCGCTACGCAAGGCGGCGGCGGAGGTGGACACGCTTCGCAGGCAGATCGTTGCGACCAAGGAAGGCGGGATGATCACGGGTGAGGAGCGGCTGCGCGAGCACCTGACCGAGCTGTACGGCAGCGTCAACGGCTACGAGGGCCGTCCGTCGGGGGCGCAGACCGTCCACGCGGATGCGATCGCCCGCGAGCTTGGCGACGTCGCGAAGCAGTTTACCGCGTGGATCGGCGATCACATTGGCGCGCTCAACACGCAGTTGAAGGCGCAGGGGTTGCCCCCGGTTGACGTGCGAATGCCGTAGTGGGGATACCGTGCGGGAGTTGCCGCGAATTCCTGTGGTCCGTGCCTGATGTGGTTTTCGGTGATGGGACTGCCCTGCCGTGCATGCAGGACGGTTCCCATCACCCCTGCATGCCGGCGACTTCCAGCTTGCCGTGGCCGGCGAAACTGTGGGGATCGATTCTGCAGGGGAAGTTCGTGACCGCGCCCCCTGCCGCTTATGACATTCGGTCGCGGCCGCCGAACTACTCCTCCTTCGGCTTGCGCAGGATCAGTTGCAGCCCGGCAATCCGTGGCCGCGCGCTGGCGATCGCGGCGCGAAGCGCGGCTTCGTGTTCCCGTGCGGCGGCGATCTCCTCCGGCGTGACGTGGCTGTTGATCTGGTGCAGATCCTCGAGGCGCTCGATTTCCCGGCGGAGCTGTGCGGCCATCTCGGCGGCGGCGCGCTCGATGATCCTTTCGGTCTGTTGCGCCGCGGCGTCCAGCGCGGCATCCAGCATCGCGGGCAGCAGCGTGCCGGCAACACCTTCCATCTCGAGCAGGGCGTGCAGATCCCCATTGCTGATCCGCGCGTTTGCAGGGAGGGGATTGGCGGTGCGATCGTTCAGATGCTGGTCCACAATCACCCGTACCGGCTGGGGCGGCAGGAATCGATCGACATGCAGGGCCGGCGGCGCCACACATTCAACCATCAACAGAACCTCCAGCAGCAGCATCTCCCGGCCCTCGGCTTCCCACACAACAAACGAGGCATTGCCGTGTTCTCCCTTCAGGAGCAACTCCATCACACTCAGAACAAACGGGTGATCCCACGTCATGAACGCAAGGTCCTCACGGCTCAGCGCGCGGTCGCGGTCGAACGTAACGCGCATCCCATCCTCGGGCAGGGTTGGGAACTCGTCGGTCAGCAGGTAATCGGGTCGGAACAGATACGTCCGGAAACTCAGTTCCTCCACATAGACGCCGAAGTAATCGAGCAGGCGAAGGAAGAACTGTTCGAACGAGCGGTCGGTATCGGCCGCGTGAATCAGCCGCGCCGTTTCGGCCGCCCGTTCCGGCTTGTTCGAGTTGAGCGCCAGCAGGCGATCGTAGCCGTGCGCAAGCTTGCCGGTTATACGCGCGCGCTCGGCCATGGAACGGTCGATCAACGCCCGCAGCTTCTCTTCATCGAACGTCGTCATCAGTGGGCGCAGATGGTCCTGAAGCACCCCGGCGATCTCCGTGGCGCCATGCAGGTTTTCCTCGAAGGCGTTAAGGCCCTGGTGATACCAGCGCGCCAGAACCTCCGACTCCGTTCCCGGGATATAGGGCACGTGGATGTTGACCGTTGACTTCTGGCCGATGCGATCCAGACGGCCGATACGTTGCTCCAGCAGGTCGGGATCAACCGGGAGATCGAAGAGAACAAGATGGTGGGCGAACTGGAAGTTGCGGCCTTCGCTGCCGATCTCCGAACAGACCAGGATGCGCGCGCCGTCGCGTTCGGCAAAGTAGGCGGCGTTGCGGTCGCGCTGGATCAGCGTCAGCCCTTCGTGAAACAGCGCTGCCTTGGCCCGGGTTGCAAGCTGCAGGCGTTTGTGGATGTCCTCGGCCATGGGGCGGGAGCCGCATATCAGCAGCACCTTTGCATCGCCGAGATCCTTCAGCAGATCAACCAGCCATGCCATCCTGATGCCCATCGCATCGCCTCCGGGTTCCGTTCCCAACGGCGCTAGGAGTGCTCTGCGCTCGGGGAAGCCGGAAAGCGCCGCGCGAGTATTTCGGAACATCACACGGCCGGTTCCGAAGCTGTCCAGCAGATCCGCGATCAGCCGATCGCCCGCCCCCCCGATCCCTGCGGCCAACTCCTCGGAACGCTGCCGAATGCGTTCGGAACTCTCCGCGAACAACGCCTGGTCATCGGCCGTCAATCGCCGGCCGTCCAGGATACGCTCCACCGCTTCGGCCACCCGTTCGTAGCCGGTAGTCTCTTCCAGAAACGTATCCAGATCGGCGTAGCGATCCGGGTCCAGAAGGCGCAGGCGTGCAAAGTGGCCTTCCGGCCCCAACTGCTGCGGAGTGGCGGTAAGCATCAGCACGCCGGGTATCGCCCGGGCCAATGCCTCCACCAGTTTGTAGCCGGCGCCGGCGCCATTGCGTGCCCACTCCAGATGGTGCGCTTCGTCCACCACCAGCATATCCCATCCGGCTTCCAGGGACTGTGCCGCGCGGCGACGATTGCCGGCCAGCAGATCGATGCTACAAAGCACAAGTTGATTCTCAAGGAAGGGGTTGATCCCCGGTTGATGTTCCTCGATCGATTCGCATCGCTCCTCGTTGAAAATGCTGAACGGGAGATTGAACCGCCGCAGCATCTCAACGAACCATTGATGTGTGAGCGGCTCGGGCACCAGAATGAGGATCCGGTCGGCACGTCCGGTAAGGTGCAGGCGATGAAGGATAAGCCCGGCTTCAATCGTCTTGCCGAGCCCTACCTCGTCCGCCAGCAACACGCGCGGTACAAGCCGCGAGCAGGTCTCCACGGCAATGGACAACTGATGCGGAATCAAATCGATGCGGCCGCCGGTATATCCTCGAACCGGCGAACCCTGCATCGTGCTCCAGTGCTCGAGTGTTTCTATTCGCAGGGCGTATGCCTGAGGGGTGTCGGCCCGGCCGGCCAGCAGGCGTTCGGTGGGGCTGCTGAAGCTGATCGTATCGGCAAGCTCCCCCTCGGGCACCATGCGTTCGTCCGTTCGGTACATCAGCAGGCCATCGTGTTCCAATACGCTTCGGACAACCAGCTCCCGGCCGTCGCGCAGCCTGATCCGATCGTTCTCCTTGAACGCCACGCGGCGCAACTGCGATAACGAGAGCGAGTACAGCCGTTGCTCATCGGCAGCCGGGAACCGGATCTCGACCCGCCGCGCATCAACGCTCAGGACAATACCAAGCCCCAACTCGGGTTCGCTGTCGCTTACCCAACGTTGTCCTGAAACGGGCGGGGTGTTCTGCATAGTAGGTTGTGTCCTGATCTCTGATTGTTCGCGATGGCCCGGGAACAGCGTGCGTCCCGCATACGCCGTCGGGTAATGGCGTCAAGATATGCGGAAGAGGGAAGGCGAGCAGGTGTAAAGCCGTATCAGGCGCAAACACCACATTCAGGACGTTAATAGATGAAGTTTGCCTGATGGTGCGACGTTGTGATGCGTAGTTTCAGAGCGCCGAACACCCGCATGTTGTACCTATGTTATACCAAACGCAAAAGCCCGGACGGGAATCCGGGCTTTTGCGTTGTATCCGGGGATTTGGGCCCCCGTATGAAGCGGAGAGGGTGAGATTCGAACTCACGGAACCCTTGCGGGTTCAACGGTTTTCGAGACCGTCCTATTCAACCACTCTAGCACCTCTCCAAATTGTCCCACGCCGCGCTCGCTTTTGGGCCGAATTCACGGATCCACAGCGGATTCAACGGCTTTCCGCGCCGGCCAACACAACCATCGGGAACCCTGCAGGGCCTGGTTTGATCGGCCGGGCAGCAAATATAGAAAAGTTCCCGACTCGTGCCAGCGCCGAAAACGTGAAAAACTTTGCATCCGTTGTCGAAAGCCTGCGTGTGGGTGCGCCGGCTACAGCTCCTCGAACATCGCCAGCACGAAGCCGTCCGGATCCTGAATCCAGAACTCGCGTGTGCCCCAGCGGGTTTCCTCCAACGGGCGCACCACCGTCACGTGGCCTTGCACATAGTCCCAGAACCCCGCCACATCCTCCATCTCGATGTACAGCGTCAGTGAAGCAGGTTTGCCCGCCTTCTTGATCTCGCGATGCGTGCTTACCATCACCTCCACATCGGCGTGCCGGAGTATGGCGAACACCGGTTTCTCCTCCTCGTTCCGCTGCACGTAGGCGGCGGTGAATCCAAGTTGTTCGGTGTAGAAGTCGATCGAACGCTCGACATTGGCTACAAACAGGTGTGGTATGACACGTCTCATGGAGCTATCGGTTTCTGTATGCCGCTGTCGGCTGTGGAATGAATCGAACGTGGATTGCCTTGGGTCGGGCACGGGGGAGGGCCGGACAGTTGGTGCGGACAACGATACTCTGTGCGGGCGGTGTTGGATGCCGAATCGATACCTGCGACGCGTGCCGGTGCGCGCGGGGGTCAGTCGTTCAGGTTCGCGGCCTCGGTAAGGGCTACCGTGTTGGCAATCCGGATGGTGCGGCCGCTCATCACGATCGCCTTTTCCTGCTGCAGCTTGGATAACACACGGCTGACCGATTCGGTTGCCGTGCCCACAAGCGTGGCGAACTCCGCGCGTGTAAGGCGGATGCTGAGCGTTGCCTGGTCCGGCTCCAGCCCGTACATCTCCTTCAGCAGCAGCAACGTTTCGGCCACACGCTCGCGAACCGGCTTCTGCGCCATCTCCACCAGACGCTCCTCGGCAGCCTTCAGATCGTGCGAAAGCAGCGTCAGCATTCGCGAGGAGAGGCTGGGGTTCGAGGAAAGCAGATGGAAGAACGTGTCCTTCGGGATCAGGCAGATGTTGGCTTCCTCAAGCGGGACGGCGTAGGCGGAGTAACGATCGCCGCCGATCAGCGATCGGTAGCCCACGATGTCGCCGGCGCGCGCCAGGCGCACAATCTGTTCGCGGCCATCCTTGCCAACCTTGAAGATCTTCACCTTGCCGGTGTGTATGCAATACAGGCCGGGCGGATATTCCCCGGCATGGAAGATCATCTCGCCTTTCTGATAGTGGCGGCAGTGTGTGCTTTCGGAAATCGCCGCACGCTCCCCCAGCGACAGATCAACAAAGATCGACGCCTGACGTGCCGAGCACGTCTCGCAATCGGGAGTTGGACAATTCGAACGCTTATTCGGCATGGCGCATTACAGACAATGCTGACCACCACTCTTGGATTTGCCGTGCGATACAGCCGGTTGGCCGTCTTCTGCTTGGCCTGGGGGTGATTCGCGGCTCGGCGTAGTTCGCCGGTTACGCGAAATCCTCCATGAAAGTTGTCCGGAGCGGGGATGCAACACGCAAGTATAGCGAAAGTCCTTCGCGGACGCAATCGGCAACACATCCTCATACATCCTGTGTGAGGTATCCATCCTGTGTGGGGTGGTGATTGCTGGAGCGGACCGCCAGGCCGGTGACCTCACATGGGCGCGGTATGGCTTGCCTGTGAGCACAGTCGCCAATCATGGGCCTCGGATGTCCGTTGCGCGTTGCGCAATACTGCCTGATTCCTGTAAAGCGATGACTCCGATCATGGATTGCCGCACCGGTGGTGGCTACGTTGCATATGAGGAAAATCGTTGGCAGTTTGGGCCGCAGTGGTTTTCCCGACGATAACTGCCGACAACCGAGAACAAATGCCTGAGATCATGAAACTGTTGATTGCCTACGACGGATCCGAATGTTCCGACATTGCCCTTGCCGATCTGGAACGTGCGGGCCTGCCGCGTGAGATGGAAGTAATGGTAGTGACGATCGCGGAAGTATGGGTTCGCGAGGAGCTTACCGACGACGCACCCGAACCCGAGCAGGCCTCGGCGGCATATGTGATGACCCTTCGCGCCCGGCAGGGCCTGCAGGAGGCCGAGACCCTGGCGCGACGAGCCGCCGATTCGCTTGCGGTTACCTTCCCCGATTGGAAGATCGAAACGCGTGTGTATCCGGATTCGCCGGCGTGGGGTGTGCTGCGTGCGGCCGACGAGTGGAAGCCGGACCTGGTGGTGATGGGCTCACATGGGCGCGGTGCGTTGGGCCGATTCATTCTTGGCAGTGTGTCGCAGAAGGTGCTTACCGAGGCTCGTGGCTCGGTGCGGATTGCCCGCCGCCACGCCGAAGTGCCCGGTTCACCTATCCGGCTTGTGATCGGCGTGGACGATACGCCCGATTCGCGCGAGGCGGTGCAGGTGGTTGCCGCGAGGGCGTGGCCTGCCGGGACGTCGGTGCGCGTGGTTGCCGCCATCGAGCCAACGGATCTGCCAATCGGCGTGCCGATGAACTACGATGTTACGCAGTGGGTGCAGGAGGGAACCGCGCAGCTTCGCCAGCGCATAACCGCCGCGGCCGAATCGTCGGTGGAAACGTTGAAGGCAGCCGGCCTGCTGGCCGACGCGTTGATCACCGATGGGGCGCCCGTGTCGCTGTTGATTTCCGAGGCCGAGAGCCTTGGCGCTGATGCGATCGTGCTTGGCGCCCGTGGCCATCGATTCATGGAGCGTTTCCTGCTGGGCAGCGTATCGTCGGCCGTGGCGGCGCGTGCCGGTTGTTCGGTGGAAGTTATTCGTTCCGGAGCCCAGGCCTGACGCGGCTTCTACGCTTGAAATGCGAGCATCGTGGGGATGTCCAGCCGATGCCCGCCGGTGAACTCCATCATGTGGGTTGTGATGCCTGCGTGCCGCAGTATCTGCTGCTGCTGGCGTAGCTCATCGCGGTCAACAAGATCATCCTCGGTACCGATCATGTAGCCAACCGTGGTTGTCCTCAGCGGCGAGGTCGGGTCGGTCAGGTCGATCTCCGGGGCCAGCAGACCGCCGGCCAGCAGCAGGCGATCCGTTGTATGTGCCCCCTGCACCGCCCATCGGCCTGCGGTAGCGGCACCCTGTGAAAATCCGAGCACCGTTACCGTGCAGGCCGATCGGTCAACGTCGCGCATTGTTGCGGCGTATACGGCATCCAGATAGGCTACGTAATCGGCAATCTCGTGAAGCCTGTCCTCGCGTGTCATCCACGATGCGCCAACCGTGCCCCCTGTGCCGCGCAGGTATGCCCGCGACAGTGCTTCCGGCACCACCACCAGTGTGGCCTCGTTGGCCAGCGGTGCAAGCTCCTGCGCGAACCGTTGCGCAAGCTGTCCGTAGCCATGGCAGGCAAACCATACATGGCGCACCGCTCGGTTGGTTGCTCCGATGGTACAGTAGCGTGCCGTGCGCCGAACCGATATGTGATGTTCTTCGGTGTGCATAGTGTGTATCCTGAAGTTTCCGGCCCGAAATTAGCATGGCGCGCCCCTCCGTGCAGCCGGTGTCTTTCCATTCATTGTTACCGCATATATAATGGCCGATGCAAAGGTCTGTGTAATTGGCGGGAGCGGCATGCTGGGGCTGCCGGTGGCGAACGAGTTGGCGCACCGGGGAATCTCCGTGCGAGTGATTTCGCGACGGACGTTCCGGCCGCGCTCCGAACACATGGAGTCGGTTGCGGCGGATGTTGGCGATCGCGGCAAACTGGCCCGGGCGATGGATGGCTGCCGCGCGGTGCACATCAGCCTGCAAGGGGGGCCGCGTGCCGAGGATTATCTGCGCCTGGAGGGGGACGGTGTTCGCGCGATTGCCGCGATTGCGGGCGAGCAGGGGATGGAGCGGATCACGCTGCTCAGCGGGCTGGGCGTGGCTGCCGTGAACGAGCGGATGATCGAGCGCGGCGATCGGATACCCGCGCCGGCGTTTGCGAAGTATCACGGCGAGGAGGCCGTGCGCAAGTGTGGTGTTCCGTATTCGATATTTCGTCCCAGCAACTTTACTGATGGGCTGGAGCGCAGTGTGATGGGGAAACGGGCTTTCGTTCCCGGGTTCGCGCGCGCCGAATATCACTGGCTTGCCGCCGGGGAGTACGCCCGGATCGTGGCCGATGCGTTGGCCGGTCCCGGGCAGCCAACCGGCACGTGGGCCGTGCTTGGACCGGAACGGCTTACCATCCGCGAGGCCATGGAGCAGTATCTGGAGGCTCTGTATCCCGACGTGCGCCTTGTAGCAATGCCCCGGCTTGTTGCCGGCGTGGTGGCGCTCTTCAACCCGGCGTTGCGCATTGGGTTGAGTATGCTGAACCTGACGGATCGCTACACCGAGGATGAGCTTGCGGCTGTGTCGGACGGGATTCACCGCCTGACAACCACGGTCGATGAATGTTGCGCCGCGATTGCGCGGGGGCGGATGGTGGCCGCCACCGGCGGCGCAAACGGCCATGCGGGACAGGTTGTTGCGGCAGCATGATCGCGCCGGCCACAGCGCACCGTGCGGCCATGCCAACAACAGGGCATCATGAAACTCTTCAATCAGCAAGCATCCCAGTCTGGCAGCCCTGATGACGCTGTGTTCCACGTGCACAACGTCTCCAAGATCTATCAGATGGGCGAGGTTCAGGTGCACGCGTTGAGCGATGTCACCCTTGATCTGTATGCCGGCGAACTGCTTGTGCTGCTCGGCGCTTCCGGCAGTGGTAAATCCACGCTGCTGAACATTCTGGGCGGGCTGGACATCCCCACAACCGGCGAGGTGATCTTTCGCGGTCGCGTGCTGACATCCGCCGGCGAGGCCGAGCTTACACGCTACCGGCGCGAGGCCGTTGGATTTGTCTTCCAGTTCTACAACCTGATCCCCAGCCTTACCGCCCTTGAGAACGTTCAGCTTGTAACGCAGATCGCCCTGCATCCGATGCCGGCACAGGAGGCGCTTGCCATGGTGGGGCTGGCCGAACGCATGCACCATTTCCCCTCGCAACTTTCCGGTGGCGAACAGCAGCGTGTGGCGATTGCGCGCGCCATCGCGAAGCGGCCCGATGTGCTTCTGTGCGACGAGCCTACCGGCGCGTTGGACTACGCCACCGGCAAGCTGGTGCTGGAGGTAATCGAACGTGTTAACCGCGAACTGGGCACCACCACGGCCGTGATCACGCATAATGCGGCCATCGCGGCGATGGCCGATCGCGTGATCCGGATGTCCAGCGGGCAGATCGTGGAAACCCATCGCAATGCAACCAAGGCCGCGCCGGCCGAATTGGAGTGGTGAGCGCGTATGAACGTGGTGGACCGCAAGCTGCTACGCGACCTTGTGCATCTGCGCGGGCAGATGATTGCCGTGGCGCTGGTGGTGATGTGTGGTGTGGCAACGTTCGTGACAATGGTGAGCGTGTACCAGTCGTTGCTGGCCACGCGCGCCGCGTATTACGATCGCTACCGCTTCGCCGATTTGTTCACGCAGGTCAAACGTGCGCCGGAATCGGCCGCGCGGCAGATTGGGGCGATCACCGGTGTGGCCGCCGTGCAGTCCAGAATCGTGATGGAGGTGACGCTCGATGTGCCCGGGCTCGACGAGCCCGCCATCGGTCGGCTGATATCCATACCCGATCGGAAAGTCCCCATCCTGAACGATCTGCATATCCGGAGCGGCAGATATCCGGAGGCAGGGCGACCCAACGAGGTGCTCGCCAGCGAGGCGTTTGCCCAGGCAAACGATCTTGGCCCGGGCGACTCACTGGGCGCGGTGATCAACGGCCGCTGGCGACGCCTGCGGATTGTTGGCGTTGCGCTTTCGCCGGAATACGTGTACGAGTTCAGTGGTCGCTCGCTGTTCCCGGATAACAAGCGCTTCGGTGTGTTGTGGATGGGGCGGGATGCGCTGTCGGCGGCGTTCGACATGAACGGTGCGTTCAACGATCTGGCCATCCGGCTGGTTGCCGGCGTGCGCGAGCGCGACGTGATCGACCGTGCCGACCACATCCTGGCGCCCTACGGTTCGTTGGGCGCATACGGGCGCGGCGATCAGATGTCCGACCGTTTTCTCAGCGAGGAGCTTGCCCAGCTTCGTGCCAATGCCACCATCGTGCCGGTGATTTTCCTGGGGGTTGCGGCGTTCCTGTTGCACATCGTGCTCTCGCGCCTGGTGGGCACGCAGCGCGATCAGATCGCCGTGCTGAAAGCATTCGGCTACAGCAATACGGCGGTTGGCCTGCACTTCATGAAGTTCGCGCTGGTGGCCGTGTTCGCCGGCGCGATCGCCGGCACCGGCCTGGGGGCGTGGCTTGGCGCCGGGCTTACCGAGCTGTACACCAAGTTCTATCGCTTTCCGATACTGCGCTATGCTGCCGGCTGGGATGTGGTGGCCTGGGCCGTTGTGATCAGCGGCGGCGCGGCGATTGTTGGCGCGCTGGGCGCCGTTCGGCGCGCGGTGGCGTTGCCGCCCGCCGAGGCGATGCGGCCGGAGGCGCCCCCTCGTTTCCGGCGTGGCGTCGTGGCCAGGCTGGGGCTGGAACGGATCGTATCGCCAACGATGCGCATGGTGATCCGCAATCTGGAGCGCAGCCCGGCGAAGGCCATGATCTCCGTGCTCGGCATTGCGCTTTCGGTATCGATACTGGTGATCGGGTACTTCTCGTTCGATGCCATCAACTTCATCAACGACCTGCAGTTCCGCATCATCGAGCGTGAGGATATCACCCTGACCTTCGTTGCGCAGCGCCCGCCGGGCGTGATGTACAACCTTGCCCATCTCCCCGGGGTTATCGGTGTGGAGCCCTTCCGTACGGTGCCCGCGCGTTTGCGTCATCGCAACCATGTGCGGCTGCTTGCGGTGCAGGGCCTGAACTCCGACGCGCAACTGCGTCGCGTGATTTCCGGCGACGGGCTGCCCTATAGCCTGCCGCCAAGCGGCCTGGTGCTTACCTCGAAGCTGGCCGAGGTGCTTGATGTGGCCATTGGCGACAGCGTGCAGGTGGAAATTCTGGAAGGCGAGCGCCCGGTTCGCGCCATGCGCGTGGCCGGCGTTGTGGAGGAGCTTGTGGGCCTTTCGGCCTACATCGAGCGCACCGCGCTGAATCGCCTGATGCGCGAGGGGCCGGTGGTGTCCGGGGCGTACCTTGCCGTGGATGCGGCCTACCGCGAGCAGTTGTACCGCCAGTTGAAACGCACGCCAGCCGTTGCCGGCGTGGCCGTTCGCCGGGCGATGCTGGAAAGCTTCGAGAAGACCATCGGGGAAAGCCAGGGTATGTCCCGTTCGGCGTTGGTTGCCTTCGCCAGCGTGATCGCCTTCGGCATCGTGTACAACAGCGCTCGCATCGCGCTTTCCGAACGTGGTCGCGAGCTGGCCAGCCTGCGTGTGCTGGGATTTCGCAAGGCCGAGGTGGCCTGGATTCTGTTTGCCGAGCAGGCCCTGCTTACGCTGCTGGCCATCCCGACCGGTTTCGGGCTTGGGTATCTGTTCGCCGGCGGTGTTGCGCTTGCCATGAGCGGCGAAACCTATCGTATTCCGTTGGTAATCTCCAGCAGCACCTATGCATTTGCCGCCATGGTGGTTGCGATTGCCTCGGCCTTCTCAGCGTTGCTGGTGCGCCGCCGCCTTTACACATTGGATATCGTTGAAGTGTTGAAGACCCGGGAATAACCCACATGAAGAAACTCAGCAAACGGATTCTGTGGATTGTCGTGTGCGCCGGCCTTTTGGCGCTGCTGGTGCTGGCGTTCCTGCCCAAGCCGATTCCGGTGGACACCGTTCGCGTTTCGCGCGGGACCGTGCAGGCTACTCTGGAGGCCGAGGGCGTAACACGTGTGCGCGACCGCTATGTGGTGGCCGCGCCGGTTACCGGGCAGGTGGAGCGCATAACCCTTGTGGAGGGGCAGTTGGTGCAGCGTGATGCGCCGGTTGCGGTAATCCTGCCGCCGGAGCTGGACCCCCTTGCGCGGCGCGAGCTGGAAGGCCGTATTGCCGCCGCCGCCGCCGGCCTGCGCCAGGCAAATGCGGTTGCCAGCCGCGTGCAGGCCGGCCTGGAGCAGGCCCGTCGTGACCGCGATCGCCTGCGACAGATGGAGGGCAGCGGTTCGCTTTCGCGACAGGATCTGGAGCGCGCGGAAAATGCAGTCACGCTTGGCGAGCGCGAGCTTGCCGCGGCGCAGTACCAGGCCCAGACGGCGGCCTCGCAGCTTGCGATTGCTCGTGCGGGGCGTGGCGCGTATGCCGGCAGGGGGCAGGCCCGTGTGGTTGTTCGCGCGCCAGCCGCCGGTCGCGTGCTCAGGATCATGGAGCAGAGCGAGCGCACCGTTGCCGTGGGAACCCCGTTGCTTGCCATCGGCGATCCGTCCGGCCTGGAGATTGTGGTGGATGTGCTTTCCGCCGATGCCGTGGATATCAGGCCGGGCCTGCCGTTGCTGATTGGCGGCCTTGGTGGGCAGACGTTGCTGCGCGGGCGTGTGAAGTACGTTGAGCCGGCCGCGTTTACCAAGGTGTCCGCCCTGGGTGTGGAAGAGCAGCGCGTGAACGTGATTGCCACGTTGGACGCCGTGCCCGCCAACGTGGGCGACGGATACCGCGTGGATGCCCGCTTTATCCTTCGCGAGCGGACAAATGTTGTGAAGGTGCCCACAAGCGCTCTGTTCCGCGACGGAGAGCAGTGGTGCGTGTATGCTGTTGTTGACGGTACCGCGCATCGCGTGCCGGTGCAACTTGGCGAGCGCAATGCGTTCGATGCCGAGGTGCTGGGCGGCCTTGCCGTGGGCGCGGTTGTTATCGTGCATCCATCGGACAAGGTGTCCGACGGTGTTTCCGCCGAGCCGGCTGCCGAAGCGCCGGCCGGCGCCTGATTATTCCGGAGGTGGTGAATCATGAACCTTGCACATGCACATCTGTTGTTGAATCACGTGCCAGTGATCGGCGCGATTCTCGGTGTTCTGTTGTTCGTACTTGCCATGATCCTGCGCCGTGTGGATGTGGCCCGCAGCGGCCTGTTTCTGCTTCTGATCGCGGGGGTGATGGTGGTGCCTGCATACCTTACCGGCGAGCCGGCCGAGCATATTGTTGAAGGCGCGCCAGGCGTTACCGAACAGTATATCGAGCCGCATGAAGAGGCGGCGAAGTTCGCGCTGATTGCCGTGGCGTCCTCCGGCGTACTGGCCTTGTTCGGCCTTGTTGCCTACCGGCGCGCCGAGCGCCTGCCGGGCTGGTTCAACGGAGCGATTCTTGTTGTTGGCCTGCTGGCATGTGTTACGATTGGCCGTACCGCACTGCTGGGCGGGGAAGTGCGCCACACCGAGATACGGGCTGGCGCGCAGCCGGCCCAGGGGCAACCGGGCGGAGGGGACGGGGATTAAGAAAGGGTGCGCGCCGCACGCGCACGTTCTGGTGATTGACGCGGCGCCCGGTGGCGGGTGCCGCGTCAATTGAATGCCCACAGGCGTACCGCTCGTAACGCCTTACACCACCCTTCGCTTACAACAGCGTTCTGGTTCCGTGGAGCCCTTAGCCAGGCCCCACGCCGCGCCGTGAAGAATACCACGCAACATGTCACGGCCGATTCATATCGAAACTATACAGGTGCCAGGTTGTGGAGTTCACACCACCGGTTGCAACGAACAGAATGACGGATTTATCGTCGGACCAGTGCGCGAACAAACGGGGGCTTGTAACGGTGCTGAAGCCGGCCTCGGCGATAAACCGCCGCATGTCGGGCACTCGCCTTCCATCGTTCATATTGAACTCTTCATAGATAAAGCCCTCGGGTTCGCGGTAAATCATGCGCAGAATTTTATCGCTTCCTATTCGCGATGAAATCGGTGGAAGCCCCCTGAATCGATGTATTGTATGCCAATTCTCCTTGCCTTCGCGGCTGGTGGAAATCATCACATATGTGTTGCCAAGAAGGTTCATGAATCCGCCCTCCGATCCAACCAGGTTAATCAGGTACCGCGCATCGGATCGGCGGCCAACAAACAAGTCGCTGAATTTCGGATGAACGAATTCGTTGTCCGTGGCTTTTTCAAATTCCTTCGGGTCCATATCGATTGTTGTGGCCAGCGTGTGTTCCATCGTTGACGTTCGCACGTTTGCCAGACCCAACCCGGCAAACGTGCTTCCGTCGCTCAACAGCGTCAGGAGCATCATGTCGTTCGTGCCCGCGAAATCGGCAATGTAGTCGGTGATCTCGGCGTCCGGAATCGCCGTGTTGCCAAGCGCCACTGTGATCACCGTATCACTTTTGCCACCGTGCATTCCTATGCGGCGTACACTAAGCGAGTCATCCTCCGGTTTGGCGATCAGAAACACATCGCCTAGGTTGTCCACACGCATTACGCCAAAATCCTTTATTCTCTCAAGCCCGACATTGCGAGAATGCGCCGGTGTAAGGTCACCGTTGAACGATGTGAGATACAGCTCCAGGGAATCCCTGTAAGTGGGAACCGCGCACACAATTGCCGTGGAATCGTCGGAAATTGCGAAGCGATAGCGCTTGTAGATAGGGAGGAAACGGCCATTGAGTAATATTGATGTCAAAGTCTGCGTCGAAATAATCCGTCCTGTTCTTTCATCGATCAATCTCGCTATTGCATACAGGCTGTCGTCATCCTCCTCGGTGTAACGGGTGCTCAACATCACGAGATTGGTGCCGCTACGGTAGATAAGCGCCGGGCGTTCGCCATCCGGCACGCGGGGCACCTTCCTGTTCACAAATGCCGGTGCCAGGTCCGGAATGGGAATTTCCGTGGCCCACAAACTGTCGAGCTTCTCGTTCCACAGCGTCAGCCGGAGCAGATCGTCCTCGGGATTCGTCATCGTCACGAACCTGTCGGGCGCGATGGTCTGGCCGAGCGATCCATCGTCGAAAAAGGCTGGTAGATGGTCGAGGTCAACATGCCGGGATTTACACTGGTCCGTGGCCGCGATATACCCCAGGGAACATCCTCCCAAAAGAAATGGGCTTGCCGAGATAACGATGGCAAATACGATGCGAATGATCGATTGCATATTGCGGGAGATTGTGCACACGGCTGATTGCTGTTCGGTTCGTGCCATGAGCGGATATACACGTGCGCGTGACGTTGCCCGCGCCGCCGCGAATATACAACCGGTGGCGACCATGCAGCCAGCGAACGGCCGAGGCCCCTTGGCGCGACCTTACGACGCTCTTGAGGTTGTGTTGGCGATGGCCAGCTGTCTCCGGTGAGGCCGTGTATCATACCACGGTGCAGCTGGTTCGATAACCTAATCAGATCCAGCGTTGCAGGGGAGCGGTGCCATGGCGATGACACCGAACGCGCCGCGCTTGCCTGTACCCTGCCGGCCGATGGGCCGGTGCTGCTTACGCTTCACGACAGCCGGGGCAGCCTGGTTCGTGTGCTGGCTGATGAGGATGCGCGTGCCGGCGCCTACACATGTACCAAGCCACTAGCGCTCGGCCGGTGTACCGCGCCCAACGTCCAAACGGATCAATTGCCAGATGCTTTGACGCCACGTTGTGGGTACGGCAACCACCAACGTATTGTCGTTGATCCATAAGACATGTTCGTCGCGGAATTCGATTCCGGAGCCCAGATTCAGCAACTGTATGTTGCGCTCAACATTTTCCTTCCCGTTCACCGTATTGTACTCCCTGATCTCCACAAGTCCCCGGTCGCGGTGCAGGATCTGCATGGCGCCGGAACGTGCCGGATGACTGCGCCACATGTCGCGTCTCTTGGGAATCTGTGTCAATCGCAACCCCGCCATCCACAGCGCGTCGCCGTCATGGTTCTGCCCCAATATCAGCGCAACGTCCTTGTTCTTCCCGTATCGATCGCTTGTTCCCCCGATGGTCGTAACAAATGCCAGCGGATTATTGCCGTAGGGATACATTGATTCGAACGAAGCATTATGGAATCCGCCTGATTCGCCGAGTATCGCCCGAAGGGTATCGCGCTGGATGCGGGCCGTGCGGCTTTGCGTCACGGTCATAGAAATCGTGGACAGGCGCGTAAAGGAAACGTGCGTGAGCTGTGACTTCACCCCAAGCGCGGTTTGAAACAGCAATTGGTGGCTGCCGTCGAATCCAAACGAATAGTCCAGCACTTCAAGATCGGTTGCTGCCGAGTCCACCATCGTGATCGTTACTACCGAGTCCGGCTTGCCTCCGGCCAGTGCCAGCCGATCGATGCGGAGCCTGCCACCTTTCAGGTCGGTCAACATGATGACATCGCCGGCGTTGTCCAGTGCCAGTGCGGATATCGGCTGGTTGCTGCTGCGGGTGATGGCGCGGCGCGACAGTGGCTGAAAATCCGACGTCATTACCGTGAGCTTCAACCGGACGGAGTCGGTTGTTCGTTGCTCCGCGATTGCTACCATCGTGTATGTCGAATCCTGCGACCATTGCATCGTGAAAATGTCGTGCCGTGGGTCAGTGCTGTCTTGCAGCCGAGCCGAGTCCAGTGTTCGTGTCGAACGCACCGTTCCATCGGCCAGATCGAACATCGTGATGTCCGCGTAGGCGCTGTCCGGATCTACCGTGCCGTACCGGGTTCGCAACAGCGCAACATGATTGCCAATGACATTCATCTGATTCAGAAGTTCGGTACCGTTCCATTTCTGGTTCGGGTAGGGGTAGAAATCGGCGCTGCTGAATCTTGGCGAGATGGCGGTGCTCCACGTACGTCGCAACTGACCGTCGTATCGCTCGATGAAGACCGTGTCTGCGGCCTCGGCTCGGCATAGCAGGAAGTTCTCGCCACGGAGCTGGATCATCGGGCGACCCGATGTCAGCGGGGCAGGCAGGCCCATGATTGTTGCCTCGTGTTTGGCTGTGTTTCCCAACAATCGGAATTCGAACGAGACACAGCCGCTCAGAACGAACGTTGCGATCACAGCGGCGAACGCCGTGAGCACGCCTGTGTGGTTCAGCCGGTCCTGGGCTTGGGAAATGCGTACGAACGTCGTGGAATACTGCAGGGAGGCACGCTGGTTCATTGTTGGCCTGCAAGCTCTGTATGAGTAGATGCACTGCGTTGATAACTCGGCCAGCCATCCTGGCTCGACGTTGCCCGGCAAAGGCACCCCCCGGAATAGTCGCCAGCCGGCGCCGGTGTCCGGGCTTGGTGAGCCTGATGGAGCCCTTCGCCAACGGTGACGTCCGTCGGTTGCGTTCCCATGTTACACTGTAATCACGGCAACGAGATCTGCCACAACGATATCACCTTGCCGTTGTTTCCACTGGAGCCAAGGGCATACAGGGTACGTGGGCCTAGGCTCACGATTGTTGAAGTGGAGAGAGTTGTTCCGGTTCCGAACTCGGCAATCGGGAGCGCATCGCTCATGGTTGGTTCGCCTTTGAGCGGAATAGCTCGTTGCATCCACTGGCTGCCCTCGCGATATAGGATTCGCAGATTCCCGCGCTCGTCGACGCAGGCATTCGCCCGAAGGACGTCAGAGATCTGATAGGTCGTGGTGTGTTCCTCGCGCTTGATGAGTTTCTGCCAGGTTGGCGTTCCGTCGGCATTAAACGCCAGAACCAGAATATTTCCGGCAGTGCTGCGATACAGGCCGTTTTTGCGGACGTTGAAATCGATGTCCCACTGTTCAAAAATCGCGATCTGTGTGCCGTTCCGGCTGCTTCCGAGATTGTCGTACGTGTAGAACACGTCGTCGAAAGGGGCGTCCATTCCCAACGCTTCCAACCGTGCAGGTGTAAGCGCGTAGTATGAAGTCCACAGCGTATCGAAGCGGTTCAGATCGATTCGGCACTGGGCCAGGCCTGTCAGGGCTCGGTTGTTGTACCGTGGGATGCGCAACGACAGCAGCGACGGTTCGGGAGTCGCCGCGAGTATCCTGACAAACGCGGAGCCATCTTCGGAGATTCCGGGTAGCGTGAATTGCATCGAGCGCGGCGGCATCCCAATTCCTCGCTGTGTTACTGCGAGGCGGTTGTTGTTCAGCGTGATTACGGCGGTTCGTCCTTTCTCGTCGATTGTTATGGTGCGGCGGACGCTTTTACGATCGTCGCCCTGGCCAAACACGTGCGTGAACGAATACACCGGGTGGTAGTTGGCGTTCACCACAATTCCTTCAATCCTCAGCGAATCGCTTGTTGCGTCGCGGTCCTCGGTGGTAAGCGCCGCGTACGTGTTTGTTGAATCGATTGTTATCCGAAATTCCTGATCGCTCTCGGTTCCACTCAGGCGTCGGCGATCGACGCTTGTCACGCTGACTACGTTGCCGTCTTTTTTATCCAGCCGAACGGCAATCACGTACAGGCTGTCCTCAACGGCCGTACGGCCACTTCCGATGGCGATCACATCCACTGTGGAGGGGCTGGCGCGCAGAATATGCTTTCGCACATTCAGCTCGTTGATCCCAACCGACGTTGCCAGTTCCTCCGCGTTGAGTTCGTGTTGCCATAGTTGTACCAGCTCGTGCGAAAGATGCCGCACGGCAATGGAGCCATGGTTACCCTTGTGAACCAGCGTAAGCGTGTTTTCGGCTCGGTCAGGTAGCAATTGGGCTTCCTGCGGGTAGTTGATGTCCTCGATAATCAAGGAACCTACCGACGAGCCGGGCAATGGTGTTATCGTGGCCGGTGGCATACAGCCGGCCGCGAATATGCCGATGATCGCCGCGAAGAGCGGTGCCGCTGTGTGTGCAAGAATTCGGGACATGATTGTGTCGGTTTGCGCGGTGATGCGTGCCGCGGTTGTGGGACTGGAATATGTGGGTGTACTCGTCGCCGCTGGTCGTAGTGGGGCGTTGCCGCGTGGGATCTGCAGCCAATAGCACGTGCCTGTTCGATCCTGACCAGATTGAGTGGGCAAAGATATATTCTTCACCGATCACGGTGCTTGATTGCAGCAAAGGGCACCCATCTTTTTTCTTCTTCGCGCGAAAAAGGTCTTGCGCGCGGGGTGTTCATCCGATTACCTTTGCATCGTTACTACAGCACTACCGCGCACATCAACGCGATCACAGTCACATCCAGCATCAGCAGCCTGGGCCGTCATCGGCGCTCCCGTTTTTCGGGGATCGATGGCCTTCGCGGCCCGGCTGAGTCGCTCATCGCATCCATGCCGGCCCATACGGGCGCGGGGCATGATCCGCGCGGTTTTGCAGCGGCAACCGTAACGCCACAACGAACATCGGCATCGTCACGAGGCCCGGAACGAGAGGAGAAGGAGAGCATTTCATGCCTCAACAGTTGACCTATCCCGGCATCTATGTCGAGGAGATACCGAGCGGCGTGCATACCATCACCGGTGTGCCTACCTCCGTAACCGCGTTCGCGGGGCGTGCGCTTCGTGGGCCTGTTGCCGAGCCCGTCCTGATCACCGGATTTGGCGACTACGAACGTACGTTTGGCGGGTTGTGGACCGATAGCACGATGAGTTACGCCGTGTATCAGTACTTCCTGAACGGCGGCGCCAATGCCGTGATCGTGCGATTGTTCAACCCGGTTACCAGCATCGCCGAATCCACCGCGCGCCTGAGTCTGCCGGTCAACCGCAGCGACCACTCGGTGACGCCGCTGATCTTGAACGCGGTAAGCCCTGGTGCCTGGGGCAATAATCTGCGTGCGGTTGTGGACTACGATACCGCGACCGGTGGAGAGGATTCGTTGTTCAACCTGACCGTTACCGAAGAGATCGACAAGGTTGTTCTGGTATCGGAGCAGTTCCTGAATGTGACCATCTCCGAGCCGAACTCGCCGCGGTTTCTGCCGCGTGTGCTGGCAACGAACTCCAGGCTTGTGCGCGTTGAGCAAAGCGGGATGCCAAGCACGCGCCCGCTTGCAACCAACGGCGAGGAGGTGTTGGTTGCCGAAGCCGTGAACGGCACCGACGGCGACGTGCTGGAGCCCGCGAACTTCGACGATGGCACCGATGCCTTCAAGGAAAACAAGCAAGGGCTGTACGCGCTGGAGAAAACGGACATCTTCAACATCCTCTGCATTCCTCCACTGCAATCCACGCGAGCCATCTCCGGAAGCATTGATATCCCGACCACCGTTTGGGAGCCGGCGCTTCGATACTGCGAGCAACGGCGGGCAATCCTGCTGGTGGATCCACCAATCGACTGGACAAGCGTGGCAACGGCCGAGGCGATGGTGGATGATTTGAATCTGCGCAGCCCGAACTCGGCGCTGTACTTCCCGAACGTCCGCATGGCCGATCCCTTGCGCAACAATGCCCTGACGGAGTTCGCGCCATGTGGTGCCGTGGCGGGCGTGATGGCCCGCACCGACGCGCAACGCGGCGTGTGGAAGGCGCCGGCCGGTGTTGATGCGTCGTTGCGTGGTGTTGGGGCGTTGGCCGTGAACATGACCGACCCACAGAACGGCCGGCTGAATCCTATCGGCATCAACTGCCTGCGCACGCAGCCGGCGTTCGGGCATGTGGTGTGGGGCGCACGCACGTTGCGTGGCGCCGACCGCCTTGCCAGCGAGTGGAAGTATCTGCCGGTGCGCCGCCTTGCGTTGTACATCGAGGAGAGCTTGCAACGCGGGACGCAGTGGGCGGTGTTCGAGCCGAACGATGAATCGCTGTGGGCGCAGCTCCGGATGAACGTTGGAGCGTTCATGCACGAGTTGTTTGCCAAGGGAGCCTTTGCTGGCGCGTCGCCGCGCGATTCCTACTTCGTCCGTTGCGACAGGGATACCACCACCGCAAGCGACATCAACAGCGGCATTGTCAACGTTGTTATCGGGTTCGCGCCAACCAGGCCCGCGGAGTTCATCGTTCTCAAGATCCAGCAGGTTGCTGGCCAGTCAGTAGCGTGAGGAGTGAAACATGGCACAGTTCAACGTTAACACACATCGGTACGATCCATACAAGAGTTTCAAGTTCAGGGTGAAGTGGGAAGGGCGCTACGTTGCCGGTATCAGCAAGGTTGGTGGTTTGAAGCGCTCAACCGCTCTGTTCGAACACGACGAAGGCGGCAACCCCGTGTTTACGCGGAAGTCGCCGGCGCGCACCAAGTACGAGGCCATCATGCTGGAGCGCGGCGTGACTCACGACACCGAGTTCGAGGAATGGGCAAGCAAGGTCTGGAACTACGGTCCCGGCGGTACCTCGCCCAACGGGCTGCTCCGGTTCCGCAAGGACATCATCATCGAACTGCTTAACGAGGCAGGCCAGGTAGTGATCGCCTACAAGGTGTATCGCTGCTGGGTAAGCGAATACCAGGCCTTGCCAGACCTTGATGCCAACGGGAACATGGTGGCCATTCAGCATATCAAGTTGGAGAACGAGGGCTGGGAACGCGACCGCGAACAGACAGAACCGATGGAGCCAACGTTCGTGGAGCCGGTAAACGCCGGTGGTGGTGCGGTGGCCACACCACCCGGCCGGGCCTAGTGCGCGGTGTTATTCGTTGCGGATATGCGTGATCCGTTCGGCGCTGACTTACGCTCCGCGATAGGCCCAGTGGCAGCGCGCAGACACAGCAAGCGCCGGATGCCCATCACGATTTGCATAACGATGCGCCAGGCCACGAGGTCAGCGCGCGGGATAGCCGACCACACGAAGGAATCGAACCGGCTTCCCTGGCATGTTGGGATGTTCGTAGCCAGGACATCGTGCATTCAACGAACGAGTCGCAGGACGCAGAGCATCTAGAACAAGAATGAAAGGACGAGAACGCTGCGATCTACTTCCCGCACATGCTTGCGCCCAACCCGTTGCGCGAAAACATGGTGGAGCGTTTTGTGCCGTGCGGCGCGGTGGCCGGGTTGATTGCCCGCACCGACACCACCCGTGGCATCTGGAAGGCCCCGGCCGGCATCG
>CBHYLN010000052.1:0-32183 GCA_966128725.1 uncultured bacterium | reverse complement strand
ACTACAAGAAGGGTGTGGCATTCTTCTCGCTGGAAATGGCTTCGCTGCAGTTGGTGGTTCGTCTGCTTGCGGCGGAATCGCGCATCAACGCGCAGCAGCTTCGCAACGGCGACCTGAACGACGGCCAGTGGCAAACCCTGGTTTCGAAGATCCATCACCTGGTTGACTCACCGCTCTACATCGACGATACGCCGGCGCTGGGCATCATGGAGCTGCGCGCGCGGGCGCGCCTGATGAAGCGCGAGCACAACATCGAGATGATTGTGGTTGACTACCTGCAGCTCATGCATGCGCCCAAAGCCGAGAGCCGCGAACGTGAAATCTCGATGATCTCGCGCGGGCTGAAGCAGCTTGCCAAGGAGCTCGACATCCCGATCATCGCGCTGTCGCAGTTGAACCGTTCGGTGGAATCGCGCGGCGACAAGCGGCCCATGCTATCCGACCTTCGCGAATCCGGGTCGATCGAGCAGGACGCCGACGTGGTGATGTTCGTGCATCGCCCGGAGTACTACGGCATCAATGTCGACGAGGACGGCAACCCAACGCAGGGCGTGGCCGAGGTGATCATCGGCAAGCAGCGTAACGGCCCTACCGGCATCGCCAAGACCGCGTTCCTGCACGAGTACGCACGGTTCGAGAATCTTGCCTACCATCGCGATAACGCGCCGGACTACCTGCCGAGCGGCAACGAGGAAGCGCCGTTCTAAGCATCGTGATTCCTCGCGCCGGCACGGCCACCGGTCGCAATGCGATATGTGCCAACCGAAGGCGCATCCATGTTGCCGGCGTTGCAACACCAGCAACGCCACACGCACATCCGGCGCACACACCACCATGCGGATCGCCTTTTTGGCAATGTGATTGCTTCGCTGCAACTTCAGGCCATGGCATTTCCCGACGACATCGAATTCGTGCTGGACTATCTGGACTCGGCGGCCCCCAACGGGCTGTTGAAGCGTAATGATATCGGCACGCTTCTGGAACTGGCGGCGTTGCGCGACGCGCACGAGGCTATGAACGAGTTGATCTTCCACGGTCGGCATCTGAACGGGTTGTACCGTTCGTTGAAGCGTGGGGATTCCAGCGTTGATGGCTTCTCTCGATTGGAGACCGAATTCGCCGAGGCCGTGGAAACCGTTCGCCACCGGCTGGCGGTGGTTCTGGTGGACGCGCCCGCCGAACATATCGAACGTTTCGAGGTGCAGTATTACGCGGCCACGCAGGGCAGCCTCCGCAATCTGCTGGACCTGGCGCACGATCTCGGCGTGCTCAAATCCGTTCAGAACGATCGCAAACATGCTGGCCAGGACGACACCGCGCCCGACACGGCGAGCATGGATACGTGAACACGACTTGTGATTCCGTTCGGCGCTGTGCAAATTGGGTCCGGTCTCGATAACGCCGTGCACGGTGTCCCCAGAACCCGCACCATTACCCCCGCCGGACGGACTCCCGGCTGCACCGGCTAACGACCCTTCAATCAGCATTAACCAACGCGAACTATGGTTCTCGACTTGAGCGGGGTTCGTGCGCTCGTTACCGGAGGAACCCGAGGTATCGGGCACGCCATCACGACTGCACTGGCATCGTCGGGCGCCCGCGTAGCGGTCAACTACCGATCCAACAGCGACGCCGCCGAGAGCACCGGCCGCGAGCTTGGCGAACGGCACTTCGAGCACATGCTGCTGAAGGCTGATATCAACCAGGAACGCTCGGTTGGCACAATGATGAAACGGATCGAGGAGTCGTGGGGCGGCCTCGATCTGCTTGTGCTGAACGCCGGCATCTGGGTGCGCGGAGCAATCGGCAACATGACCCTGGCCGACTGGCGCGAGACCATCGGCACCAATCTTACCGGGCCGTTCATCGTGGTCAACGAGGCGATGCGCCTGCTGACAAACGGCGAATCAACCGCGCCAAAACGTATCATCTTCATCTCGTCAACGTCGGGCCTGCGCGGTGAAGCCTTTTATTCGCATTACGCGGCAAGCAAGGCCGGGCTGATCGGCATGACCAAATCGCTCGCGGTGGAGCTTGCCCCGCAGGGCATCACGGTTAACTGCGTTGCACCGGGCTGGGTTCGTACGGACATGACCAGCCAGGCGCTTTCCGATGCTACAATGCGCAAGGGCATTCATGCGTCAATTCCGCTCGGGCGCCCCGGCGAGCCCGATGAAGTGGCCGCCGCGGTGGTGTTCCTGGCATCGCGCCAGGCATCGTACATCACCGGCGAGGTGATGAATGTCAACGGTGGCCTCGTACTCTAGCACGCTGCCAGGCGTCTGCAACGAACCGTTGCCCGGCACCCCGGATATACAGCCGATCGCCGGAATTACAGTACCTTTTTGCCAACATTCGAGCTTGCCTCTGGATTGCGAAACGTCCCTGTTTGCGCACGATGCCTCCCGGTCCATGTCTATCGCGCTACACGCCGATCCCCCTCCGAGAATGCATGGAAGCAAGCGTCCAATATCAACTTTATAGGAGTTTCTCATGGGAACGCCAGTGGAACTGACTGATGCCAACTTTGGCGATATCGTGCTGCAGACACATATGCCCGTCCTGGTGGACTTCTGGGCCGTGTGGTGTGGCCCATGCCGCATGATCGCGCCCAGCGTGGAAGAAATCGCCGTGGAATACAGCGGCCGTGCGGTGGTGGCCAAGATGGACATCGACAACAACCCACAGGTGCCGATTCAGTTCGGTATCCGCTCGATCCCCACGCTGCTGATCTTCAAGGACGGCCAGGTTGTGGAGCAGATCGTTGGCGCGGTTCCCAAGTCCGAGATTGTCGCGGCGCTGAACCAGCACATGCCGGCAACCACAACCACCTGATCGGCGAGCGCCCTGCGAAACCTTCATGCCCCCAAGCCACTCAGCTTGGGGGCTTTTTGTTTCGGCACACAGTGATTATACTGAAGCCCGAGCGGCCGTTGGGCACGCCTGGAGCAGGCCCGGCCGTACATTGGCAACCCCTTGCCAGCGGCGGCCCCCACACCGGACGAACGTTCTCCTTGATATGAGCGCACGCATTTCAACTTCAACACAGCCGCTACGTGCCACCGAGACACCGGGCCGGGCAACGCCCACGGCAACATCCCCCGCGACAACGTTGCCCACACTGGACTTGTCGGACCAGCCCATTCCGCCGCTGAACTTTGACCGCCGAGAACACAGCGACCGCTCGCTGCTGGAACTGTACGAGGCCATCCTGCTGCCACGCATGATCGAGGAGCGGATGCTGCTGCTGCTTCGCCAGGGAAAGATCTCGAAGTGGTTCTCCGGCATCGGCCAGGAAGCGATTGCCGTTGGTGCTACGCACGCACTGCGCCGTGAGGACTTCATTCTCCCGTTGCATCGCAACCTGGGTGTCTTCACCGGTCGCGATATGCCGCTCGATCGGTTGTTCTGCCAATGGCAGGGCAAGCTGCGGGGGTTTACCAAGGGACGCGACCGTTCCTTCCACTTTGGAACGCTGGAGTACGGGATCATCGGCATGATCTCGCACCTGGGCGCGATGCTCGGCGTTGCCGACGGTATCGCGCTGGCAAGCAATCTGGACAACGACAACCGCATCGCCCTTGTGTTCTCCGGCGATGGCGGCGCCAGCGAGGGCGACTTTCACGAGGCGATCAACGTGGCCGCGGTGTGGAACCTGCCGGTGATCTTCCTGGTGGAGAACAACGGCTACGGCCTCAGCACACCATCACGCGACCAATTCCGATGCGCGCGATTCGTGGACAAGGCGATCGGCTACGGCATCCAGGGCTACCGTATCGATGGCAACAACGTCCTGGAAGTGCACGACACCATCAGCCGTGTTGCGGCAATGATGCGAACCGAACGCGCGCCGGTGATCGTGGAGGCAGTAACGTTTCGGATGCGTGGTCACGAGGAAGCATCCGGCACGGCGTACGTGCCAAAGGAACTGTTCGCGCACTGGGAGCAATTTGATCCCGTTGTTCGCTTCGAGAGATTCCTGCGCGAGGCCGGGGTCGTGAACGATCGTGTTGTGGCCGAACTCCGCGAACGGCTTGCCAGGGATATCGATGCCGGCGTGGACGCGATGCTGAATGAACCGGACATCACCGCCGACACGGAAACCGAGCTGCGCGACGTGTACGCGATGCCCGCCACGGCCGGCCCGGTGGTCGATGAGCCGGCCATACGCGCGATGCCCGCAAGCGAGCGCCGATTTGTGGATGCCGTTGCCGACGGGCTGCGCGGCGCGATGCGTCACGATCCGGGCCTGATACTGATGGGGCAGGACATTGCCGACTACGGAGGCGTGTTCAAGGTGACCGAGGGATTTCTTGAGGAGTTCGGACGCGAACGTGTGCGCAACACGCCGCTGTGCGAGTCGGCGATACTGGGCGCTTCGCTTGGCCTGGCATTACGCGGCCGGGCGTCGATGGTGGAGATGCAGTTTGCCGACTTCGTCTCGTGCGGGTTCAATCAGATCGTGAACAACCTGGCCAAAACCCATTACCGCTGGGGCGAATCCGTGAACGTCACGGTGCGGATGCCCACCGGCGCCGGGATGGCAGCAGGCCCGTTCCATTCGCAGAGCAACGAGGCCTGGTTTGCCCACGTGCCCGGGCTGAAGGTTGTGTATCCGGCCACACCGTTTGATGCCAAGGGGCTGCTGGCCGCCGCCCTGCGGGATCCCAATCCCGTGATGTTCTTCGAACACAAGGGGCTGTACCGCAGCGTGCGCGAGGACGTTCCCGACGGGTACTATCTCCTGCCCTTCGGCCAGGCGAGGGTTGCCCGGTACGGCCAGCGTGCCACCATCGTCACCTACGGCATGGGCGTGCACTGGGCGCTGGCGCTGGCCGCCGAAGCGCCCGAGATGGGCCTTGAAGTGATCGACCTGCGGACACTTCTGCCGTGGGATCGCACAACCGTATGCGAGTCGGTAAACCGCACAGGGCGATGTCTTGTGCTGCATGAGGACACGGTTACTGGAGGCTTCGGCGGCGAGATCGCGGCGGTGATCGGCGAGGAGTGCTTTGCCCGGCTGGACGCCCCGGTGATGCGGTGCGGTTCGCTTGATACACCTGTGCCGTTCAACAAGATTCTGGAGGATCAATTCCTCGCCAGGCAGCGCCTTCGCGACAGCGCCGCGCGGCTGCTTGCGTACTGATCCGCAACCGTCATCCGCAGCGCCGGGAACTATACGGCGATGCAATCAACCGTTCGATTGCATCGCCGCTACGTTTTATACCCGTGACGTGGACGCGGGCGGGCGCGCGTCACGCCTACCGTGCTACCACAACCGGCCGTGTAACCGCGCCGTTGGGGCCGATAATACGGCAGTAATACACGCCGGCTGGCACAGCCGCCGCATCCCAGAACACCATCTGTTCGCCTGGGGGAACACGGTCGTTCAGAAGCGTGGCGATCGGCTGCCCAAGCGCGTTGATCATCACAACCGATACATGCATCGACTGCCGCACACCGAAGTTGATTGCTGCGACGCCGCTTGTCGGGTTCGGCATGATCGACGTAAACGAAACATCGCGCAACGAGGCATTGCCCGTGGGAACACCAAGCGCGGGCTTGGTAACCGTGGCGGTCAGAACGGATGTATCACGACAGTCGCGGGTATTTGCCCAGATGCGGACAACGGCCTGGAACGTGCCGGGCACCGCCGAGCTGAACGTGACAGGGATGGTAATGCAATCGTTCGGCAGCAGTTGTACCGCCTTCAGGCTGTCGAGCATCTTCTGCGCTACCCTGAAGTTGGGCGTAAGCCCGGTAATCACCGAATCGCCGTTGGGATTGTTGAACGTCAACACGCCCACCCCAAGGTTGCAGACCTGGATGCCAATCGTGCTTTCCTGATTCAGCGTGAGTTGGCCAAACGATACATCGCTTGCCTGTATGCATTGCGACGCCGACACCAGGCGCAACGGCATGGCGACTTCGTAGCAGCAGAGTGCGATCCGCAGCGTATCGTAGTACAACTTGTCCTTCAGCAACGGGGCGCCCTTCACCGTAACGCGCAGGGTTTCGCCCGGCGCCAGCGTGATGCCCGTGGCCGGCGACGCCGTTGGCCCAGCGGGCTCCGAGCCGATGATGCGCATCCCCTGATCGCCTCGTGCAAGCCGTACGCTGCGAAGGCAGAGCGGCACGCGCAATGGATTGGTGATCACCACCGTTGTGTCCTTGGATTCGTTCAGGGCAACGTTGCCGAGATCGAACAACCCCGAAGCATTCACCGCTACACTGTCGGGAACGTAGGCATAAGGAATGCGCCACGTTTTGCCGGTGCGATCGGTGATGACAAGCGTGGAAGTGGACCGCCTGGCCGGGTCGATCGGCGCAATCACGAACTGAGCCGTGGTTGCGCCCAGCAGGAATTGCGACGATGGCACAACGGTTGTAAGCCGCGCATTCGAAGCCGAATCCAGTACCGCCGAGGCCATGCCCACGAACTGCTGGTTCACCGTATGCACGGTAACATGGAAATCGCACGTGGTGCGCGAGGTATCGAACCGCAGGGAATCGCCCGCGCGCAGGATCTGGCGCCGAGGCGCCAACGGGTATCCATAGGAAAGAGCGCCAAGCTCCTGATACTCCGCCGAGGCCTTGGTTGACTTCGGACGGAAGATCTCCAGGCCCTGCCGCAGGCCATAGGCATACGCAAAGAACCGTGCGCCTTCGCGCCCTTCCAGATAATGCGTTTTGCCGGTGGTAATCTGCGTGGAACCCCACATGTATCGCGTTCCGGGAATCACGCCCTGATTAAAATCGAACGGCGCGCCGGTTTCGTCGTAAATCTTGTCCAGCTCGGCCGTATCGGCGATAACGTTGATGTAGTGCAACGTCTCGTAGGGATACAGCGGCGCATAAAACGGCGCAAACGAACTCCACTGTTCGCGCGGCACCAACTCCACGGTGTACGGGGCCCACGAGTCGTAACTGGCACTGCCGGCAATCCCGGACACCGTCCCATTGTATCGCACCACGGCCGATGAATGCATCATCACCTGCGTTGGGCGATCGGCAACTATCACACGGCCCTTGGTGGCCGAGGTCTTATAGCTCAGCACCTGAGCGATGTTGGCCGTGGACGTATCGGATTTCACACTGTCGCGCTGGAACGCCACCTTGGTGGCCTGCTGCGAAGCACCGTACACGCGCACGATCTCGAACCCACGCTTCTCGGCAACCTTCTCGTTGCGAGCGCCCGTAACGTGCCGACTATCCCACGTTGGCGCATACACGAACTGCTTGCCGAACTGCTCCGACGGGGCCAGCCATTCCACGGAAAGATTCTTCAACGAGTTGCCGGTAACGGCGGTGGGATCGCTCAGCGCCTGCGCGCGCGTATTGCCGGAGATCACACCTACCGGACGGTCGGCAACGATCATCGTGCCCGCAATATCCGGCTGCAAGGTGCCCGCCTGCTGCGTGATCGTATCAACGATGCTCTGCACCTGATACACCTGCCCGGTGTTCAGTGTTACCCGCAGCGGCGGCGATTTGTGCAGCGATGACGTTGGATAGATCGTCACGTTAGTGCCGTCGTACCCGCCGATGATGGTGATCTGTGCCGACCCCATCCGATTGCGCCAGATGTAGTTCAGCTTGGTATCCTGGTCGGCATCAACCACAACCTCACCGGGCGTGGCCGCCACGAAATACTCCATGCCCCAACGCTGCACCGGTATCGGCGTGAACATCTCGCCGCCGAATTTTGTCATCACGTAGCAGTACAGCACAATCGGTTTCTGCGCTTCGATACGGAAGGTGTTGTTGCTGATGACGCCCGACTGCGTTGAGAACAGACTGTCGGTAACGGTATTCCCGTTCTCCAGATCAACCTGCTCGAACTTGCCTGCGCGCGGATACACGGTTTTGCTTATCAACCTGCCGTTGATCGACACCTGATTGTCGACGGCGGAGTAGATGAAAAACGCGACCCCATCCTGTAACGAGTTCTGGAACCGTGAGTCCGTAAGATTGGTGATCGTGTCGGGAAAGGCCACGATGTACGATGTACCGGACGATTGCGTGTCCGGCGCCGGCACTTGAGCATATGTGGATTGGCCACACATTGCCGCGGCGAACAGTGCAATCGCTGCCAGAGCGATCGTTTGATACTGTGTACGGGATGAAGCAGTTGTATGCATGGCAACACGGACGCTGTCTTGAGGGAGATACGCATCGGAAGACCACGACACGAGAAGCCCAAGTTACGATTATTCACGATCATCAACGCAAGTTTGGATAAGCCTGCCTGATGCCATGCCGACGCCACCGTAACAAACGGGCCCAATACTAAAGACCGTGAAATCGGGAAAAACGTCACGCGGCGGGACGGCACCGGCTCGTTTTCTCGTGGTCGACGCAATCATTGCCAAGGTCACGGGAAGCAATCATTGCCTGCGGAAGGGAGCAAATCGGTGGATTATACGCGGAATCGGCACAAATGCGACAGGGGCTACCAAATCGGAAGCCCCTGCTGCGTTGAGGCCAGCATCTTGTGCCGCCCCGGCTATCGGGCAATCAGCACCGATCGTACCAGGCTGCGATTGCCATCTCCAAGGCGCACGTAGTACACACCATTTGGCACCGCCCCTACTCGCCAATCGACAACCAGCACCCCATTGCCAAGCGGCCCGGTATGCACGGTGGCAACCTGGCGCCCGGCGGCATCGAACACTTCCGTGGATACTGAACGCCCGCGCGGCGCCTGCATCCGGACATGTACGATATCGCCGGCTGCGACAGCTTCGAGGAGATACCCGTCGGCGACATCGTCGCCCGCAACCGACGACATTGGCTGAAGGCTGCCACGAAGTTCAATCATGTATTCAAGGCATCCGAACAGCACACGAACATGGGAAACATAGTTCGCGATGGTGCTGTCGGGCTGGAACTGCACGTTCACGATGATGGAGTCACCGGGCGCCAACACAGCCGGAAGAGCAATCGGACGGCCCGGCAGTACAAACCCGTGGGCCGCACTGTCGAGCATGATGCCGAGCACCGTAATGAACCGGGTACTTGTGTTGCGCACAACCAGAACACGTGTGGGGGCCTGCCCGGCGGTAACGGTCCCGAACTCCACAACAGGAGGCGAAACCTGAAGCGAATCGGGCGTGTACGAATGCTCCACGGTCCACCGCCCACCGGCCAGCGATGTAAGCACCAGCGTGGCACGCGCCGGCTTGGACCGATCAACCGGCACCATCCGCACCTGTATGGAGTACTGCCCCACAACTCTCGCCGGCGCGGCTGGCACAACCATCTCCAGCCGCATGTTCTGGTTGGTGGCCCCATCGAGCGCCGCCGACACAAAACCGGACGGGTTGGCGTTGACAAACCGCGCCCGCACCAGGTTCTCGCCACAGCAGCATTGCGTTGTGTCCACGGTCAACGTATCCGGCGGCGCAAGTATCCGCCTGCGCGACGCAAGCGCATATCCGTACGACGCGGCATTGTACTCCGCGTATTGCGCCAGCGCGCCGGGGACGCCCCCACGTTGAAAGGTCTCCCTGCCAGACTTGAACCCCACCACCTGCCCGGCGAACGTGCCGCCATCGAGCGACCGCAGCCAGTACGCCTCACCGGCCGTCAACGGTGCCGCGCCCCAGATCAGATCGGTGCCGGCAATGCGGTCGGTAAACTCGAAGCGCGAGCCATCCTCGCGAACGACGTTCCGGGCGGTCACCGTATCTGTCACCACACTGACAACGTGAAACATCCCTGAGGGATTGGCCGGTGCAAAGAATGGTGCGAAGGTCGTCCACTGCTCGCGGGGAGCCATTTCCACCTGGTACGGCGCCCACATCATGTACTCTCTGCAATTGGAATCGCCGGGACACAGATTGCTGGTGATCAGGCCCCACGTGCCGGGCGAATGCAGCATGCCCATTGTGGGCTTACCCGATATGAATACCGCCGCGTTCTGTGTTGCAAGGCGAACTTCCGCCAGCGTGTCGCGCTTCGCCCTGAACGAAATCGGCGTTGCATTCCCAAGACCGTAATACTGACCATTAACGGCCGCCCCATTGCCGTTATGGATCCGCACGTAGTCATGCGCACGAGGCACGGTTCTGCAACTGTCGCAGAACCACCAATCCTTCAACGGCATGTACACAAACTGCGTACCAAGTTGATCGGCAGGCGGCATCCATTCGGCCATCAACCCCTTGTGCGCGTTGCCCAGAACACCGGCCGTTGGATCCACCACCGAAGCGCGAGTGTTGCCGCTTATCACGGCAACCGGCTTATCCGCCTCCACGAGCGTGGTTGCCAGATCATCCTGCCAATCCGCATCGTCATTGGTATCCACCCTGCTGGCAACCTGAAAAACCTCCCCCCGATTCAGCATGACCATTGTGGGCGGGTTGCCCAGAAATCGTAATCCGGATGGCGGTGTCAACGCCACGCGTGTGCTGTCGTACGCGGCAATCACAAGGATGGTGGAAGGGGCGCTTCGCTTCTGGAACGCAACGCTGGCCGTGCCGCCGGGCAGAACGTCGCGCACAAGCTCGCCGGGCATGCATGCTGCCTGGTAGACACGGCCCCAACGTTCAACCGGAATCACGCCCCAGGCTTCCAGCCCCTGATTCTGCGCGAAGTAGCAATACAGGATGATCGGATCGTCCGCGACCACATGAAAGGCACGGGAATTGACGGTGTTATAAACATCCACCACTGCGGGGCTTGGAAGCACGTAACGCGTGAACCTGCCGGCAGCAACGGAAACATTAGCACCGGCCAGCCCCGGGCCTGACACCACCACATTTGTGGCGATTGGCGAGTAAATGTAGAGCGAGGCTTCGTACGTAATGGAGGTATTCGGGAAACGTGAATCGAGTTTGTTGCCTACGGTATCCGGGAACGCAACGTAGAACTCGCGGCCGGTTATCGTTTCATCCGGCACCGGCACTGGTGGTTGCGCGGCTGCATGCGCAAGGAGAACAATAAAGAGAGCCACTACAACGCGCGGGATGGTGAACATGGTGCGTACAAGTATCATCGATCTCATGGCGTACTCCGCGATGAAAAATGGAACGGGCGTCCCGTACGGCGAGCGGAAGCCGGATCTCGGCACAGGAATAATCACGCGACAGGTATGACCGCCGCGTCTCGCGATTTGTCGCAGATCCGATTGAGATATACAATGTTCACTTCGATTGCCACGGTCACGCCAGAAACGCACCATCCCGCGTCCACGATGAACTCGCGAAGGCGGGATGGGCGCCTTAGTCGTCGCACTACTCCGGCTCAGTGCACGACGACTATCGATTGTATGCGCTCGCGCTGGCCATCGCGCATCCGGCAGTAATACACACCGCTCGGCAATGCCGATGCATCCACCTCGAACGTCTGGATGGCTCCGCTCAGGTATCCCTCGTGCACCGTTGCCACTACCGTGCCCAACGCATCAAACACCGTAATCCCCACGCGGCTACCCTCGGGCGCCGAGGCCTGCACAACAAGGCGTTGACCGCGCAGAGCGGCATCCAGGCCGAACCGGCCGGCCGCCACCTCGTCCACTCCGGTGGTGGGCGGAAGGCTGCGCCCCATGAGACCGATCAACCGTTCGCCACACCGCAGGATGACATGTAGCCGCGACGTATCCGATTCGGCGGCGGCGCGCGCCGTGTACCGCAACCGTACCGTGAGGCTGTCGCCGGCCGGCACTGTCAACGGCAACGTACCGGGTATCGAGTCGATCGTGAAAGCAATGTGCCCAGCCGGAATTGCAAGCCCGGCAATCACGATCGGATGGTCCGCGGAATTTCGGATCACCATCTCGCGCGTCACACTCGAATCGGCCGGCAATGCACCGAAGTTGATCGCCTGGGGTACCACGAGGTTCAACGGATCGGCCGTGTAGGCAATCACCACATTCCACGATTGGCCGGTCATCGATTCGATCGCAACCGTGGCCAGCATTTCCTTCACCCCATCGATAGGCGCCACTGTTACGGTTGCACTCAACAACCCGGCGATATCCTGCTGCTGAAGATGCCCAGGGTACACCAGCCTCGCATTAACACTTTGGGCCGGATTCAGCCGGACCACCGTGAAGCCGGACGGATCCTGATCGAGAAACGTGATCGCGATGGTAAATGCGCCGCAGCCGTCGCTGGATGTATCGATACGGATCGTATCGGTGCGATCGTACACGCGACGCGCTGGCGCAAGCGGATACCCATACGACACCGCATTGTATTCCTCGAACTCGCACCCCCGCTCAGCATCCGGCACATCGTTGCCACCTCCGGCAATAACACCGCGGCTGCCATCTTTTTTCCTGGTTGCGCCCGGGCGGTACTCCTCACCACCCTCCTGCAAACCGAACGCCACACCCGTGAACGTTCCAGTGTCCTTCGACATGATCCAGTTATTGTTGCCGGCGGTTACGCTACGGCTACCCCAGATCAGGTCGGTGCCGGGAATGCGGCGCGTGAAGGGGAAGGGCGAACCATCCTGCATGATGATGTTGCGCATGCTGATGGTGTCGGTGACGACGCTGACAAAGTGCAGCATGCTGCCGGGATTGGTTGGCGCATAATAGGGCGCGAACCTTACCCACTGCTCGCGCGGAACCATCTCCGACATGTATGGAACCCAGGCCGAAAAGCTACGGCAGGGAATGCCACGGGAACATGGAGTGGAACCATTGTATTTCACAATGGCCGAGGAGTGCATGATTGCCATCGCCGGACTATTGGTACGGAAATGCGTGGCGACAGGGGCACTGAAGGAAAACTCACGGAATGATCTCGGCTGAACATCGAAGCTCAACGGAGCCACATTGCCGGCTGTCAGGGTCGATCCGGTGATCCTGGCACCGCCAGCATTGTAGACGCGTGCGAATTCGCGCAAACGTTCGGCGTTGGAACCGATGCCCGGGCGATGGTTGTCCCAGGTTGGCAGGAACACGAACTCGCGCCCAAGGAGGTTTGTTGGGGGCACCCATTCGAACATCATGCCTTTGTAGGCGTTGTTTTTTATGCCCGGCACATCATATACGATTTGTGCCCGTGGGTTGCCTGTAATTACGCCGATCGGCTTGTTCGAGCGAACAAGCGTTCCGCCGATTTCCTGTTGCTCCGCCGGTTTCCTTGTGGTATCAACGATGCTGACGAATTGGAATGATTCTCCGGCGTTCAACACAACTGTAGCCGGCGGGTTACCGAGCAGCTTCACATCCGGTGGAAGCTCCAACGAAACAACGGTACTGTCGCGATCGGCAATAACAAGAATGGTGGCGGGCGCCGGCTTCGCCACGGTGGCCACATCGTCTGCTCCGGCAGCGCCGATATCGTACACAATATCTCCCGGCACACATGCCACCTGATGGTTCAGCCCCCATCGTTCGGCGGGAATCGGAGCCCAGGTTTCAGTACCCTGGGTTGACGCGAAATAGCAGTACAGAATGATTTGCTGATCGGCCTCAACCAGGAATGTTTTACGCGAGATGGTGTTCACGACGTCCACTACCGCCGCCGCTTGCAGCGTGTATGCCTTGAACGTACCACCCTCAAGATTCAACACCCGGCTCGTACCGGTGTAGTCGGTAATCCTCACCGTATTTTTCACGGCCGAGAACATCCATATCGTGGCCTCGGTGCGCACACGGTTGTTCGGGAAACGGGCATCGAGTGTATTGGTAACGGTATCAGGGAATGCCAACCGATAACGATAGCCGGCCGAACCGGGTGCAAACATTGGGGATGGGACCTGTGCCCCCACTGTGGAGGTGCACAGCACAACAAGCAACAACACCAATGGCAGGGAATACCTACCGATCCCAAACGGCAATAGCTCTGTATTCATGTATCACTGCTCCTGACAAACGTTAGCGATATCTCGGCACCAACCGCGCGTATGCGCTGGCAGGCACATTTCGGTTATCCCTTCCCGGTTACCCTCCCAACACAGATGCAACATGGACGCAATGCGGGCACGGAACTGGATGGCGATCAACGGGCGGTACAAGGATATCGCCGATTGGCGCATCAGGCAGCACACTTTTACTACGCATTATCGTGCATAATCGTCACGGTGGTTCAACACATGAACAGCCGGATGTTCACAGGCCCATGCAGCATGAAGCAATCAGATTATGACAAGGAATATCGTTGCCGCGAACACTTGGTCTCAGGTGGCTACGTTTCTTGGTGACTGACGATTTTTATTTATTCAATTAACACAATACCCGATCGGTCACGCCAGAAACGCACCATCCCGCCTCCACGATGAACTCGCGAAGGCGGGATGGGCGTCTCGGTCGTCGCACTACTCCGGCTCAGTGCACGACGACTATCGATTGTATCCGCTCGCGCTGGCCATCGCGCATCCGGCAGTAGTACACACCGCTCGGCAATGCCGATGCATCCACCTCGAACGTCTGGATGGCTCCGCTCAGGTATCCCTCGTGCACCGTTGCCACCACCGTGCCCAACGCATCAAACACCGTAATCCCCACGCGGCTGCCCTCGGGCGCCGAGGCCTGCACAACAAGGCGTTGACCTCGCAGCGCTGCATCCAGGCCGAACCGGCCGGCCGCCACCTCGTCCACTCCGGTGGTGGGCACGAACAGATGCCCGGTAATGCTGATCGAACGCTGGCCGCAACCAAGCAGAAGTGTCAGCGACAGGGCATAGTCGCGCGTGCCCGCCTTCGGTGAAAAACGTATGCCGACCTGAATCGATGCGCCCGGCGCGATTTGCAACGGCAGTGCCAAGGGGTCGACGGTAAAACCTGATGTTCCGCCCACTGCGTCGATGCTCGTGATCACGATCGGATGATCGGCCGTGTTGTGTATCGTAACGGTACGGGTTACGATGGAATCAGCGGGCACCGATCCGAACTCCAGCAGCGCCGGGAAGTCCAGATCCAGATGGTCCGGACGGTAGGAAGTCGAAACACTCCACGACTGGCCCGCGGCCGACTCGATGAGAACTGTTGCCTGGGCCGCCTTCAACGGATCGATGGGCACAACCCTCACTGTAACGGATGTCCTGCCAACGATATCGTTGATCGCCAGCGGCGAAACCATTATCAACTTCGCGTTGATGCTGGTTGTGGGGTCCAGGCGGATCGAGGAAAATCCGGATGCGTCGCTGTCCTGAAACTCCGCCAGAATCGTGAGCTCACCACAGGGCCTGCTCAGTGTGTCGATCCGCAGCGTATCTACGAGATACAGCACGCGACGTCCGGGCGCCAGAGGGTAGCCGTATGCCAACCCATTGTACTCCTCGTACTCGCATGGATGCTGGGCCTCAGGGCCACCCTGCCCACCACCAGCAAGCCCCGCCGAAGCGCCATCCTTCTTGCGAGCGGCGCCAGGACGATACTCCTCCCCTCCTTCCATCATACCAAACACCACGCCGCCGAAACCCTTGCCGTTGGTGGACATCAACCAGTTGTCGCCGCCCGCCGCCACGCCCATCGTGCCCCAGACAAGGTCGGTTCCGGGGATCTTGCGATTGAACGGGAAGGGGGAACCGTTGTCCCGCACTATGGACTTCATGGTGATCGTATCGGTTACCACGCTCACATAGTGCTGCATCGTGCCTGGATTGGTGGGAGCGTAGTATGGCGCAAACGTGGTCCATTGCTCGCGCGGGGTCATCTCCACCATGTACGGCACCCACGCCGAATAACTGAAGCAGGGAATGCCCCGGAAGCATGGCGTTGAGCCATTGAACCGCACGATCGCCGAGGAGTGCATCATCGCCATTGCAGGCGCGTTTGTACGGAAGCTCACGGCTGCTGCGGCACCGAACGCGAACTCGCGAAGCGAGTCAGGCTTCACTGTGAAGTCCTGCGCGGTAACACCACCAGGCGGCAGGAACTGGCCACCAAGCTCAGCATCGCGGTAATTATACACCCGTACGAATTCGCGCAGGCGTTCACCTATGGCGCCAATCCCCGGACGGTGATTATCCCACGACGGAAGAAACACGAAATTCCGGCCAAGCTGTTCAATCGGCGGCACCCACTCGAACATCGGGCCTTTATATGCGTTGTTTTTGAGGCCGGCCTGATCGAAGACAGCCTGGGCCCGACAATTCCCGGTAACAACGCCAATCGGCTTGTTCGACTGGATCACCGTTCCTCCGATATCCTCCTGGCTGTCGGCGCCCGGTGTCGTATCAACGATGCTGACGAACTGATAGGCCTCACCCTCGTTCAGCATAACCGTTGTAGGCGGGTTGCCATACAGCCCCACCTTTGGTGCAAGCCGCAGTGTAACGATGGTGCTGTCGCGGTCGGCAATGACAAGGATCAACGCAGGCGCGGGCTTCGGCACCGAAGGCACTTCGGTTTCGCCTGCGATGCCGATGTCGTTGACTGCCTCGCCGGGAATGCTCGCTGCTTGAAACTTCTTTCCCCAACGGTCGGTTGGCGCCGGCGCCCAGGCCTCGGCGCCCTGCACCGAAGCGAAGTAGCAGTACAGGACGATTGGTTGATCGGCCTCGACCAGGAATGTTCGGCGTACCGGGCTGTTGTATACGTCCACAGCGGTCGCACCGCTCGGCGTATACACCTTGAACTTGCCGGCATCCAGGTTCAACACAGTGCTGGCGCCGCTGGAATTGGTGATCTTGACCTTGTTCTTTACCGGCGAGAATATCCACAAGGAGGATTCGTTCCGCACACGGTTATTCGGATATCGAGTATCCAGCGTGTTGGTGACGGTGTCGGGGAACGCGATTCGATAACGAACGCCGCCCGTGCCCGGCATCAACACGGGCGTTGGAACCTGCGCATGCGCTACGGCGACGCACACCATGATTGCGCACAACGCCGACATCATCGCATGGCAAAGGAATCGAAGGGGTATTGGTACGATCATCTATCAAGCTCTCCTCAATAAAAACACCTCCGCACAACTGTGTCGCCGAAGCACAGGCGGAATTTCAAACCACGTGAAGTGTGGATCCGTGCCGGAATTATCGTGGGTGCATCGGTCGGGTAATAACCGCCAACAAGTCAACCGCCTTGATGTTGAAACACAGGGCGAACCAAAATGTTGCCGGCCGTGGTGCCATCCCGGTTGTTGCACACATCCGCGGCAACTGCCAGACGGCTTGGCACATCATAACATTCACGACTTGCGATTCCGCTGTTGTAGCGGCAGCGCCTGTGCGATTGATGAACAGGGTGCCCCCCGAACGTTCACACCCGCATGTTGAACGTATTGACCGGCAATCATCCCGGATGTCACACCAGGCGACAAACCGATGCGACCGCATGCATCACTGCAATGCTATCATTCGTTGGCACGGGTAGTGGTACGCATTTATTACGCATGGCCGTGCAAAAACGTCACGGCAATTGCGCACAGGGTCGGAGAGTGCAACGGCAACGGGCAACATGATTGAGAACCGGGCCGCGCCAACCGCCAGATGTCTAGGGCCGTTCCAGAATCACAACCGCCATCGCGGTATCGTCGGTATGCGTCAGCGAGAGATGCGCGGTCATCCCGGCAGCCAATTCGGCGGCGCGACCGTGCAGCTCCAGAAACGGACGGCCGCCGGGCGCACGGCGTACAACGATGTCGCGCCATCGCACACCCATCCGCATGCCGGTGCCGATCGCCTTGGAGAACGCCTCCTTCGCCGCGAACCGGGCTGCAAAGCGTTCGGCCATGCGAAGCGGCGAGCGTTTGCAGTACGCAACTTCGGACTCGGCGAACACGCGTTGCTCGAACTGTTCGCCATATGTCGCCAGGGCCTCGGCAATACGCCCAACCTCGGCCAGATCGGTACCGATTCCAACAATCATGGCTTCTCCTGTAGTGCCCCGCCATCGTGCGCGATGGCGAGCCGATCCTTGATATCGTTCATCGCAATGTGTACACAGACGGCCCGCCGGCCCGGCGCATTGCGTATGCCATGTAACCACATGCATCCCGGTGGCGGAAACGGCGGGCAGCAAAATCCGCCGAACGCACTGCGTGGCCGACCATGCAATCAACCGGCGTGTTGCCGGGATGGAGCATGACCGTCGCCCTCATTTCAATCCTTTCTGATACCGCCAACAATGGATGGCGCCAAGATAGGCAATTCGCCTCCCCACATCCGGCGGTTGTGTTGTTGGCCGTGATGGCCGCATATTGGCATGTGTCATCAAAGCGCAGTCCGCGCACACAATCGGGAAAGGCAAGCCGGCAACGGCATTCTAACGGAGAGAGAGAGCGTCAGATGTATCCTTCACGCATTACATACATCGTTCCGCTGCTGCTGGCCATGTTGGCGGCGTGTGCGGATGACCCCACAACACCACCCGGCACCACACCTGCGGATACCGCGGCGGTAATGTTCACATTCAACGTACGGGCCTTCGCCGGCGATAAGCCCGTGGTGTTCGACTCGGTGATGACGTCCGAATCAGGAGCGCAGTACAAGGTGTCGCGCTTCCGGTTTTACGCCTGTGCGCCTTCGTTGATCGACAGCAACGGCGCCACGGTTGCGGCCGCGTTTGTTGACACATCGGGTAAGCCGATTCGCTACGGCGTAACACTGGTGGACCAGGAGAACCCCGCGACGATGGTGGTGCGCGTGATGGCAAAGCGCGGCACGTACAAGGGGCTGGCATTCGCGATCGGAGTTCCACTGCTCGACTCGGCAGCGCAGCCGCTTAATCACGGCGACGCTTCAACAAAGGAGTATCCGTTGGACGTGGATGCCGACATGTACTGGGGATGGAATCCCGGCTACATCTTCCTGAAGATCGAGGGCCGCTCGTATGTACTGAACACATGGGAACAGTTCTACTACCACGTGGGCGACGACAAGCGGTACATGAGAATTACCGCCAACGGCCAGTTCAGCGTGCGTGGCACGGGAACCAACAGCGCAACGTTGCATGTGAACGTCAACAAGCTTTTCGTAACGCCCGACGGCCAGCACCGCCCGAATCTGGTGGGCGCCATCGGCGACCGCATCGCGAACAACGGCCCGCAGACCGACGTGGTTGCAGGCAACGCACAGGGTTCGGGATTCATGACCGTGGAGCCATAAAGATGCAGCATCGATCATTGTCGAGAGCATGCGCCGTTGTTTTGGCGCGGACAGGACTGCTGGCCGCGGCCCTTGTGGCGCCGATTGTTGCCGGCGGCTGCAACAGCACAGCCGAACCCCCACCACCACCGGTTATCGAGGTGCCGGCAGGATTCCCGCAGCCGCGCTACCCGGCCGACAATCAGCCCACCTTGGCACGCATCGAGCTTGGCCGCAAGCTCTTCTTCGATAAACGTCTCTCGCGTACCGAGGAGGTTGCCTGCGGAAGCTGCCACCTTCAGGAGAACGCCTTTGCCGACCCACGCCGATTCAGCATCGGGGTGCTGGGCCGCGTGGGCGGGCGCAACGCGCCGGCGTTGATCAACATGGCATACAACACATCATTCTTCTGGGATGGTGGCGCGCCAACCCTTGAACAGCAGGCGATCCAGCCGATCATCAATCCGTTGGAAATGGATATGACGATGGGCGAGGTGGTGCAACGCGTTGCGGCCGACCCGGCCTACGTGCAGCTTTTTGCCAGCGCGTACAATGCCGAGCCAAAGGCGGAATGGGTAACCAAGGCGATCGCGACATTCGTGCGGACGATGGTAAGCGGTAACTCGCGATACGACAAGTTTCAGCAGGGAGACTCATCGGCACTGTCGGCATCCGAGCGCCGAGGCCTGGCGCTGTTCATGGGCGAACGTACCGAATGCACGCACTGCCATGTGGGGTACAACCTTACCAACAACGCATTCCGCAACAACGGTCTGTACGCCGATTATGAGGATCACGGCCGCATGCGCGTCACCGAGAACCCGGCCGACGACGGACGATTCAAGGTGCCAACGCTGCGCAACATTGCCGTCACCGCGCCCTATATGCACGATGGTTCGCTTGCCACGCTCGCCGATGTTCTCAACCATTACACGTCCGGCGGCAAGGGACATCCCGGCACCGACGCCACCATCCATTCGTTCGAGCTTACAGCCGAGGAACGTGCCGACCTGATCAACTTCCTGGGCTCGCTTACCGACGAGCAATTCCTTACGGCCACGAAGTTCAAACCATAGAGGCTATCAACTCGTCAGCCGCGGCCATTGCGGCAGGCGGACAGCCACGAGGTGTTTAAGAAAGGGAGCAAGCAATACGGAAAGGAAAGCGGAACGTGTTTCCGTGGGCCTCTACCGTGCGCCCACGCGATCGTACCCCTTGCCCGCACGGCGCAGAGCGTTCTCCTCGGCCCGTATACGGATACGCATCAACAGCAGGTGGATCAGCGTTGCGGTGATGGCCGTAAGGTAGGCGCCAACGATAACCGGGATAACGGCCAGCTCCAGCCCAACGGCCAGATACACCGGGTGCCGCAGCCACTTGTACGGGCCGCGGTGTACGGCCTTGTCGCCGGGCACTACCAGTATCCTGATGCTCCAACGCGACCCCAGCACGCGCATGCACCAATACCTGAGCCCCATTGCGGCGATTGCGATGGCCAGCAACGCCGGCCAGAACGGGTTGATGGCCCGCGTAAGCAACACCACTTCCACGATCATCGTGACACACCAGAGCACATGCATCGCCACGATCGCAGGATAGTGATCGGCGCCGAACTCCACCGCGCCACGTGCGCGCGCGGCGCGTGTATTACGGGTCGAACGGATCAGCAGAGTGATGCGCTCGGCAATAACCACGCCCATCAGCAGATGCAGTGGCGACCACTGTACCGCCGCGAGCAATGAGGAGAGCAACGATGGTTCTTCGGGCACGTGCTGTGAAGATTATTATGGCACCAACGGACGCGGCTGAAGAAGTCACGACTTACGAAAGGGCCGCGGCCTTGGCAAACCCCTCGTCCACGAGGAGATCGCCCCCCTGCGACGCGGCAACGGCAAGCTCGTCGCACCGCTCGTTCTCAACGTTGTTGTTGTGCCCGCGCACCCACTTGAAGGTCACCTCGTGGCGCTCCAACTGGGGCAGCAATCGCTGCCATAGATCAACGTTCAAGGCTGGCTTCTTATCCGCCTTCCGCCAGCCGTTGCGCTGCCAGCCGTACACCCAGCGCTTCGTAACCGAATCGACGACGTATTGCGAATCGCTGTACAGCGTAACCTTGCACGGGCGCGTAAGGCGCTCCAGTGCGGCGATCACGGCCAGCAGCTCCATTCGGTTGTTGGTTGTACGACGATAGCCCTGCGACAGCTCGATGCGTTTGCCATTGGCCATCAGGACAGCGGCATACGCGCCAGGCCCCGGATTACCGGAACAGGCGCCATCGGTATAGATGATGACTTCGGATTGATCGACCATATCGGCAAAGTTACTGTGTTTGGCGGTAGCAGCCAGAGCCGGAAGCGCACCCACCATGCCAGCCGGTTACGAAACACGGTATTCCTGTTGCCGGCGATTGTATTTTTGAAGGTCGTGGCGTTGCCTGCCCGCACTGGCTGACCTTAACACTTGGAGTACCATGAGCATGCACCGCATCTCGGCATACCTGGATAACGGAACACGTGTGGCGATCACCAACAACCGCCATACGTGGTATGGCGATGAACCGATTGCCGACGGAGGAGGCGACGAAGGCCCGACACCGTACGAGCTGCTGATAGGCGGCCTTGCGGCCTGCACGGCGCTTACGCTTCGCCTGTACGCCCGGCACAAGGGTATCAACCTTGCGTGGGTCAGGATGGAATATCAGTTCGACAGGGTTCACGCCCAGGATTGCGAACAGTGCGAGGAGGAGGATGCCGGCCTGATCGAGCGCGTGCAGGCCTCCGTTACGCTGGGCGGCACGTTCGACGACGGCGAACGGAAACGTCTGGAGCAGATCGTGGGCCGTTGCCCGGTTCACAAGACTTTGACACACGGCATCAGGATCTTCGACACCGTGGCCTTCGCCGAGGCCTGAACGGCCTGCCACGGCACACCTTGCATTTATACGAACACACGGGACCATACATGGCAAAGAAGGCGGCACCGCCGGCACGGCGTACTACCACCACGGGCACAACACGTGTCAGGGCGCAGCGAACGCGCACCACTGCAAGCCCGCGCCGTACACGCACACCGGCCGACACCACGGCGCAAACCGCGCTGCTGGTGGAGCGGGCGGTCGAGCTTGCGATCGCCACACATCGCGGCCAGACCGACAAGTACAACCAGCCCTACATCCTTCATGTGCTCGGCGTTGCAGGCCGCTGCCGATCCACCGAGGAGAAGATCGTGGCGTTTCTGCACGACGTTGTGGAGGATTCCGACACCACCACCGGCAACCTGCTTGAGATGGGATTCCCGGAACATGTGGTGACCGCCGTGGAATGCCTTACGCGCCGCAAGGGCGAGAACTACACCACGTTCGTACGGCGCATCGCGCCCAACCCGCTGGCCCGCGCGGTAAAGCTGGCGGATCTGGAGGACAACATGGACGTCCGCCGAAGCAATCGCCCGATGAAGGTGAAGGATGCGGCGCGGATGGAGAAGTACCGGAAGGCGTGGCAACTGCTGGCGGAGCTTCACGCCAACGGTGGCGTAACGCCGTGATGGCCCGCGCGATCGGGCGCGGGCTTCCAAATGCAAACGCGGTGGCATCGCGATTTCGCGCGACACCACCGCGTTGGGAATGGCTGCGTTGCAGGCGTAGCCTGGATCAGAGAATCAGCATGGCATCGCCATAGCTGTAGAATCGGAAGCCGGACTTGATGGCCTGCTTGTATGCCTTCAGGACACGCTCGCGGCCCGCGAACGCGCACACCATCATAAGCACGGTGCTTTCCGGCTGATGGAAGTTCGTGATCAGGCGATCGACGATCTTGAAGTCATACGGCGGATAGATGAACTTGTCGGTCCAGGCACGATTTGGCTTTACCGTGCCAACGGTAAGCACCGAGCTTTCCAGCGCCCTGACCACCGATGCCCCAACAGCGAACACATTCCCCTTGGACTTGATCGTGCTGTTGATTGCTTCGGCTGCCGCGGCCGGGATCTCGAAGTACTCCGAATGCATCTTGTGCTTGGTAAGATCCTCAACCTCAACCGGATCGAACGTCGAACGGTTGATATGCAGCATGATGCGGGCAATCTTCACGCCCTTGCGCTCCAATCGTGCAAGCAACCGCTTCGAGAAATGCAGCCCCGCTGTTGGAGCCGCCACCGAGCCGTTGACACGCGCGAAGATCGTTTGATAGAAATCCCGATCGTCGTTGGAAGGCTCGCGCCCGATATACGGCGGCAACGGCATCAGGCCGATGCGTTCGATGGTCTTGAACAGATCGCCGGTATGGTTGAACCGAACCGTACGCCCCCGCGAGGTGGTGTTGTCGATCACCTCGCAGTACAGCTTGCCGTCATCGAAGTAGATCTTGTTGCCGATGCGCACCTTTCGCGCCGGATCTACGATAACGTCCCACAGCGACGAGGTATCCTTCTGCGACAGTTCGCGCAGCAGCATAACCTCGATCTGGGCGTGTGTTTTTTACTTCTTTCCGATCAAAAGCGCCGGGAATACTCGCGACTCGTTTACAACAAGACAGTCCCCTTTTTTTAAGTACTCCGTGATGTCGGTGAACACACGATCCTGCGCTTCCCCGGTCTTGCGATCGAGCACAAGGAGCTTCGAATGGTCGCGCGGGTCGGCAGGGTACTTGGCAGTGACTGATTTGGGTGCGGTGTAGCGGAAGTCCGATAATTTCATGGAAGGAAAACGGGCTCGTGTTGTTCAGCCGAGGCAGGCATTCTGCCCAGGAGGGAGCGCGGTCGTATACATCAAGTGGAACGCCTGTCCGGAGAGGTCACCGCAGAGTCTGGGTATTTCTGCGGCGTAAAATTACAAAATCAAGGGAGGGGTTCGCAATGGCTAACCTGAATTTTTGTTGCGAACGTCGAGACTTTTTCTTATAAACGCCCTGTTTCTTAGGCGCTATCTCATTGTAGAGCACCCAAACACAGCCCCAAATCGCTATTCCCAGGGGCCTGTATCAAGGATCCGCTGGAGGATCGCGAAGAATCGATCCTCGTCCAGCGCCGCCACCGGATTGTTCCAACCGGCCGACATCGCATACCATTGCCCCCCGCGAGCCCTCAGCAGATAGGTCATGTTCAGCACCCCGGGCTCCGACCCTCCCTTATATCCCACGAAGTCCCAGCGCTCCCGGCTGACGTGTAATCCTGGATTTACGGCCAAAATCCCGCCAATAACCGAATCACGGGCGATTGCAAGCCGGAGCGATTCCATCGCCGCGCACATCTGGCGCGCCGACGCAAACCACTCGATCGACTCGATCGCCATCGGCGCCGAACGCAGCCCCTCACCCGCCACAACGGTATCCAACGAGCCCAGAAGGGCCCTGCGCCGGGCGGTGTCGCCGGCCACATAGGCGATGCGAAGCGGCGTGGCCAGCGAGCTCTTCAGCCTGAAAGCTTCATTTGTGGCCAGAAACGGCACATTCCCTTCAATCACCGTATTGCCCATCGATCGCAAACGTGATTCCACCGATTCACGGCCCAGCCACCGGAGCAGCAGATCGGTACAGGTATTGTCGCTGCGGGATATCATCAACGTGGCCACCGAGTGCAGTGTAAGCGGCGCGCCGTTTGGCCAGTGCTGCAATGCGCTGCCCTCGGCGCCCAACGAGCTGTCGTACGGGATAGCCTGTTCCCACGATGCACGCCCATCGGCGACACGAGCGGCAAGTTCACCCAGGATATACAGTTTGAAGGCCGAACCCAGGGCCAGAACGGTATCCGCGTCGAGTCCGGCGACCGGCGTCATCGCGGGCAATCGCACCAACAGGAAGTTGGAAGCGCCGGGCAGCGCCTTCAGCATCCGGACCAACGAATCGAGATTATCCGGGCTGGCGCCGGCCGGTTCCAGCGCCGTTACCAGCAATCCCGCCACCCGATACGGCGGCGTTTCCTCGATCGCGATCTTCAACGTGCCGTTATACCCCCGGGCAAACTGCCCTGCCAGATCGGCCGCGTACCTGCCCCGGGCCTGCCGAACCGCAAGCGTGCGGCACTCGCCGGCCTGGCCCACGATCCGGGCAGTGACAGCGGCCAACTGCGCCAACGGAACCTGTGCCAGGAACGCGGAGGTGAACACCGTGTCGGCCTTTGCCGTGCCGTTGATCACCCGCCGCACATCCTCGACGCGCCGGATCAACTCCGCCGACGGCTGCGCCGCAAGCCGGCCTGCAAGGCTCAGCACGAGCGCCGCGCATGCGGCCAATAATGGGAACGTGCGTCTGACAGGCGGGCACATGTTCATGCAATGCTGAAGTGGAACGTTGGCGATGATGGAATGGGGGCTTGCGGCCCATCCCAACCGCGCGGAAATGTCTGGCACCGGATTGGTACCGCTCGTATGTTACGAATCCGGGCGTGAACCGCTATCCGGCGCGGCCACAGCTACGGATAGGACCCTTCACGGTTTCAAGCGAACACACGCAGCCTGCCCGGCGTGGTTCATCATCAAGGCAACCCCGTACAGTTATGCAACACCGTTACTGGCTTCACCTGGCGATTGCCACCCTTCTGCTTGGCGCGCCACTACTTCGCGCGCAGCCAGCCGCAACACCCGATGCACCCCACGGCAGCGTGGCCAGCAGCGCAGTCGCAGGGCCACCCAGCGCTACGTTCGTGGCGAACCGTGGCCAGTGGGATGACCGTGTTCGCTTCCTTGCCCGTTGGAAGGGCCTGAACATGTGGGTTGAGCGGAACTCGATTGTGTACGATGTCCACACCGACACCGAGACGTCGATCGCTCTAGGCGGCAGCACCGTTCCGCGCATCTCCAGCAAGGGCCATGTCGTTCGAATGCGTTTTGTGGGGGCCAGCGCCAACGCCAACGCCAACGCGGTGGGAAGCAACGAACTTCCCGGCCGTACATCCTACCTGCTTGGCAACGATCAACGCCGATGGGCGGCACAGGTGCCGAGCTACGAACGCGCGGTGATCAACGACGTGTACGAGGGTGTCTCGGCGGTGATGTATACCGACAACGGCATGCCCCGGTACGATCTGGTGTTGGCGCCCGGCGCCGACGCCTCGGCAATCGCGATCGCGTTCGACGGCGCCACCCGAACCTCGGTAAATGCCCGGGGCGAACTGGAGATCGGCACCTCGGTTGGCGCCATCAAGCAGCAGGGCCTGTTCGCCTACCAGATGCGTAACGGCCGGAAGCAGCAGATCCCATGCTCCTTCCGGGTGCGCGGCAACGGCACGGTGAGCTTCGCGCTTGGCGCGTACAACCGCTCGCAGCCGCTGGTGATCGATCCCGTGTTGTTCAGCACGTTCATCGTGGCCGACGGGTACAGTCGCGGCACCGACATCGCTGTTGGCGCCGACGGCAAGGTATATCTCACGGGCTTTACCGGCTCGGCCAACTTCCCGGTTTCCACCGGCGCATACCAGACAACCCGTTCCGGCGCAACGCTCGACGCCTATGTCACCGTGTTATCGCGCGACGGCGGCTCGCTGGTGTACTCCACCTACCTGGGCGGCACTGTGGACGACATCGCCACCACGATAACGGTGGATGACCTCGGGAACATTTACGTTGCCGGCTATACGTTTTCGGCCGACTTCCCAACCAAGGTCGCGTACGACAACACCTTTGGCGGCAGGCAGGATGGCTTCGTGGCAAAGCTCGACCCACAACAGCCCGGGGCGGCCGCGCAGCTTGTGTTCTCAACGTATCTCGGCGGCGACGGCAGCGACGACGGGTTTGACTTCGTCAACGGAATTGCCGTGCGTGGCGGCCAGGCCTACGTCACCGGCTATACGTCATCCAAGAATTTCCCGGTGCTCAACGCATACCAGAGCAACCCGGTACTGAATGCGGGCAACGCGACGGGCGAAGCGTTTATTACCCGGTTTACCACGGGCGGCAATACGCTTGTTGGGTCAACGCTGCTGGGCGGCGACCGCTATGACGAATCGCGATGCATCACGTTCGACCTTCAGGGCAACGTGTACATCTGCGGTATCACCAGCTCAACCGCATTCCCGGTACGCGGCGTCGCGCGCGCGTACGATTCCACCTACAACAGCGGCATTTACGACGCGTTCGTGGCCAAGTTCACGGCGTCGCTGTCCACGCTTCTGTACAGCTCGTATCTGGGTGGCTCCGGCGAGGACAATGCCAACGCCGTTGCGGTGGATGCAACCGGAAACATGTATTTGGCGGGCTTCACGGTATCGACGGACTTCCCGCATTCGGCCAACGCCATCGATAGTGTGTACAACGGCGGCAACCGCGACATGTTCGCGGCCAAGCTCTCCGCCGACGGCGGCACCCTGCTGTTCGGCACATACATCGGCGGCAACAACGAGGATTGGGCAAACGATGCCGTGCTCGACGATCAAGGCAATCTGTGGCTTGCCGGGGTAACGCTGGCCGACAACTTCCCGACAACCAACAACGCAATCCAGCCGAAGCGCAAAGGCAGCACATACGATGCCGCGCTGGCAACCATTTCCGCCAACGGCGACCGGCTTATCTACTGCAGCTACTACGGCGGAACAGCCGCCGACAGCGCCGCCGCGGTTGCTCTGGGAACGGACGGCTATCTGTACTTCACGGGCACAACGTTCTCGTCGAACTTCCCCACCACGCCGGCCGGGTATCGCCCAACGGCGGTGGGCGGCTCGTACGCCACAAAGCTTGGTGTGCTTACGGTAAGCTCGCCGGTGGTAACAGCGGCGTACTGCGCCGGCGATGGCCTGGATATCACATGGACCGGGGCATCCACCGACGCATACGACATCTACTTTTCTGCCGACAGCGGCCAGACCTTCACGCCCGTTGCGTTCTCGGTGAAGGGCAACCGCTATACGTGGTTCATTCCCGTGGGCATCGCGCCCGGCACGAAATATCGCGTGAAGGTTTCCTCGGCAGCGGCTTCGGAGGCCGATCTCAGCGTGGCGTTCACGGTGAACACACCGCCCAAGGTGAGCGCGCAGCCCGCCTCGGTAACGATCCCGCCTGGAGCAACCGCCGTGTTCGTGGCCGCGGCCACCGGCTCGCCGGCGCCCTCGGTACAGTGGCAGTGGAAGGATATCAATGTCTGGAAGGACCTCCCCGGCGAAACCTCAACCACGCTGCGCCTGCCGAACGTTACCCCGGCCAGCAACGGCAAACTGTACCGGGCGGTGTTCCTGAACGACTGCCGCGTAGCCTACAGCGACTCGGCACGGCTTACCGTGCCATCGGTGCAGGTGCTTACGCCAAACGGCGGCGAAGTTTTCTGCGCGGGCGAAACCGACACCATCCGCTGGAGCACGGTTGCCAACACCGCGCCTGTGAACCTGCGTATCTCCTCCGACGGCGGCTTCTCCTACCAGCCGCTTGCCGGGAACATCTCATCGGGCTTCTACGTGTGGAACATCCCCCCAACGCTCTCGGGCACTCAGTTCCGGATCAAGGTGGAACTGGTGGTGGTGGCCACGTACGACTCCAGCGATCAGAACTTCACGATCAACACGCGCCCGACGGTTATCAAGAGCCCGGTGGACGCACGCTCGCTGAGCAACGGCAGCGTTACGTTTACCGCGCAGGGCGGCGGAACACCCGAACCCACGGTGCATTGGGAAGTTGACTCCGCGGGCACGTGGCTGCCAATCCCCAATGCCACGGGCACCACGCTTACGCTCACCAATCTGCAGCTCTCGCAGAACGGACGGCATTACCGCGCGGTGTTCACCAACGACTGCGGGAGCACGCCCACCGATTCGGCATTGCTGACGGTGTCCGACGAACCCGGCAGCGTGGACGAGCGCGGCGTTGACCTGGCCGCACGGTATGGATTGCGCGCCGTGCCCTCGCCGATGTCCGGCAACGGGCTGATCACGTTCACGCTTCCACAGGCAGCGCGCACGCGACTTGTGCTTACCGACATTCGCGGCACCGAGCTGATGGTGTTGGCCGAAGGCCCGATGGAAGCCGGCGAGCATCGTGTACCGCTGGAGGCACGCACGCTTCCAAGCGGTGTGTATCTGGCACGCCTGGAATCCGGCAACAACCGCGCAACCATCCGTGTAAGCGTGGTGCGGTAGGCATACCGGGCAACCCGCGTCACTGAGCGCCAAAACTGAAACGCCCCGGCAGGCCGTAACAAACGGCCGCGCCGGGGCGTTTTGTTGCGTGGCCCAGGCCTGGCCAACCGTAATCGACGCCGGCGACTTCAACACAAACATTTCCACCGATCGCACCGCACCCATGGTTCGCACTTTTCGTTAACTTCCTGCCGCTCCCTTGCGTGCGCCCACCTGCGCCGCGTATGTCGTCACGGAGCACCTTTCACGTTTCGGTCCTTCCCTATGAAAGCGGTTATCATGGCCGGCGGCTTCGGCACGCGACTTCGCCCACTTACCTGCAACGTTCCCAAACCGATGGCTCCGATGGTGAATCGTCCGATGATGAGCCACATCGTGACGCTGCTTACCAAACTGGGCATCCGCGAGGTGTTGTCGCTGCTGTATTATCAGCCGGAAGTGATCACCAGTTACTTCGGCAACGGCTCGGCGTTCGGCATCGAGATGCACTACGTGCAGTCGGAGGCCGACTTCGGCACGGCCGGATCGGTGCGCAATGCCTACGAGTTCCTCGACGAGCGCTTCATCATCATCTCGGGCGACGTGCTCACCGATTTCAATTTGGCGCGCGCCATCGCCTTCCACGAGGAGAAGGGCGCCAAGGCAACGGTGGTGCTTACCCGCGTGCCCGATCCGCTGGCGTTCGGCGTGGTGATGACCAACGACGACGGGAAGATCACCCGATTCCTGGAAAAGCCGCAGTGGGGCGAGGTGTTCTCCGACACGATCAACACCGGCATCTACATTCTGGAGCCGGAGGTGCTGAACCTGATCCCCTACAAGCGCGAGTACGATTTCGCCAAGGACCTGTTCCCGCAGATGCTGCGCGATGAACTTGGCCTGTACGGATACATCGCCGAGGGGTATTGGCGCGATATCGGCAACCTTACGGAGTATCAGACCGCCCACCTGGACGCGCTGCGCGGCACGGTGAAGCTGGACCTTCCCGGCAAGCGACGCGGCAACGTGTACCTGGGCGAGGGAACGTTCATCGCCGACGATGTGCAGTTCGAGGGAACGGTGGTGCTGGGCGACAATGTGACGATCGGGCGCGGCGCGCTGCTGGCCAACAGCGTGGTTGCCGACGGGTGCCGCATCGAGACCGGCGCGGTGATCCGCAACTCGGTGATCTGGAACCACTCGCGCATCGGCAAGGCAACGCAGATGACCGACGATGTGATCTGCACCGATGTGGAGATCGGCAACGATGTGGTGATCAACGAGAATGTGTTCGTGGCCGACCGTTGCCGCATCGGCGACGGTGCCCGACTGCTGGCCAACATCAAGCTCTGGCCCGACAAGGAAGTGGAGTCGCGGGCAACGCTGTCGTCGAGCCTTGTATGGGCCGATCGCTGGCAGCGCGAGCTGTTCACCGACGCGCGCATCACAGGGCTTTCCAACATCGAGATGAACCCGGAGTTCGGCGCCAAGCTGGGTGCCGCGCTGGGCGCGTTCGCCGGCAAGGGCCGCGCGGTGGCCATCAGCCGCGACGCCGACAATGTGTCGCGCATGATCCATCGCTCGATCACCACCGGCCTGATGAGCGCCGGTGTGCAGGTGAACGACCTGCAGTCCACACCCATCCCGATCACCCGCGCCGAGCTCCGCAACGGCAAGCAGGTGGCGGGCGTGCACGTGCGGAAGTCGCCGCACGACCGCCGCAAAACGGACATCATCTTCTTCAGCGCCGACGGCAAGGACATGCCCGCCGGCAAGACCAAGACAATCGAGCGCCTGTTCTTCGGCGAGGAGTATCAGCGCGCCGGATACGACGAGGTGGGCAGCATCTACTTCCCGGAGCGCACCAACGAGAGCTACATCGCGCGATTCCTGGAATCGTTGAACGAGGGCGCCATCCGCGACGCGCGGTTCAAGGTGGCGTTCGATTTCTCGTACGGCGTGGCGTCGTCGCTGCTGCCGAACATCCTTGGCGCGCTTGGGCCGGAGGTGATTTCGCTGAACGCCTATCTGGACCCCACACGCATGGCGCGCGAGCGCGAGGAGGTTGAGGCCGCCAAGAAGAAGCTGGGCGAGGTGGTGACGTCGCTGGGATACGACTTCGGATTCCTGATCGACCCCGGCGCCGAGAAGATATTCGCGGTGTCGGAGCTCGGCGAGCCGATACACAACTACCGGCTGCTTTCGATCGTGACCAAGCTGTTCCTGGAAACCCATCGCGGCACGGTGAAGAAGATCGGTGTGCCGATCCTTGCGTCAACGGAGGTGGAGACAATCGCCGCCGAATACGGCGTGGAGGTTGTGTACACGCGGAACAACCACTCGGCCATGATGGACGCCACCAGCGACAAGGAGATCGGCTTCGTGGGCGGCACCCGCGGCGGCTTCATCTTCCCGGACTTCCTGTTCTCGGTGGACGGTATGTACGCCGCCGCGAAGATCATGGAGATGGTGGCGCTTACCGGGCTCACGATCGGCGCGCTGAACCGCGACCTGCCGCACCGCGCGGTTACCGAGCGCTCGGTGGAGTGCCCCTGGGAACTGAAGGGGCGCGTGATGCGCCGCGCAATGGAATACAGCGAGGGCTCCGAGCGGTTGCTTGTGGACGGCGTGAAGATCTTCATGGGCGCCGACTGGGTGCTGCTGATCCCGGACAAGGAACGCCCGCTGTTCCACATCGTTGTGGAGACGGCCGACCGCGAGCGCTCGGCACAGCTTGCGCTGGAGTACGAACGCCTTGTCCGCGAGTGGAAGGAAGAAGGGGTGGCGCTGTCCTGAACCGGCAGCACCGCCCACGCCCGGCGGACCGTCAACAGTCCGTAACAGCGGCATGCGAAATTCCTGCTTGCGCGCGCTTCCTTCGGCCATTATATTTGCAGTCCTTTCATTCCGCGATAGCTCAACGGTGGAGCATCCGGCTGTTAACCGGAGGGTTGTAGGTTCGAATCCTACTCGCGGAGCATCAGGCATCATGCCAGCACAGAAGGCCCGTCAAGCAATTGACGGGCCTTCTTGTTTGCAGCCTGCTCGCAAAGAGCGATGCGCCGGGCAAAGTTTTAATGGTGCGGAAGCGCGCATATCAAGGCCCTGAAATACGAACGGGCGCCCCGGGGTAACGGCGCCCCCAGTTTTAAAGCCACCCAA
>CBHYLN010000051.1:0-32240 GCA_966128725.1 uncultured bacterium | reverse complement strand
TGGGCGAGCTTTCTGCGCTGGCAGGTGCTGGCAGCGCTGGCGGGGCTCGGCTTCGTGCCCGCCTTCTGGGTCTGGCGCGCGCAGCTGCGCCGCCTGCCCCCCGGCCGGCAACTGGGCGTCAACGCTGCCGGCCTGTTGATCGGCGTCCACCAGCGTTTCCAGCAGCGCCCCGTCAAGTGCATGTACCGTGACCACCGCATGCGCCGGCTGGGCCAGCCCGTAGCGGAAAATCGTGACCGGGTTGAACGGGTTCGGGAAGTTCTGCTCAAGGAACTGCGATTCCGGTATGCCCTCGGAGTCGTCCACATCGGCCACGCCGAGCACGTTCTCCAGCGTGATTGTATTCTCGGCCTCGCTGTACACGGCCTTGAACGTGCGCAGGTTGCCAACGTCCGGCGTGTTTCGTTTAACGATATGCGTGCCGTCGGCCTGGAACGACGAGCCCTTGTGCGGGCACACGAACTCCATCGTGACGGGGTTGAAATCCTTCAGCGCATAGTCAAAGCCGTGCGTGCAGTACGTTGAAACGGCCTTGAATGCGTCCTCGCCGCTGGCGGCAACGCGTGTAACGGCGATCGGAAACGACTTGCCCGTGAACGCTCGTGATACATGATCCGGGTTCAACTGCAACTGCTCGGGCGTGGATAGCTTGATCGAGCCGTAGATAGGGTCCAGGGCCGGGTAGTCCGCCACATGAATGACGTACGTGGCAACAAGCTGCCCGTTGTTTGATGTTGTGACCGTGGGGATAATCCGCCCAAGTACCACAAGCGGTGATGTTGATGCAACCACAACCACACCAAGGGCACCGCGAAGAAAGTCGCGGCGGGACGTGCTAGAGTTCGGCATAACTGTTTCGATGACGTTTCCGACAGTGATTGGGGACCGGTCGGTGCATGGGCTCGCGTAGGGCACCGTGCAAGGAAGCCCGGACAACCAGGGTTGTTAGCGCTGGTGTTCGGATCAGCCGATGGAAATCGGAACTTTTGATAACGACACCGGAGGCCGGCCGAAGGTCACATGCGCGTTGAAACAACTTATTGGCGCGCGATATGCCCAAAGGGTCCCCCTGGCCGCACAGCCCGCGATTGGCACGCCGCAATCGATGGGCGATGCATGCGCGCGCGGAGCGGCGGGCAAACAAAAACGGGGAGCCTGGTATTCTCAGGCTCCCCGCAAAGTCTTCAATGCCGTGGTTCCGGCAAACGTTACTTCGAGATCGTCATGCGCCGCGTGAGCGTTCCGAAATCGGTCTCCAGACGATAGAAGTATACGCCGGAGGGGAGATCGTTGGCCGCGATGTTGATCGTGTAGACGCCTGCATCCTCCCAACCATCGTACACAACCTTCAGTTGCGTTCCCAGCAGGGAATGGATGGTGATCCGAACGTTGCTTCCTTCCGGAAGGCCGAACCGCACCATCGTGGATGGATTGAACGGGTTCGGATAGTTCTGATCGAGAAAGATGCGTGCCGGCGTCGCGTTCGCGCGGTCACCCTCGCCGCCGCTGGTAGCGATGTCCACCACACCCGCCTGGCCTGAAAGCGCCTGCAGGGGATTGGATACCGTGTGCGGGTGGCAGCAACGCGCCACCGCAGGGCGGTCGATTTCATGGGGAGCTGTTGTCGGCGAAACCCTCGCCGACGAAACGGCAGGAAACATCAGGCTCAACATCGCCGCCGCAGCGGCCATGTACAGCATCCGGTGTACGTAATCAGCAACCTGTCTCATAGTCACCATCCCGACATCAACGTTTCAATCAGTATTGAGGGTGCGGATCGAAGTGATCCTGCATACCGGCTGAGACTTGCGAACCAACGAAATGTTTCGTCGGTTTCTTCGATGAGCGCGAAAAAACTTTTCGCGTCACGAACTACACCTACTCACGACAGAAAAAAGCGAAGATTTGGGACATGTGCAACATTTTATTGCATGTCCCGCCACGAGGCCCGGTTGTCAGGCCAGGTTGTCCAGCAGCCGATCGAGCTGTTCGATCGTGATGTTCTCGTGGTAATCCTCGTTGATCGCGATCATCGGCGCGCCACCGCAGGCGCCCATGCACTCCACCTCTTCCAGCGAGACAAGGCCGTCGGCCGTGCGCTGGTTGTGGCCGATGCCGTAGCGCTTCGACACATGGTCGTAAATCTTCTCACCGCCCAGCAGCATGCAGCTTACGTTGGTGCAAACCTGAACGTGGTGCTTGCCCATCGGCTTCTTGAAATACATCGTGTAGAACGATGCAACGCCGTACACGTGGGCATACGGGAGTTCCATAACCTGCCCAACGTAGCGCATCACGTTCGGCGAAAGCCATCCCCACTTCTTCTGCGCCATCCAAAGTACCGGCATGATGGCCGACTTCGGGTTCGGGTACAGCGCCTTCAAGCGTGCTACGTTGGCAAGTTCATCCGGCGTGAACTCGATCGGGCCGGCGATCTCCTCGATTGTCTCGTGTGAATTGGACGTTTCGTGCATAGGACGGGATCTTGACGTATATGACGCGGTTGACTACTGGATGAAACGCAAAGCTACGAAAGAAAATTGCGCCCGCGAACCGCGCGATGCGGATAGCGACGGCGGGATCGCGACTCACGCGCGCAGGCCGTGAGTGGCCGGTGCCGCACGTTATGCCGGATCAAGCCGCACGATGCTGGTTCGGCGCGTGTGCGCCGGTCGGTTGGAATCGGTTGTAAGCCGCGAGGCATATGCCTCATGAATGCTGCCGAACCGGTGCATGCGGAAGATCGCCTCAAGCCGGGCCAGCGTTTCGGTGCGTGGCCCGTAGGTAAGAAGCCGTTCGCGGAAGGGGAGCGAGCTGTAATCGTGCGCCACCGAATCCAGGGCCCACGAGTGTACGTACAGGATTGCCGGTTCGCCGTGGCGGTTCATCCCCTCCACGCCACGCGCGAACATCCACGAGGGCAGCGCGGTAAGGCGCGTGCCGCCGGCGGTGCGTACCGAGGGGATGCCCAGCCCGAACGGGCGCCAGCATACCAGAGGCAGCTCCCACAGCGTGCCCGAATCCGTTTGCAGGCGATGTGCCGTGATCGTGCTGCTGACGATCGCCGGCGCGATGCTGCGTTTTGGATAGGTGCTGGAACTGTAGATGAACCCTTCCTGCACCAGCGTTTCCACCATGGCCGGCGAGCGCCAGCCGGAGCTTATCGGCGTGGAGCGGTAGCCAACGATCTCCTGACCGGAAATGTCCTCAAGCCGGGCCTTGGCCGAGGATATCTCCGCGCGGAAGCGTAGAAGCTGATCCAGCGGCTTGTGAAATCTGCGGGAGAGAATGGCGAGTTCGTGGCCTGCCTCGTGGATCATCCGTACGGTGCCGGGCAGATGGCGCGATATGTCGTCGGCCGTGAAGAACGTTGCCCGGACATCGAAGGATTCCATCACCTCGAGCAGCCCGGCAACCGACCGCTCAACGTCGGCATTGGCGGCCACGTGAAGGTCGGACGCGCCGGACGGATCGGCCGCCTGGTCGGGCGCCGGTTCCAGCGTTACGGTGAACGCGTTGATTGTATAACGTCGGTCTGCCATCGTTAGCAGGCTGTTGAAAAACGCCGTCTGCGGCGTTGGCCTTCACGTTCGCTCACTGCGGCGTCCGGAAGGACGCCTCATTCGCTCCAGTTTGGCCGCCTTGCAGCCGACTGTTTTTGAACAGCCTGAGGATCTCAGGTATTTCAACAGTCTGTTAGGCCACAAAACTACGATAAAAGAGTGCTCGTGGCGCGAGCAAACACGCGGGTAATCGTTTCCCGATGGACATGTACGGGTTCCGGCGCGGCCGGTCAAGGCCAATCGACGGGTTTCGGAATCGCGAGCGCACATTTGCTAACGCCTTCATTCCTTGCGCGGCCGGTCCGGGTTGGGTAACTTGGGTGCTTACATTTTTCCGGAGGGCATGGGCTCCTCCGTACACTGACTGCACATCCCGCTATGAGCTCCCCGAAGATCATCGGCGACGGCCTAACCTACGACGACGTTCTTCTCGTCCCGCGATACAGCAATCTTCTCCCTCGGGAGACCGATCTCTCCACGCAGCTGACGCGCTCCATCCGTCTGAACATCCCGCTTGTGTCCGCCGCGATGGACACGGTGACCGAGTCATCGATGGCCGTTGCGCTGGCGCGCGAAGGCGGGATCGGCTTCATCCACAAGAACATGTCGATCGAGCAACAGGCCGAGCAGATCCAGCGTGTCAAACGCTCGGAGAGCGGCATGATTCTCGATCCGATCACGCTTGGCCTGCAAAGCCGTGTGGCCGATGCCCTTGTGCTGATGAAGAAGTTCTCCATCAGCGGCGTGCCGATCATCGATGCCGAAGGCAAGCTTGTTGGCATCGTCACCAACCGCGATCTCCGGTTCCAGCCGGACGTGGCGCAGCCGATTCAGGAGGTGATGACGGCCACCAATCTGATTACCGCGCCGGTGGGCACAACGCTCGAGGAAGCCGAGCTGATCCTTCAGCGCCACGGCATCGAGAAGCTGCCCGTGGTTGACGGCGATGGCATCCTGAAGGGGTTGATAACGTTCAAGGATATCCGGAAGAAGCGCCAGCACCCCAATGCCTCGAAGGACGAACACGGGCGCCTGCGCGTTGGCGCGGCCGTAGGGGTAACCCCCGAGACGATGGATCGCGTTGGCGCGCTTGTGCGTGCCGGCGTTGATGTGGTGGTGGTGGATACCGCGCACGGGCATCAGGAGCGTGTGATCGCAACCGCGCGCGCGGTGAAGCTGACCTATCCGCAGTTGCAGGTAGTTGCCGGCAACATCGCCACGGCCGAGGCCGCGCTTGCGCTGATCGAGGCCGGTGTGGACGCCGTGAAGGTTGGCATCGGCCCTGGCTCGATCTGCACCACGCGTGTTGTTGCCGGTGTTGGTGTGCCGCAGCTTACGGCCGTAATGAACGTTGCCGCGGTTGCAGCGCAGCATGGCGTGCCGGTGATCGCCGACGGTGGAATCAAGCAGACCGGTGATCTGGCCAAGGCAATCGCCGCCGGCGCCGACACCGTGATGATCGGCGGCCTGTTCGCCGGCGTGGACGAAGCGCCCGGCGAGAAGATTCTGCTGGAGGGCCGCTCCTACAAGGCGTATCGTGGCATGGGCTCGATGGGTGCGATGGTTGAAGGCTCGGCCGATCGCTACTTCCAGGACGTTGAGGACGAGATCCCGAAACTGGTGCCCGAGGGTATCGAAGGTCGGGTCCCCTCGAAGGGACCGCTGGCCGACGCCGTGTTCCAGATGGTTGGCGGCATGCGGGCGGCGATGGGATACTGCGGGTGCAGCACGATTGCTGAGATGAAGGCGAACACGCAGTTCGTACGGATGACCGCCGCCGGCCTGCGCGAGTCGCATCCGCACGACGTTACCGTCACCAAGCAGTCGCCCAACTACTTCTAGCAGGCTGTTGCAAAGCCTGAGGACCCGCAGGTAGTTCAACAGGGTGCTCGGGGCGGTCCCGATGCCGCTGTGCTGTTCGCGGCGCCCGCACGTTTGGATGAACGTCAGGAATTGACGCCAGCATTGTTGGCGGGCTCCGCATGCATGCTGCCGATATGCCCGGCCCGCCCGTGGCCGCCACCGGCTGTCTCCGGTGCGTAATACAGCCGGAACCGGCGTTTGTACCTTCGCGACCCTCGCATGAAACAGGTTCTCGTCATCGCCTACTATTTCCCTCCGATGGGGCTGAGCGGCATTCAGAGAACCGTGAAGTTCGTGAAGTACCTGTCGGAGTATGGCTGGCGGCCCACCGTGCTCACCATTGCGCCCCATGCGTACTTCGCGTTCGATGATTCCTTCTTTCAGGAGCTGGAGGGCATACCGCTCGACATCTGGCGTACCGAGCCCGGGCGCGTTTTTTCGGTGGTAGGCAAACGCAAAACCGTTTCGCTCAGCAACGAACGGCTGCGCAAGGTGCTGAATCGGTTGTCGCAGTTGTTCTTCATTCCCGACAACAAGATCGGCTGGCGCGCCCGTGTGCTGGAGTTTCTGCGCCTGAAGGATATGTCGGTGTTCGACATGGTCTATGCCACGGCGCCTCCGTTCACCGACCACCTGATCGGTCTCGAACTCAAGAAGCTGTATGGGTTGCCGTTGGTTGTGGACTTCCGCGACGCGTGGGTTGAGTACCCGTATCATGTGTACTGGACCCCATGGCATCGCCGGCGCCATCAGATGCTTGAGCAATCGGTGGTGTGTGGCGCCGATGCCGTTGTCACCACCAACCGTTATGTGCGCGACCTGCTGGTGCAGCGGGCCGGCGAACCCGGCGTGGCCGATCGGATGCACGTGATAACGCAGGGGTATGATTCGGCGGACTTCGTGCCGGCCGGGAGCGTAAGCGTCCAGCCGATGGATCGCTCGATGGTGAACTTCGTGTACACCGGAATTTTCTACGAGGATCGCGACCCCTTGGTTCTGTTTCGTGCGCTTGCGGCGCTTAAATTGCGGCGCCCCGATGTATACGCCCGTCTCAGGTTCTACATGGTGGGCTACGTGCAGGAGGAGTACCAGCAGCGGGCGCAGGAGATGGGCGTAGCCGATCGGATGGTGTACTGCGGCTATGTGGAGCATTCCGCCTCGGTGGCGTGGGTGCAACAGGCCGATGTTCTCTGGTTCAATATCGGCGCGCAGCATCACGGCTACCAGACCGTGTCGCCGGGCAAGGCATTCGAGTATCTCGGGAGCGGCAAGCCCATCGTTGCGTTGCTGCCGGAGAACGAAATCCGCGATATGCTCGCCGGGTTCGATCACACGTTCATCGTGGAGCCCGACAACCACGAGGGGTTCGCTGATGTGATCGCCGATCTTGCCGAACGTCATGCGCGCGGCGAGTTGCCCAAGGGGGATATGGATCGTATTTCGCGATACGACCGGCGACGGCTTACAGGCGAACTGGCCGCGATTTTTGACAACGTCATCTCGACACGTAATCGATAAACCACGTTATGGCTTCACGCATTGCGCAGCTCCGCGCGGGCCTCAAGGCTCGCAAGCTCGATGGCATCATCGTCTCGTACCTTCCGCACGTACGGTACTTGTGCGGGTTCTCCGGTAGCGCCGGTCAGTTGCTGGTTACCGCCAGCGACGCTGTGTTCTTTACGGACTTCCGGTACGAGGGGCAGATCGCCGAGGAGCTGCACTCCGGCGTGCGCGGGCTTATCGAGCGCGACCCGCATAAGCGCATGCTTGCCGACAAGCTGGTGGTGCCGGGCATGGCGATCGGATATCAGGATCAGCATGCCACCGTTTCGGCGTACGAACAATGGAAGGCGAGCCTGAAGCGCGTGCGGCTGGTTCCCGTTGGTTCGTTCGTTGCGGAACTGGTGATGGTGAAAACGCCGGACGAAATCGCGCGCATCAAGAAGGCCGCGGATATCGCGGGGAAGGTGTATCGCCAGATCCTGACGATTGCAGCGCCGGGCGTTCGCGAGAATGAATTGGCGATGGAGATCAGCTATCTGGGGCGGAAGTTTGGCGCCGATGGCGACGCGTTCGATATCATCGTGGCCTCGGGTCCGCGCGGTGCGTTGCCGCACGGCCGTTTCAGCACCCGAAAGATTCGCAAGGGCGAGTTGGTGACGCTCGATTTCGGATTCAGCTACAAGGGGCTGAACTCCGACATGACGCGCACGTTCGCCGTTGGCGAACCGAACAGTGAGGCACGGAAGATCTACTCGATAGTGCTTGAAGCGCAGATGAAGGGTGTTGCCGCCGCGCGCGCGGGTATCACCGGCAAGGCGCTGGATGCCGCCTGCCGCGACGTGATTGCCGCCGCCGGATACGGCGCGCAGTTCGGGCACTCCACCGGGCATGGTCTGGGCATCGACGTTCACGAGCTGCCCCGCGTTGCCGCCACCAATACCGACGACAAGCTGAAGGCCGGCAGCGTGGTGACGATTGAACCGGGCATCTACATCCCGGGCCGGTGCGGCGTGCGCATCGAGGACGACGTTGTGCTTACCGCAACCGGCTGCACCGTGCTGACGCGGGCGCCGAAGAAGCTGATCATCGTCTGAGAGCAGGATTGGATGATCGACGATCTCCCACATGATGCCGGGCTCCCCGGATCGCCTGGCGACGGCGGCGCAGCCGAACGTGATGCCGATGGCCGCGGCGCGGTCGATAACGCCGTTGCTGCCTTTACCGAAGGCATGCCCGCGCCCACAACGGAGCAGGCGGCCGGCATGGCCGACGCTGTTGCCAACCCGGCCGACGCCGATGCAGGGGACGCTGTGGCCACCGAGCCCGGCGGGCGCCGCAGGCGTTTGCTGGTGATTGCGTATTACTATCCGCCGATGGGGCTGAGCGGGGTGCTCCGTATCGCCAAGTTCACCAAGCATCTGCACAGCCACGGCTGGGACCCAACGGTTATCACCGTTGGCGACGTTGGTTACTTCGCGTACGATTACTCCCTGCTCGAGGAAGTGCTGGAGGCCGGCGTTACGATCGAGCGTACCAAGACGCTGGACCCCCTGCGGTTGTTCAAGCGCAAAGGCACCATCAAGATGCCCGGCGATCGCCGCAAGCGAATGCTGAGCGGGCTTACACACCTTTTTCTCCAGCCTGATAACAAGATCGGGTGGAAGCGGTATGCCGTGCGGCGCGCGCTGGCGCTGGCCAAGGACGTGCAGTTTGATGCGATCCTTGCCACCGCGCCGCCGTTCACCAGCTTTCTGGTTGGGCTGGAGGTCCATCGTGTGCTGGGCGTGCCGTTGATCGTGGACTATCGCGATCCCTGGCTGGATAACAGCGACTACTTCTACGCCTCGCCGATCCACAAGGGCTACGCTGCCGGGTTGGAGGAGGAAGTGCTGAAGAATGCCGACACGGTGGTGGTGATCAATCGCACGATCAAGGAGCGGCTGATCGCCCGGTATCCCTTCCTTACACACGAGGGGGTGCACATCATACCAAGCGGGTACGATCCGCAGGATTTCCGCATTGCCGCGCGGCATCCGCTGCCGCGTTCGCGCAAGATGCGGTTCACGTATTCCGGGTTGCTTACCTCACGGCGCTCACCGAAAGCCTTCTTCCAGGCGCTGGCGATGTTGTTTGCCAAGCGCCCCGAATCGCGCGACGAGATTGAAGTCTGCGTGGTGGGCAATCTGCACGATGGTTTCCGCAAGATGGCGGCCGAGTGCGGTGTTGCCAGCGCGTTGGTTGCGCCGGGGAATCTGGAGCACCAGGAGAAGATCCGATACCTGCTGTCGAGCGATGTGTTGTGGCTGCTTGCAAGCGATCCGGTTGTTACACCGGGCAAGTTGTACGAGTACATCGGCGCCCGAAAGCCGATCCTGGCGCTTGCCCCGAACGGGGTGTTAACCGGCCTGCTGGCCTCCTACGGCGCCGGGCAGGCTGTTGATCCGGATAACGTGCCCGCAATCAGCCAGGCCATCGAGAACCTGTACGAGCAATGGCGTGCCGGCACGCTGCCAAGCGGTGATGCCGAGGTGGCCCGCGAGCATAATCAGCGCAACCTCACCGAACGCCTCGCCCGGGTGCTTGCCTACTCCCTCAGAATCTGATCTCACACCGTACGCGCTCGTTTTTGGCGAGGCATTCATCCTTCCCATCCAATACTCCATCGTTCGCACAGCCATGTCGCAATCAACAGCATCAACCAATGGATGTACCGTGCTCCTGCTTGGCTCCGGAGGGCGCGAGCACGCGATTGCCTGGAAGCTGAGCCAGTCGCCCAGGCTGGGACGATTGGTCTGTGCGCCCGGCAACCCGGGCATTGCCGGCCTGGCCGAGCTTCGGCACGCGGACATCGAAAACGGTGAGGCCGTGCTGGCGCTTGCGCGCGAACTGGCCGCCGACCTGGTTGTTATTGGCCCGGAGGCCCCGCTTGCCGCCGGTGTGGCCGATACACTGAGGGCTGCCGGCTTCGCGGTGTTTGGCCCCTCGCAAGCGGCGGCCCGCCTGGAGTGGGATAAGGCGTACTCCAAGGAGTTCATGCATCGCTTCGGCATCCCGACCGCCGCGTCGCGCACGTTCGCAAGCGCCGAAGCCGATCAGGCGCGGGCCTGGGCCGAGCAGCTTGCCGTGCCCATTGTCATCAAGGCCAGTGGGCTGGCTGCCGGCAAGGGCGTGGTGATTGCCACCACGGTTGACGAGGCGTTGAATACGCTGGATGAGATGCTGAGCGGCAATGCGTTTGGTGACGCCGGCACCACCGTGGTGATCGAGGAGTTCATGGTTGGCCAGGAAGCCTCGGTGTTCGCCGTAACCGACGGCGTGGACTACCGCGTGCTGGCGCCCTCGCAGGACCATAAGCGCGTGGCCGACGGCGATGTTGGCCCCAACACCGGCGGCATGGGCGCGTACGCTCCGGCCCCCATTGTAACCCCACAGGTGATGGACGCCGTGTGTCGCACGATCATCGAGCCCGCGTTGCAAGGGATGCGCGAAATCGGCTCGCCCTATGTTGGATGCCTTTTCGTGGGTTTGATGATCCATGAGGGCGAGGCCCGGGTTGTGGAGTTCAACAGTCGATTCGGCGATCCGGAAACGCAGGTGATCCTGCCGCTGTACAACGGCGACCTGCTGGAACTGTTCCTTGCCTCGGCGAACGGCGGTATCGCCGGCATCGCCGAGGCAACATCGAGCGGTACAGCGGCATGTGTTGTGATGGCGTCGGAAGGGTATCCCGGCTCGTACAGGAAGGGGGCGCCGATTGCCGGCATCGACAGTGCCGAGGGTGTGCCGGGTGTGGTGGTGTTTCATGCCGGCACGGCAATGGCGCCGGAGGGCCTGGTGACCAATGGTGGACGTGTGCTGGGGGTGACGGCCGTGATCGACGGCGATGACCTGCAGGCGGCGGTGGACCGTGCCTATCTGGCCGTGGCGCGGATTTCATGGCCGGGGGCGCACTTCCGTACCGATATCGGCGCGAAAGGAATTGCGAGCGTGACCGGGACGGCGTAATGTTGGGCCTTTGTACGCGCACCGAAGCAATACCATGAAGATTCTTGTAACCGGCGGAGCGGGTTTTATCGGCTCGCATGTTGTGGACCTGTATCTCAAGGCGGGCCACGAAGTGACCGTGTTGGATAATCTTTCCACCGGGAACCGACGCAATCTGAACAGTGCGGCCGCCTTTGTTGAGGCCGACGTTCGCGACCGCAACTCGATGCTGGAGATTGTGGACGCCGGGCGGTTCGATGTGGTAAACCATCATGCCGCCCAACTGGATGTTCGGATCTCCGTTCGCGATCCGCAGTTGGATGCCGAGCAGAACATCATTGGCTCGCTGAACATGCTGGAGGCCGCCAGGGCGGCCGGAACGCGGGCGGTGATCTTCGCTTCGAGCGGAGGAACGGTGTATGGTGAGGGGGAGATGTTGCCGTCGGAGGAGGATCACCCCACCAATCCCGTGTCGCCGTACGGCATCACCAAACTTGCCGTGGAAAAGTACCTGGGGTTCTATCGCCGCGAATACGGCATCAGGCATGTAGTGCTGCGCTACGCCAATGTGTATGGGCCGCGGCAGAACGTGCATGGTGAATCCGGTGTGGTGGCGATCTTCTGCGATCGCATGGCGGCCGGCCAGCAGCCGGTGATCAACGGTTCCGGATTACAGACGCGCGACTACGTGTACGTGAGCGATGTTGCACGGGCGAACCTGCTGGCCCTTGATCACGTTGCCCGCGGCGAATCGGGCACCTACAATGTGAGCTCCGGCCAGGAGACCACCGTCAACGAAATCTTCGGCCTCCTTGCCACGCGATTCGGCTGCCCCATTGTGGAGAGCCACGGCCCGGCGAAACCCGGCGAACAGCTCCGCTCGGTGTGCTCGCCCGCACGTGCCAAGCGGGAACTTGGGTGGGAGCCGTTAACCGATCTGGCGACGGGATTGGATAACACGGTGGCGTATTATCGCGCGTGAGGCATTCGCGGCGGTATCGTTTTGCACGCTGTGTAGTGCTGGCGCAAATGACCCGCGCCCGTACCGAGCTCCGATTTCAGGGAGCATCGAGACGGGCGCGTTACGTATAGGGCGGCGGCGACGCTGGATGCGGCTCAGCGGCCCGCGGCGCCGGCCGGCGGATCGGTTTCGATCGCGTCCGAGTTTGCGCCCGGTTTCCATCGGAACGTTGCGAAGATGTCCGGCGCGGCTTCCAGATAGCGCACCATGCGGATGCTGGCGGGGATCAGTTCGATGCGCACGCTGCGGGTTGCCAGGTAATACGTTCGGATCACCGCGTTGCCGCGCTCGGTTGCCGAATCCATCTGCGTGTAGATGTAGGCGCCGTTGTTGATCGTGTCGCGGGGCATCTCCACCGGTTTTACCGTGCAGATGATCCGGATCGATCCCACGCCCGGCATGCGGTACACGCGGATCTCGTAGCGGCCTTTGCGACTCCAGCCGCTGGCGTTGGAGTCCAGACGGAACGTGCCGGGGATGCGCGCAACGTATCCCTTGCGGCTGTCCACCTGCTGTGACGCCATGTCGTCATCGCCGTCGGCTGCGCGAGGCTGTGCCTGCGCGGTCGCGGTAATCAGGAACATGGTCGCCGCCATCAACGCAAATGCCGTGCCCAGGAGCGTGATGGGCGCTAGGCCCGACGCATGTGTCAACCGTGTATTCATTGTTTGGGGCATGGTCGTCATTTTCGTCCGGGGGTTTCCCAATCCTGGCCGGCAGCGCCGTTGTGGATCTTCCCGTACTCGAATCGCCACTTGTCGAGGCGCATCGTTGCCAGCGGCGGGGGCGTGAAGCTGTCGAAGATCGCCTTCAGGCGCGGAGCGTATTCGGGGGCTCCCTTGGCGGTCAACAATACCTCCACACGCACGACAATCGAGTCCATGATATAGGTGCGGGTGTGGATGGTGCCGTTGACACCGGAGGAATCGCGATCGTAGTAGATCAGGCTGTCCAGCAGCTTGTAATCGGCCGGCACCACCTGCGTTTCGCGGTAGTTCCAGATCTTTACCGCGCCGCATCCACCGCTCAGCAGGAAGTTCGCGGTCTGCGTTTGCCCGGTTTTGTTGATCGACGAGCCCAGCGGGTTGGGTTTTGCCTTCGCCGGAAGCAGGAAGGTGTAGCCGAACTCGCTTGCGTACTTTTGGGTGAGAGTGCTGTCGACGATGCGGGAGTTCTGGGCCAGGGCAGTGCCCGTTGCCAGAAGGCAGAAAACGATCGCCGGTAGTAGTGCTCGATACATAGCGGTTAACCCCACGGAATCGGTTTGTTATCGATCGAATCCCTACCCTGACCCAGCGGATGCCGTTTGGTTTACTGCGGCGGGGTGCGCCGATCGACCACCGAATATAACACGATACGGGCGGTTGCTCCAGCCAATGCGCCGAATTCGATTCCGAACGGTGATTGGCCGGCCAGGAACAACAATTTCAGCAGCGAGGTTTGCACACGTGGGTTTTGGAATGAAGCACCTTGGCATACTGGCCGGCGCAACCATCGCGCTTGGCGGAGCCGCAGCGCTGTGGTTTACAAAAACCGAGACCGGCTATCGGCAGGCGTTGGCGCTTATGTACGGCCGTGAGTTTCCTGACGTGGAGACGCTTGAACCGGATACTCTGCAGGCGATGTTGGCGGCGCCGTCGCCGCCGGTGTTGCTGGATATCCGCTCGGCCGAGGAATACGGCGTAAGCCATCTGCGAGGCGCGCGCAACCTTGATCCACGAAGCTTTGCGCCGTCGGCCGTGGCCGATCTGAACCGCGACAGTACCGTGGTGGTGTATTGCTCCGTTGGTGTCCGCAGCGCGCGCATGGCGCGGCGTTTGCGTGGGTTGGGGTTTTCCCACGTGGTGAATCTTTACGGCGGAATCTTCCTGTGGTATAATCAGGGCCGCGAGGTTGTGCGCAACGATGCCGCCGTCGAGGCAGTGCACCCGTACGATTTTCTGTGGGGCCAGGTGATCACGCGCGGCGGGAAGCAATACCAGCCCTGAGGCGCGCCGCTACCAAACCACGGGTTTCCCCAGTGCATCCGGAAGGCGGGAATGCCCTGTGCTAAGCGCGCACCTCACAGCGGCGGTGCGGTTCTCCTGCCGATTACAGCAGGCCTGCCGCGGCACGGAACAGACCGTCCACAACACCTATCTGGTACACCATCATCACACCCACTGCTATGCCGAGCAACGCTGCTGCCAGGCGCAGGCCGTGCTCCACGCGGGCAAATCGGCGGGCCACGATGCGGTAGGGCAGCGCTACCGCAAGGCTCATTATCATCATGCCCGCGATTGAGCCGATGCCGAACACCAGCAGGTACAGTATTCCCAGCAGCGGTGTGGGAAGCTCGGCCAGCACCAGCAGTACCAGCGTTGCCGAGCCGGCCAACCCGTGCATCATGCCCACCAGAAACGGCCTGCGCCCAACCGCTACCGGATGATGGTGGGTGCCGGGGACATTGCCCACTTCCGCAGGACCGTAGTGAAGATGGGGATGCCAGTGTTCCAGCGAGCCGTGCGAGTGCCTGTGGGCGCTCAGGCGTGCGCCGCCACGGCGGAACACTCGCGCAAGAAGCGCCACGCCAAGCGCGATGATCATTGCCGCAACCGCCAGCTCCAGAATCGGACCCAGCGTTGCCGGTATCGACGGTCGCAGCAGCACAATCGCTACTCCCGCCACCAGCAGCGATGTGGTGTGCCCGGCGCCCCACATGAATCCGATCGCGGCGGCTCGCCGGGCGCCGTTGTGTTCGCTGATCATCGTGCCAACAGCCACAAGGTGGTCGGCGTCCAGCGCGTGCTTCAGGCCCAGCACAAACCCGAACGCCAGGATGCCGGCAAGGCCGCCGGATGCGACACTTGGTGTTTCGGGTGCTGCCAGAAGAACGGCGGGGATGCCTGCCAGCAGAAGCGCGGCGGACATCGCCAGCCGTGCTGTTGTGGAGTGTTTGGAGTTGGATGCCATCGTTCGGTTCGGGCGTTCGGTTCGGGTTGGATGTGTTCGCAACGCACGTGCGGCGCGAAGATACGCGCGCCCGCTTGTTGCCGGTGTGTTTCATCATGTTCGATTATGCCTTTCGCAATCCGGGCGGACTGCCGTTCATCGTATCTTTCGCGCTCCGCTGGAACACTACTATGCCGTCATCGGGCCGGTCTCGCTTCGCCGCACTTCTCGCTGAACGCTTCCCCGCGCTCACGCATCGTGATTTCCGTTTTCTTTGGATGGGGCAGATCGTTTCGATCGCCGGTTCGCAGATGCAGAACGTGGCCATCAACTGGCAGATCCACCAGCGCACCCATTCCGCGGTGATGCTCGGGTTGGTGGGGCTTACCCGGTTGCTGCCCATTCTGGTGTTCTCGCTGATTGGTGGTGTGGTTGCCGACGCCTACCGGCGTCGCACGATCATGTACTTCACCCAGAGCGTGGCGATGGCCGCGGCGCTTGCGCTGGCGGTGATCACGGCCCTTGGCGCCGATACACCCGCGTTGATCTTCCTCTGCACCGGCCTTACCGCGGCGGCCGCCGCGTTCGATGGTCCGGCCCGCCAATCGCTGATCCCCAATCTGGTTCCGCCCGAACATCTGAACAATGCCGTCTCGCTGAACACGCTGATGTTCCAGACATCGATGATCATCGGCCCGGCGCTCAGCGGCGTGGTGATTGCATGGCAGGGAGTGGATGCTGTGTATTGGCTGAACGCCGCCACGTTCCTGGCGGTGCTGGCGGCGCTTATGGCAATGCGGATCGTTGAGTCCGGGCGCGACGGCAGCCAGAAGATTGATCTGAACTCGCTGTTCGAGGGGCTGCGATTTGTCCGCGGGCACAAGATCATCCTCTCCTCGATGTTGCTGGATTTCTTCGCCACGTTCTTTTCGTCGGCCACGGCATTGCTGCCGATCTTTGCCGCCGAAATCCTGCACGTAGGCCCTGAGGGGCTTGGGCTGCTTTCGGCAGCCGAGGCCGTTGGTTCGGTGGTGACCGGGCTGCTGATATCGATGATGGGTGATCTCCGCCGCAAGGGCCAGTTGCTGCTGCTGTCGGTGGCAGCCTACGGGGCCGCCACCGTGCTGTACGGTTTCTCCACCAACTTCCTTCTATCGCTGTTGATGCTGGCGCTGGTTGGCGCGGGCGATTCGGTGAGCACGGTGCTGCGCGTTACCATACGCCAGACCGTCACGCCCGACCACATCCGTGGCCGGATGACCTCGGTGAACATGATCTTCTTCATGGGAGGGCCGCAGTTGGGCAATCTGGAGGCCGGGTTGCTGGCCGCCGCTATCGGCGCGCCGCTGTCGGTGGTTGTTGGTGGCGTTGCAACAATCCTGGTGGTGGCGTTCACCGCCTGGCGGTTCCCGCAATTGCGCAACTTCGATCGCTAGCCTTCCTCGCCGATGGCTCATCGTTTCATGAACATCGGCGCGGCGTAAAACGACAAAGCCCCTCGCGGGGCAGTGTAACGGGGTTGGCAACCCCCGGGCGGGGCGCCGGTTGTTCGGCCGGTTGGCTGTTATCAGCCGATTGTGATCATCACGGGTGCATTTGCCTCGGCAACGGGTTCGGTTGCATCCTCCATCTCCACCGCGCGCACTTCCGGGATCCGACGGCGTATGGCCCGCTCGACTCCGCCTTTCAACGTCACCGCCGACGACGGGCACGAGCTGCATGCGCCGGCCAATTGCACGAACACGATGTTGTCCTCGTAGCGAACAAAATCGATGGTGCCACCGTCCGACTCGATGTACGGTCGCACGTGTTCGGCGATGATCTGCTGCACGCGCTCGATCACCGATTCATGTGTCGACACGGGCTCTGCTGTTCGGCTCACAATGGTTAAGGGTCAGTACATCACGGAATACATTGGCTACAAACATCGCGATCACCGGCCGAACAGCCAAGGGGCGCAACGCACGGTTGCACTTTCATCGGCTGTGCGGCGGTTGCGTTGAGCTGCTCCCTTGCGCATATTGGCCGCCGGTGAATCCGCTTCCCACACCCCCTGACGGCGGATCCCGGCCACATAGCTTCCCCCACAGCCCCCGCATTTCCACACGCAGCCCCTACCAGCCAAAAGCGCCGTGTAATGCCGTGCGTGCCCGCTTGATGCAGCGCGCCGGCATGTGCGCACATCCCTGGAGACCGCGGTGGAACATCATTGGAAGTATTACCCTGCGCTCAAGCTGGCCCTGCCGTACGCGGCGGGCATCGTGTTCGGCCAACTGATTGCTTCGCCGGCCGAGATTCTGGTTGGTCTGGCTGCATGTGGGCTCTGGTGGCTGGGCCTTGCCGTGCGCCGTGATGGGCTGATGCTTGCTCCGCCGTTGGCCCTGCTTCTGGTAACCAGCGGTGCGTTGATGCTAGTTTCGCGCGCACCGGATACGCTTGAGCTGGCGCAGGGCTTCGTCTTCGATGACTGTGAAATTCAGGGGCACGTTCAGGAGCCCCCGCTGTTCCGCTCCGGCCATGTCGAGTTCACGATGGCATGTAACCGGCTCGCCGTTCGCAACAGCGTGTGCCATGTCCGCACGCATGCCATCGTCCGGCTGTACGATACCACGCCCTTTGATCCGCGCCTGTTGCCGCGTGCAGGGGAACGTGTGGGAATTGTCGGGCGCGTTGTGATTCCCGATGCCCCCGCCAATCCGGGCGCGTTCGACGCCTCGGCCTATTACCGTTCGGTTGGCGTTGGGGCCATTGTGTCCGTACGGCGTGCCGGAGCAATCTATTGCCTGGGCGGTGATGAACGCACCGCCATTCAACGGTTGGTTGGCGATGTTCGCCAGGCCGTAGCGGACTTTGCCGAGCGATACGTGGGCGGCGAAGAGGGGGATATCGTGCTTGCGTTGCTCACCGGCGAGCGACGCCTGATTGATCCGGCCACAACCGAAGCGTACTCCCGTACCGGCACCGTGCATCTGCTTTCGGTAAGCGGGCTGCATGTGGGCGTTGTTGCGCTTGTGCTGTTCGTGCTGGTGGCCTGGCTCCCGTGGCGCTGGTTGCAGACGGCGATCTTCATCGTTGTGATCTCGCTCTACGTAGTGATTACCGGGGCGGGGCCGGCGATTGTGCGCGCCGCGCTGATGGCCACCACCTATATGATCGCACGCACCGCCGGTCGCCGGGCAAACCCCCTGAACACGCTGGGCGTGGCCGGGCTTGTGTTGCTTGCGGCCGATCCCGTGCAATTGTTCGATATCGGCTTTCAACTTTCCTTTGCCTCGGTGGCGGGGTTGATCCTGTTTGCCGCTCCAGCGTGGAGATGGCTGGGCGTGGCCGTGCCCATGCTGGCTGGGCGTGCCAGGTCCGTTGGCCGTATGTGCGCTGTATCGGCCGCGGCGCAGGGGGCCACAACCCCGCTGGTTGCTCACTACTTCGGATACCTTCCGTTGACTGCCTCGCTGGTGAACCTTCCCGTGGTTCCCATGTATTCCGTGGCGCTGGCGTCCGGGCTGGCGGGGGCCGTTGCCGCGCCCATCTCGTCCGATCTTGCTGTCTGGTTCGGCACCTCGGCCCGGGTGTTGGTGCAATGGGCTACCGCAATGATCCAATGGGCCGCGGGTGTCCCGCTCAGCGGCATGCCGATGGCCGGCCTGGGCCTGATCGGTTCGCTTCTGCTTGGGGGCATGCTTGTGTACCTGGCGTTCAGCCGGAGTGCTGCACAGGCGGCCACGCGCCTTGTTGCGCTGGCCTGTGCCGTGGTCTGCATTGCCATGGGCGAACGCCTGCTGGATCCGTTGAACTCGAACCACCACTATCTGGTACTGATGGTTGGGCGCGATGGTGTGTTGCCGGCGTGGGTTACGCCGGACTCCGCGATCGTGTTCACGCACCGAGGTGCGGGCGACAGCCTTGCAATTGCTCAGGCGGTGCGGGGATTGCTTCTTCGTGTGGGGCCGCGCCATGTTCGATACTTCCGTGCCGACACCGTGCTGCCCGATTCGCCGGATGTGTACTACATGAACAGCAGGCCGGCCGAGTCCGTTCTGCGTTACGCTCCCGTTCTGTTAACCAACACGTCGTCGCCGGGATTGCGTATGGCGTGTGTGGGCAACTCCGCGTTGCTTGTTGTGCCGTTGCGGATGCGCGAACGCGCGGCGATTGTTCTGCGGTGGGAGCCCGATGGCTTTGTGCCTGTGAATTGGTAGTGTGGCTGTCCGCACGTTCACGGGAAGGCCTGCGTGATGTAGATTGCGCGGGCCTGCGTTTGCGCATGGGGAAGCCCGTGCGCGGCTCCGGGCTTCCGCTTCGATCAGCAATTCCGAACCCTTCCATGCCTCTGTTCAGCGAACCACGAATCTTCAAGGCCAGCAACGGTGTGCGTGCGGCGCTTACGTTGCGCGGCACGTCGCGGTTGCCGTATGGATTCAACATGTCGCTTTCGGTTGGCGATAGCAGCGCCGACGTGCAGGCCAATCGCGAGCGCGCCGCCCAGCGGCTTGGCTTTGCCGTTGATCGGTTGGCCACGCAGCGCCAGGTGCATGGCTCGGCCATACGTTTGGTGGATAAAGGATACCAGCCGGGCGAAAGCGATGCATTGGTCACCAATCAGCCGGGCTGGCTTCTGGCCGTGAGCGTTGCCGACTGCGTGCCGATCCTTGTTCACGATCCGGTTGCGGGCCTGGTGGCCGGGGTGCATTCCGGTTGGCGGGGAACCTTGGCCAACATCGTTGGAGCAACCCTGGAATTGATGCACCAACGTTTCGGCTCGCGTGCCGGGGACATGCTGATGTATGTGGGCGCGTCGGCGGGGCAGTGTTGCTACGAAGTGGGGGAGGATGTTGCCGGCGCGTTCGACGCCCAACACAGCCGACCGCTTGGCGGCGGCAAGTTCCTGTTCGACAATCGCGGCGCGATCCTTGCACAGTTGCTGGCCGCCGGCGTGCCGCCCGGGAACATCGAGATGGACCCACGCTGCACCATCTGCGACGCCAACTTCCACAGCTTTCGTCGTGATGGGGCAGCCAGCGGAAGAATGTTTGCATTGATCGGCATGGTGGGCAACGATGCGCGCACATGAGCGCCAAACCGGCATGCACCGTGCGGATGGCGATCGTCGGGTCGGGCGAAGAGACCGGCCTGTTGCCGCGAAACCCTTGCTGTGCAAGGCTTTGCAGCCGATGCCGGTTGCCGGGCAGGCGCTTGCCTGGCCTCGAACAGCGAAACCACGGCGCCCGTGCAGGCGGCCTGGCGTAGGCGCTTCGGGGTTGCCCACGGCTGTAAGCCCCATGAAATCTGCGATTGCGGGCGGTTCCCTATTGCATAATCGCAATCCGCCGATTACTTTCGCGGCGGTCTGAGTCTACTAACGTGTCGCAGACCGGGCTACAAACACAAAAGGAGAATTCTCAGGTGAACAAAGGAGAACTGATCGACGCGATCGCGTCGGCCAACGACCTCAGCAAGGCAAAGGCCGAGCAGGTGCTGAACAACCTGATCGACACCATCTCTGGTGCGCTGAAGAAGGGTGATGACGTGGCGGTTGTCGGCTTCGGCACATTCAAGGTTGCCAGCCGTGCAGCTCGCACTGCGAAGAACCCGCAGACCGGTGCCCCGGTGAAGGTCGCCGCTCGCAAGGTGCCGAAGTTCACGCCGGGCAAGGGTCTGAAGGACTTGGTCAACGGCGCGAAGAAGGCAGCCAAGGCTCCTGCCAAGGCCGCCGCGAAGGCAGCCCCTGCCAAGAAGGGGAAGAAGTAAGCAGAGCGCATTGCGTGATGCTTAACGAGCCGGTGCGCCCAGCGTGCCGGCTCGTTTGCTTTTTATGGGTGGCTGCGTGCACGATGGTGGTTATAACCAGAACGTTGCCGTGGCGCAGATGGCCAGCTCGTACCAGCGTTGGCGGGTTGTGAAATCGTAGCCGGCGCGGGCGCGCAGGCCGTAGTTGTGCATGGGGTACAGCACCAGATATCGAATTCCCATCGGGTTGGTAAGCCCAACCCACGCCTCGGCATGCAGACCCGCGCTGTTGAAGTCCGTTGTGGCGCCAATGCCGCCTGCAACTCCCAGCCAGAAAATGTCGCGCGAGTCGATCGAGACCAACGGCAGATCGCGCAGAACGGTTGCGCGCGCGATCCACGGATGTGGGCGATCGAAGTAGTAGCCGGCCTCGGCCTGCAAACGCAGTTCGGGGAAGAAGATGTAGGCCGACGTATCCGGCGTAAGCCCCACACCCGCCGATATCGCGATGCCCGTACGGCTGATGCCCTGCTCCGAAAGCACGTTCGCCGACGGCGGCAGCAATGTAAGCGCGCCCAGCGCCAACCCGAATGGGATGGAGGCCGTTGTGAACACCGCCAGCGCAAGTTCCTCGTATGGTGCCGTGTGGGTGTAACGCGCTCGCGTTACGGTCAGCGTGTCGTACCAGGGGCGCGGTGTTACCTCTGGTGGGGCGGTGGGCGCCACGGTATCGGCGCCGGGCAATGTGCCCGGGCTTCCCACGTGTGGCACCGCGTTGGAGTCCGCATACCGGGCCGCCCCGGGCTCGTGCGGGGCGGCGGTTTGGCCGCACACGCGCCCGCCGCCCGCGCCAAGCAGGAATGTGATCGCCAGCACTATGGTTGCGCGCGGAAGCATGGGTCGTGTGTTGGCCGGAACGATCCCGGCAATGGTACAACAGGCAACGCGGGCTAATCGTTTCGGCGCGCGTTGCCTGTGTTGTGTTCCGAGCTCGATTGCACCATCAAGCCAGACAGTCCAGACCGTGTTGGTCACTCCTCGTCGTCGCGCAGTTTCTCCAACGAGGAGAAATCCTCCAGCGTGGTAACGTCGCCGCTTACCGAGCCCGTGGTGGCGATCTCGCGAAGCAGGCGCCGCATGATCTTGCCGGAGCGTGTCTTCGGCAGGCCGTCGCTGAACCGGATCTCGTCCGGCTTGGCGATGTGGCCGATCTCGCGGCCCACGTGGTTGCGAAGTTCCTCCTTCAACGCCGGGGTTGGCTCAACACCGTTGGCAAGGGTAACAAACGCCACCAGGGCGTTGCCCTTCAGCTCGTCCGGTCGGGCAACAACGGCGGCCTCGGCAACCGTGCGATGCGCCACCAGCGATGACTCGATCTCGGCCGTGCCAAGGCGATGGCCCGCCACGTTCACCACATCGTCCACGCGGCCCATGATCCAGAAATATCCATCCTTATCGCGCCGGGCGCCGTCGCCGGTGAAATACCAGCCCTTGTACTGGCTCCAGTACGTTTGGCGGTATCGCTCCTCATCGCCCAGGATCGTGCGCAGCATCGAAGGCCACGGGCGCTTCACTACCAGGAATCCGCCCTCGTTGGCCTTGCAACTGGTGCCGTCCTTGCGCACCACATCGGCTTCGATACCCGGCAGCGGCAGCGTTGCCGAGCCCGGTTTCGTGGGCGTGGCCCCGGGCAGCGGCGCGATCATGATGCCGCCGGTTTCGGTTTGCCACCAGGTGTCCACGATTGGGCAGCGATTGTTGCCGATCGTGCTCCGGTACCACATCCATGCTTCGGGGTTGATCGGCTCGCCAACGGTTCCAAGCAGGCGAAGCGAGGATAGATCGTGCTTGCGGGGATATCCCTCGCCCCAGCGCATGAACGCGCGTATGGCCGTGGGGGCCGTGTAGAAGATCGTCACGCGATGGCGCTCCACGATGTTCCAGAATCGATCGGGTTCCGGATGATTCGGCGCGCCCTCGTACATCAACGTTGTCGCACCGTTCAGCAGGGGACCGTAGATCACGTAGGCGTGCCCGGTAACCCAGCCGATATCGGCCGTGCACCAGTAGATATCGTCGTCGCGGAGATCGAACACCATGCGCGACGTATAGTACGCCCATACCATGCTGCCGCCCAGCGTATGAAAAATTCCCTTCGGTTTGCCGGTGGAGCCCGATGTGTACAGCACGTACAGCGGATGTTCGCTGTCCAGCTTCTCGGGTTGGGCAACCGCAGGCACGCCGGCCATCAGCTCGTGCCACCAGTGGTCGCGGCCCGGGGACATCGCAACGTGGGCAGTGCCTCGGCGGAACACCACCGAGTGCTGAATCGTAGGGGCGTCGGCCAGGGCCGCATCGGCCGCTTCCTTCAACTGTATCTCCGCGCCGCGTCGGTACGCGATATCCTGCGTCACCAGCACCTTGGCGCGCGAGTCGTTGATGCGTTCGCGCAGGGCCTCGGCGCTGAAGCCCCCGAAAATCACATTGTGCGCGGCGCCGATGCGGGCGCAGGCAAGCATGGCGATCGCCGATTCCGGCACCATGCCCATGTAGATGGCAACGGTGTCGCCGGGCTCCACGCCAAGCGAGCGCAGCACGTTCGCGAACATGCAGACTTCACGATGCAACTGCACATACGTCAGCGTGCGGACCTCGCCCGGCTCGCCTTCCCAGATGATGGCGGCCTTCGTGCGGCGCCAGCCGGTCAGGTGACGGTCCAGGCAGTTGTAGCTCATGTTGGTACGCCCGCCCACAAACCATTTGGCGATCGGTGGCTTCCAGCGCAACACCTTCTTCCACGGGCGGAACCATTCCAGCTCCGAGGCAATCCCGGCCCAGTAGGCGTCGGGGTCGGTCTCCGCCTGTTTGGCAAGCCGCCGGTACTGCTTCAGGCTGGAGACTCTGGCCTCGTTCGCGAACTCCTCCGGAGGCGGGAATACGCGTGTCTCGGTCATCACCGAAGTGATCGATGTATCGGTGCTGCCACCGTTGGTTGATGCCGTGGCGCCTTTCTTCATCGTGGTAGCGGATTGGTCGGTTGTTCGTTGCGAGATATGGATTCCGGCGGGGGGCCGTGCTCATCGGCCAACCGTGCGTATCGTGCGACGGTTGCATCAATTGCCGGGCTGGATTGCGGGCGTGCCGGGGAACGGCCGTGTTCGCCAACGATTCAGGATGGGGCGAAGCCGGCCGGCGACCAAGCTACAAAAGAAACGGGAGCATCCAAATGGAGGCTCCCGTGATGGAATCGGGCACTTTCGCCGCGCGATGTTGGGGGTATACCTGGCCGTTACTTCATGCCGGGATACACTTTGTCGGCGGCCGCCACAACAGTGCTAAGGGCGTCCGTGTAGGGTGCGCGGATCTTATCGGCAATGTTCACGCGATCGGGCATCAATGTCTTCGTATCGATGATCTTGATCTCGATGTTGGCCTTCTCGTACTTCACCAGATAGGTCCCCCACAGGATCTTCTTCGCGCCAAGAAGCTTTACGATCTTCCAGATATCCGTTTCGTAGCTGGGTGAGCGGGGATCGATATTCTGCGCGATCATCTGGTCGCGCAGGTCGTCCATCGGGACAATGGCGTACGCCTTGTTCGCGTTCGGCTGGGCATTCAGATATGCCACCAGCGAGTCGGCATAGGCCCAACTCAACGAGTCGTACTTCACTTCCCAGTAAAGGTTCTTCAAGGGAAACACGGCGATAACCGTGGGTTCCTGTGCCAGAGCGGCTGCGGTTGGCAGCAGTGCCAGCAGCAGAATTGCAGTAATCAGGTAGCGCTTCATGTTGACGTTCCCAGCGAGTGCATGGATAATCACGACCAAATGAGAGATACTCGGCCGCTTGGATACGTCGCGGGGTAGAGACGTTTAACGGTGATCCGAAATTACGTTCCGCGTTCGGAATCACAAGCTCGCGCGAGCCATGGATTACACTTCCGCGGTTCGCAGGCCCTTCGGTTCTGGCGCTCAACTGTTCAGGCTTCCTGTTGCGACCCGCTCAGGGCAAGTTCGATGATGCGTTCGCACAACTGCGTGTACTGCATGCCGGCGGCGGCGGCGGCCTTGGGCACAAGGCTGGTGGCGGTCATGCCGGGCAGGGTGTTCACCTCCAGGCAGTATGGGGCGTTGTCGGGGTCCAGACGGAAATCCACGCGGCTGTATCCGCTGCAACCCAGCGATCGGTGCGCCGCGATGGCCAGTTCACGCAACTCCTCCTCGATCGCGCGCGGCAGTTCGGCCGGGCAGAAATACTCCGTGCGCCCGGCGGTGTACTTGTTGGTGTAGTCGTAGATGCCGCTTTTGGGCCGGATCTCCACTACCGGAAGGCTCTCGTTGCCCAGGATCGTCACGGTAAGCTCGCGGCCTTCGATGAACTCCTCGAACAGCACCGTGCTGCAGTAGCGGCCGGCAAGCTCGTACGCGGCGGCCAGTTCGCCGGCTTCGTGCACAATCGTAAGCCCCACGGTCGACCCGCCGTCGTTGGGTTTTACAACCACCGGATAGGCCGTGATTTCATCCACCATTGCCGCCAGATGGTCGTGGCCCGCCGTGCCGGATGGCAGTTGGAACCACAGGGGCGTGGGGATATCGTAGTGCTCGAACACACGCTTGGTCATCGCCTTGTCCATCGCCAGCGCCGAGGCCAGTATCCCCGAGCCCGTGTACGGCAGCTCGCGAAGTTCCAACAGCGACTGTACGGTGCCGTCCTCACCCGGCGCGCCATGCAGCGCCAGAAACACGACGTCCAGATCCTCGGGCAGCGCCGTGATTGCATCGATGATCTTCCGCTTGGAGAACATGGCCAGCTCCTGGGCCGAAGGGGCCACCTCGGTTGGAAGCTCGAGCGTTTCGGGATCCACCAGCCCGGCGGCTCCGTTGGCTACGTCGTACGCGAGCACCTCGTGCCCGGCCGCTCGCAGCGCAAGGGCCACACCCTTGCCGCTGGCCATGGAAACATATCGTTCGGCGGAAGTGCCGCCCAGAAGTACCGCAATCTTCATAGCTGTTTATCCGATTGTGTGAGCCCGATCCGATGGGTCCGTATGCACGGCGCGCGCAGTTGCGCAACGCACTGTGTGCACGCTGTTGGCAGGTTGGCGTTACGCCCGTTGGCGGGGGCCTTATCCCCCGGTCACCGGAGCGTCTGTCGGCGACACGGTCTGTTTGAACTTCGCGCCGATGTGCTTCAGATACGTATCCAAGGTGGACGTATGCCCGAACACAAAGCGCGAGAGGAAACGGAAGAAGATGTTGTACACCTCGCCGCGCTCGGTGATCGTAACACGCGTGCCGCCGCCCTCAGGCTGAAGCTCGTATGTCCAGGTGCCGCCAAACCCTTCGCCCGTGTCCACGATACGCGTCACAATCCGGCGGTTGGGTTCAAGCTCGATTCTCTCGAAGGTGATCGTTCCCCACGAGCCGGTTTCGCGCCAGGCAACGTGGCCGTCGTGATCGGGCAGGCGCTCAACGCTTTTCAGGTCGGCACGCCAGGAGCAATAGTCGTCGATCGTCGTCAGTGTTTCCCAGATCGGCCCGGGTGCCACCGCGATCACCGCGCTGCGCGACGCCACGTGCCCGAGGGGCAGAAGCGCCCCGACGATCGCCACAAGCGCCACCAGGAGCACAATTGCCGCCAGTATTATCCATAGCCATTGCATCGTATGGTTCCCTCCAGCAAAACGTTGATGAATCTCAGCGAGTGCCGCGTTTGCGGCGCGGTGCCGGGGCCGCGGCTGCTGTGCCGGGCTCGGAGGCCGGCTCGGTGCGCTTGCGACGCCGTGACCATTGCCCGCTCTCGCTTTTGGCTGTCATGATTGCCTGCGCCGCATCGGCAAGAAGCCGGAGCCCACGGATCCCGTCGGCGGCGTCCTGGGGGGAGAGTGCGGCGAACAACGCCGCCACGAGGTCGGGGTCCAGCACGGACTTCGCCTCGCGTACACGCAGCCCGGCCTGGGTAATGCGCAGGCGAACGCGGCGTGCGTCGCCGGTGTCGCGTGTGCGTTCGGCATAACCCCGCCGTACCAGCCTGTCCACCGCGATCGACATCGTTCCCGGCGTCACGCCCATGTGGCGGGCCAGATCCACCAGGCCGATCGCTTCCACAGCGTCCAGGTGATCCAGAATGCTTGCCTGCGCCGCGCTCACTTGCTGGCCCGTGGCCGGGTCGTGGGCGTGGCGCGTATGGCATGCGAAGTAGATCTTCGGGTAGAGCTCCAGCAGCGCGAGGACGTTGTTGTTGTTCATGCGATGCGCGAACATAGCATCAATAGTTTGGTTTGCCAAATCAAAATATATGACGCCCGGGAAAATGCCCGTATCGAGCGGTGCGGTGTGGTGTTGCGCGGCGCAATGCGGCGACGGCGCGGTGGGCTATCTTGGTGCCGTACGGTGCGCGATAACTCAGGGGATCTGAAATGGCGATCAATCAAACCAAGTACGAAACGCACATGCAGGTGCGGCCGGATGACATCGATATGAACCGGCACGTGCACAACAGCCGGTATCTGGACTATGTGCTGGCGGCCCGATACGATCAGATGGCGCGTTGTTACGGGATGCCGATGGAGGAGTATCTGGAACACGGCTACAGTTGGGTTGTGCGCGCGGTGAGCGCCGAGTACCTGCGCCCGCTTGGGTTGGGCGATCACGTTGTGGTGCGCACGTGGATCGATGGGTTTGAAGGGCGGGGCGTGCGTGTGGGGTTCGAGATTCTGAAGCAGGCGAATGATCCGGCGGCGGCGCCAAAACTGGCCTGCGGTGGCCACTTCGACTATACGATGATCGATACCACCACGGGCCGATCGGTGGCGATTCCCGACTGGGTGATCGCGCGGTACTCGATTCCCGATTCCAAAGAGTAACTGTTAACAGGCCGTTACGTAATTTGGGCCGCTTCAAAGCTCGTAGGCGGTCCCGTGGCCGCGCCATCGAGCCGTTTGGATTGGCCCCAGTATTGTTCACCGAACATCTTGAGCTTGTACATCATGCGCTCCCCGTGTTATCGATCCACCTTCAACATCCTGATTCGCATGCTGCGTCCTGCGGTGCTTGCGGCGCTCGCGCTTGCGGTATTGTCTGGCCAGGCAGCCGCGCAGGACGATGCCATCAAAGAGAACGATGCCGATCTGGGCAATCCAACACGCACGTTTGCCATCCGCAATGCGCGCATTGTACAGGCGCCGGGGCGCGTTATCGATCGCGGCACCGTGGTTGTGCGTAACGGGCTGATCGTTGCCGTTGGCGCCGGCGTCCCGATCCCGTTTGATGCGCGCGTCATCGAAGGCGACTCGATGGTTGTGTACGCAGGATTTATCGACGGCATGTCGCATGCAGGGCTTGCGGTGGTAAAGCCGGATGCCAATCCGCCGCGCGTGCCCAAGCCGGGCGACCCGCCCAACGATCGCGCCGGCATCCAGCCGGAACGCGACGTCCGAACGTTGCTGGTTCCGGCCGACGCCTCGGTCGACTCGCTTCGGATGGCCGGGTTCACCGTGGCGCAGGTGGTGCCGTATGGGCTGATGCTGCCCGGCACTGCCTCGATCGTGACGCTGGCCGGGAGCACGCCGGGCGAAATGGTGATTCGCGGCGCCAGCGCAATGGCCGCACGGTTCGCGCCCGCCAACGATATCTACCCGGCAACGTCGATGGCGATCATGGCGAAGTTCCGGGGGCTGTACCGCGAGGCATCGCGCCGCAAGGGCCTTTCGCAGTTGTACACGGAGAATCCTTCGGGCATGGAGCGCCCCAAGTTCGATCCCGTGCTCAACGCGTTCTTCCCGGTGATCGATCGCTCGATGCCGGTGTTGTTCCAGGCCAACGGTCCGCTGGAGTTGCGGCGCGCGCTTGCGTTGAAGAATGATCTGGGGTTCCAGTTGGTTATTGCCGGCCTGAAGCAGGGGTATGATGTCGCCGACGTGGTGAAGGAACAGGGCCTGCCGATCTTCCTCTCGCTGGATCTACCGAAGGAGAAGAAATCCGATGCCCCGGCCGACAGTGCCAGGAAGGCCGCCGACAGTGCGGCCGCGGCAACCACCGCGGCGGACTTCTTCGCCAATGACAAGCGCATCGGAAGTTTCCAGGATGTTCGCGACGAGCAGTCGTGGCTTACACGGCAGCAGCGCGGCGCACGCAAGGTGTATTACGGCACCGCCGGCATGCTGCGCCGTCAGGGTGTGCGCTTCGGGTTCTCGACGGCCGATGCCCGCCTTGGCGACATCCGCGAGAACCTGCGCCTGATGGTGACCAACGGGCTTTCCAAGGACGACGCGCTGGCGGCGCTTACCACCGAGCCGGCTCGCCTGCTTGGCCTGGAACGCACCATGGGTACCGTGGAGAACGGGAAGATCGCCAACCTGGTTGTGACCGACGGCGACTACTTCGCCGAGAAGACGAACGTGCGCTATGTGTTCGCCGACGGCCGGATGTTCGAGTACAATCGCCCAACACCGGGCGCGAAGAAGGACACAACAAAGAAGGCGCAGGACTCGCTGGCGAAGGCCACGCCCCCTGATACGCTGCTGCCGAATCCGAGGCTTGCAGCGCGGCACGATGCGGGGCTTCGGGGGAATCTGCTGATCAAGAACGCCACCGTGCTGACGGTGACCAACGGAACGCTGGAGCGCACCGATGTGCTTGTGCGCAACGGGAAGATCGAGAAGATCGGCCAGGGGCTTTCGGCGCCGGGGGGTGTGGAGACGATCGACGCCACGGGCAAGTTCGTGATGCCCGGCATCATCGACGCGCACTCGCACATCGCCATCAGCGACGTGAACGAGTGGACCAATCCGGTGACCGCCGAGGTCTGGACAGGCGATGTGCTGGACCCCTACGATCTTGCGGTGTATCGTGCGCTGGCCGGCGGCGTTACCACGTCGCACGTGATGCATGGCTCGGCGAACGTGATCGGCGGGCAGTGCGAGACCATCAAACACCGCTATGGTACGATCGACCCCGAGGGGTTGCGGATGGAGGGCGCGCCGCGTACGATCAAGTTCGCGCTTGGCGAAAATCCCACCCGCGTACACGGGCGCGGATTTGGTGTGCACCCTTCAACGCGAATGGGCGTTGAGGATGTGTTCCGCCAGTCGTTTACCGAGGCGCGGCGCTACATGGAGGCCAAGGAACGCGCCGAGCGCTCCGGCAATCCCCGTACCGGCGGGCCGGCGTACGATCTGCGCCTGGAGACGCTTGCGGCAATCCTTCGCGGCGAGATTCTGATTCACTGCCACTCGTACCGCGCCGACGAGATCCTGATGCTGATGAAGGTGTTGCGCGAGTTCGGCATCAAGCGCATCACGTTCCAGCATGTGAACGAGGGGTTCAAAGTGGCGCCGGAACTGGCCGAGTTCGGGGCGATGGCGTCGGTGTTTTCCGACTGGTGGGCCTACAAGTTCGAGGTGTATTACTCCACGGCCTACAACGCCGCGATCCTTACGCGCAACGGCGTGGTCACATCGATCAACTCCGATTCGCCGGAACTGAACCGCCACCTGTATCACGAGGCGGCCAAGACGATGAAGTACGGCGCGCTTACGCCGGACGAGGCATTGCGCCTTATCACGATCAACCCCGCCAAGCAGCTCGGCATCGATGACCGTGTCGGCTCGATCGAGGTTGGCAAGGAAGCCGATCTGGCAATCTTCTCCGCCAACCCGCTATCGATCTACGCGATCTGCGAGAAGACCGTGGTTGACGGCGTTGTGCGGTTCGACCGCGCGAAGGATCCCGACGATATGCGCCTGAATGTGGACGTGCGACGCTCGGTGGAGACATCGCGGCAGTTCCACGACGAAAACGATCGCTGCATGCAGGGCACCGAGCATCTGTTCCAATCAATCAGCGCGCACTAGGAGGGGGGAGCAATGAATAACACCTATCGTATGAAGAATCTGTGTGTGGCCTGCGCCGCGATGTTCCTTTGCGCCGCGGCTGTTGCCGGCGCGCAGGCGCGGCGGGGCACGTACGCGCTTGTGAACGCGCGCATCGAGACCGTGACCAACGGCGTAATCGAACGCGGCACGGTTGTGATCAGCGGCGGCCGGATCGTTGGCGTTGGCCCCAGCATTGTTGCCCCGGCCGGCGCCGAGGTGATCGACTGTGCCGGCCTTACGGTGTATCCGGGCATGATCGATGCCGGAACGCAGTTGGGCCTGATCGAGATTGGGTCGTTGCCGGAAACGCGCGATGCCGACGAGCTGGGCGACATCACCCCGCAGATGCAGGCGCTTACGGCGGTGAACCCGAACTCGGTTTCGATACCGGTTACCCGGTTGAGCGGTGTTACCACCGTGCTTTGCTCGCCCGACGGCGGCCTGTTCCCCGGAACGGCGGCGCTGATCAACCTGATCGGCTACACGCCTGACCAGATGCAGCTTGGTGGTTTCCGAGGCGTGGTGATGAACTTCCCAAGCACGGTGCGTGGGTGGTGGGATGATCGTCCGGACGACGAAGTGGAGAAGGAGCAGAAGAAGGCGCGTGCAAAACTGGACGATGCCTGGCAGCGTGCGATGTTGTTCGCGCGGATCGATTCCGGCTACCGTGCCGGTGGCGCGCAGGCCAACCCGCCGGAGTATCAGCCCGAGCTTGCAGCGCTGGTTCCGGTTGTTCGCCGCGCGATGCCGCTGCTGATCGAGGTGAACGCCGCGCGCGATATCGATTCGGCGATTGCGTGGGTGAAGGCCAACAACGTGCGAGCGATCTTCACCGGGGTATCCGAGGGGTGGCGCGTGGCCGACAAGATTGCCGCGGCCGGCATCCCGTGTATTGTTGGCCCGGTGCTGACGATCCCGAATCGGGAGTCGGACCGTTACGACAAGGCCTATGCCAACCCGGGGCTGATGAAGGCGGCCGGTGTCACCGTTGCGTTGCGAACAACCGACGAAGCCAACTCGCGCAACCTGCCATATCATGCCGGCTTTGCCGCCGCGTATGGCATGGGCCGCGAGGAGGCGATGCGCGCCATTACGATTGTGCCGGCAACGATGTTCGGTGTGGATTCGCTGGTGGGTTCGATCGAACGCGGCAAGGTGGCAAACCTGTACGTTGCCGACGGCGACCCCTTCGAGCCCGCAACGGCCGTGCGTTACGTGTTTATCGATGGATTCAACGTCCCGATGGCAAGCCGCCACGTTGAACTCTACAAGGAGTTCCTGAAGCGCGAGCCCGGGGTCACGAAGTAATACCAGTGCGCGGCAGGAGGGCCGGCCAACGTGGATGTATCGATGCAGGAACGGCAACTGGATGCCTTGCTTGCCAACAATCGCGAGCAGGCCCGCGAGTTGATCGGCCCATTGCCGGTGGTGCCGGGATCCGAGCTGTTCCTTGCCGCGGCGTTGGGCGATCTGGAACGGGTGGCCGCCATTCTGGCCGATGATCCGGGCGCGGCTGCACGGCCCTGCGGACCGCGCGCGTTTGCCCCGCTGCTGTACACCTGCTACTCCCATGCGCATCACATCTGGCCGGCGTGCGCGGGCTCGATGGCGGCCGTTGCGCGACTGTTGATCGCTAACGGCGCCGATCCCAACAGCGAGCACATCGATCCGTACTCCCCTGATTCATCCCTGCCGGCGTTGTACGCCGCGGTTGGCGTGGCCAACAACCCGGCCGTGGGGGGGGGCGGGGGTGGGGGCGGCGCGCGGCCCCACAA
>CBHYLN010000050.1:0-33353 GCA_966128725.1 uncultured bacterium | reverse complement strand
TATCGAGAATTGACTATTTTGGCCCCTCAGTCCTCCCAGCGTAGATCCAACTTCATTTTATTGGAGGATCGTATGCGCATCCGTACCGCTTGGCGGCCCACACGACTGCTATGCAGGTCATTGGCCGTACCGCTCACCCTCATACTTCTGCTGATTGGTGCATCGTCCCTTGTTGCGCAACAGGGCGTCACGCTAACACTCAGCAAATCCTCGAACGCGCCAACGCCGGTTCCCTCGGGCCAACCATTCACGTACACATTGGCGTACGGATGGTCGGGCGGCGCGCCTGGGACAATCACGATCATCGACACGCTGCCTCCGCAGCTCGATGTGATCAGCACACTGCCGTCGGCAACGATCAGCGGCAACATCGTCACGTTCACGCTTAGCGGCCTTACCGCAAGCGCCGGCGCGGGAACCGTGCAGATCAACGCGCGCTTCAAGCCCGGCGTTACCTGCAACGGCACGCGCGCCTGCAATACCGCCTATATCAAAGGCCCAACCGCCGGCGACAAGGGGACCCCGTCGAACGTTATCTGTGTTACCGCCAGTGCGCAGAACAAGTGGAGCATCGACAAGGCCCTGGTGGCCGGATGCGCCATCGACAACGATGTCATCTTCCGTGTTTGCCTTATCAACCCCTCGGGCGGTGATATCGGCGGCCTGAACCTTACCAACGTACAGCTCAGCGATATCGTGCCGGCTGGCGCGGTGGTTACCTCGGTTTCGGGGAACTGGACATCCTTCACACAGGTCGGAACCAACGTTACGCTGAGCGGCGGCCCATCGACACTGCCGGTGTCGCCGTGGACCGCCTGGTACTGCGTGTACATACACGTGACGTTCCCGTCGGCGTCGTTTACACAGGGCCAGACGGTGCTCAACACCGCGAGGGCTTTGTACAACACTCCGTGTGATACGGTGAAGCAGGGCACCTTTACCGATACGGCTTCGGTGACGCTGTGCGCGGCCAATCCGTCCGGGTCGCTGTGGAAGGGCCTGTCGATCAACATCTACTTCCCATCCAATCCCTACTACTATCCGGCGTTCTCACCGGGATGCTGCGGAACGTACACCCTGTCGTACTCGAACACGGGGAACGTTGCCCAGCCGGGATTCGTGATGGAGGATGTGCTGCCCACCACGGTTGATCTTACACAGATCCGCACCAACGTGCCCGCCGGCAACACGCCGGTGACCATGCAGGTGTTCTGTTGGTCGGGTGCATCGTGCAGCGCCACGCCGTGCACAACCGTTACGTACAACACGCCGGGGCTTCAGACGCTGGCAACCGTGCCGGCGAATGTGTGCCGTGTTCGCTGGACGTACGGCGGCTCCATCGCCATCACGCAGAACCTGACCAACTATCTGGATGTCTGCGTGCGCACGGCGAGCTTCGCGCCTCCGTTCACGGCCGTGACCTCGGGCCAGAACATCCTGAACACGGTCACCGCGCAGGCCACGAACCTGACGTTGATCACGGCCACGCACACGAAGGTGGTCGATTCGCTGCGTCCGAAGATCCTTGCCTCGAAGTTCTTCATGGGATCGTGCGGGCCAAGCTGCTCGCCGAACACGGCAGGGCCGTACGTGCCCGGCAACACCGTGCGTTGGCGCATGGCGGTTACCAACGTTGGCAATGTAAACGCCAGCCCCTGCACGATTACCGACGTACTGCCGGCCGGCCTTACCTACGCCGGCAACGCCACGTATTACTACGGCAACTTCAACTGGCTGGCCAATCAGTACAACCCGCCATGTTGCTCGCTTACCGTAACGGTGCCCTCGCAGGTTGGCGGCACGATCACCGGGCCAACAATCGGCGCAACATCGCTTCGGTGGACATTCCCAACCCGGCCGTTCAAGTGTTTTGGGTGGGTGTATTACTTCGTGTTCGTGTTCGACGTGAATATCAGCGACTCGCCGCCTGCACCGCCGGGGCAGTACAACAACACGTTCACGTTCTCGGCGGGGAATCTGCCAACGCCCGTCACTTCAAACCAGGCCACGCTTACGGTGAACGCCGTGGCGCAGTTGACGCTGGTGAAGGAAGTGCGACGCAAGGGCTCGGGGGCGGCATTCTCATCCACGACGCTTGCGCCGGTAAGCGGCCAGGTGGAGTTCCGGCTGCGGTTGCAGAATACCGGCAACCTTTCGCTGAACAACATCTGCCTGCTGGACATCATGCCGCATGTGGGCGATATCATGGTGCTGCCGGCCTATACGGGCCGCAACAGCCAGTTCGATCTTCCGGTAGCCGCCGCGGCCGATGTATCGGCTCCGGGTGGCTACACGATCGGTTTCAATAACTCGGCCAACACCAAGAATCCCGATCGTGCGGCAGTGTGCAGCGGGTTCTGCGGTGTGGTGAATCCCGGGCCCGGCGTTGGTGTCGGCTCGGTTACGCCGGGTGTGTTCGGCGCGTTCTCGGCCAGCACCTTCTCGTTCAACGTGAACGGTGGCGCAACCACCCTTGCCCCGGGCGGCACGCTCGACATCTTCGCGACGTCGACCGTTCCGGCCAACGCACAGGTGGGGCAAACCGCGTGCAACAACTTCGCGGTGCAGGCAACGCCGGTTGGCACATCCACCTGCCTGGCAACACAGTCGGTCCCGAGCTGCGTCACCGTGGCTCAGAAGCCGAACAATTGCCAGGGCTTCTGGCTGGAAGGCCGCGTGGATAGCTGCTGCGGTTATCACATCATCCTCTCGAACTCGCTGGGGGCGCTCAGCTCGCTGCAGTACAACGTGCTGCCGATCGCGCCTTCGGTAACGCCGAGCGGAGCCGTGCAGAGCATGCAGACCTCGCCCTGCCCGCCAACGTCGACGATCCCGGCCAACCTGTTCGGCACCACAACCGGTCTGTTGAACTTCAACACCGGCTGTACGCAGAACGCGGCAACCAATCTCGATATCAGCGCCACAAGCACAACCGCTTCGGGCGAAATCTGCATCGAGCTGATTGCCACGATCGTGAACGCCGCCGGCCAGAAGGTGGAATGCCGCGACACGATCTGCTTCCGCTGCAAGCGGGCGGTGGTGGCACGGTGCGATTCCATCGCGGTGAAGCCGTTCCCGTATCAGGATCTGGATCTCAGCGGTCGTACGTTCAAGATCTTCAACCTGAAGGTGCCGGCATCGCCGATCTGCAGTGTGAAGATCGACGTGGTGCCGCCGCCAAGCGGTCCCGGCGTGAACGGTGGTGGCCTGTACGTTGATGGTGTCTGGAAGTCGTGGCCGTTCGGCACGTCGGTTGGGTACTCGCAGATCCTTGCCGTGCATGGGCTGCCAGCCAACAACACCGTGCAGTTCAACCTGGGCATCGATTACACGATTGGCTGGGTTGGCAACGTGAACATCACGGTGTACCATTGCGACGGCGATAGCTGCCAGCTTCGGTACGGTCCGTGGAAGGCCACCAAGAAGGACGTTGTGGTTGTCGGCACGCCGATCGACATCTCCGAGCGCGCGCAGCTGCGTGTGTATCGTATGTCGTTCCCGCGTGAGAAGGCACGGGGCAAGGGCATCCGCGCCATTGCCATCCGGCACCGCGATCCGGTGGAGCGCATTGTTGCGGTTACCGGCTCAACGTTCCCATGTGATACGGCGGCCGATTGCGATGACCTGTACGAACAGCTTCGTGTGAAGGATCGCGTGGTGTTCATCGATCTGCGTCGCGATCTGGATTCCGGTCCGCAAACCGCGCCCGACCCGGCGATCACCGTGTTGTACACGGCAACCGCCGATCGCAAGCCGAATGTGGATCTGGTGTACTACGATCAGGACGGCAACGAGATCGGCCACGACTCGACCACGGTTACCGGATCGACGTTCGATGTCGACGATCCGCGCGGCGCGGCCGGGTTCCTTGGCTCGCTTGGGGCACGGCCGAATCCGACAACCGGGCGTTGCGACATCAGCTTCTCGTTGCCGAACCCGGCAATGGTGGATCTGGAGTTGATGGACGCGCTGGGCCGGAAGGTGGCCACGATGATCACGGGCGAACGGTTGCCCTCGGGTGATCATACGCGCACCGTGGACCTGAGCACGTTGCCGAACGGCACCTACATGGTGGCGTTGCGGGTCAACGGCATACCAACAGCGCTCAGGCTGGAGGTAGTGCGCTAGTTCCAGGCCAGTAACATGCGGGGCATGGCCACTGCGGCCGTGCTCCGCCGGATGATAACCAAGGCCGGGAAGCCATCATGCGCTTCCCGGCCTTGTTGTTTGTGGGGAGAATGTTGGGGACCGGCAAATCGAAGCGAATCGATTGGAATGCGCGATTCTTTGATTGCCGATATCGTTGCGGCGGAGTATGTTTGCCTGCAATTGGTGTTCGTGCGAACACCGGCGGAATAGACCTCCCCCCTCGGTATGCTCCGAAAGATCATCCATATCGACATGGACGCGTTCTACCATTGCGGTCAAACGTGAGCAAAATTCAGCAATTCAACGCAAAAGTGCGGATTCTCCGTCCGGGCTTCTTCGCTTGGTACAGTATGGGTACAACTTTTTTTGTCTGGTGAAGCGAATACAATTCAGGAGGTCATCCGGTATCATCGGTGATCTGCTGGTGTGATGACCCCCGTTCCGGTGGAACAGTCTTCGCGGCATCCATCACCTTGCCGCTCACGACCACCTCATCCAGATAATCCGCCCACGCCTGCATCATCGCGGTGCATTGTCTAAGGAAGGTGGCCCGGTCGTAGGCCGCGCCCAGCGGCCCCGGCGGCTTGTGGGCAAGCTGCGCTCGATCACGTCCGGCGCGTAATCAAGCTGTTCGCGGATCGTGGTGCGCGCCAGCGCCCGGAACCCGTGTGCCGTCATGCGGTCCTTGAGGCCGAGCCGACGCAGGGCCAGGCGCACCCTGTTGCTGCTCATGGGGTCTCTCAGGCTGGTTTGGCTGGGGAAGATCCAAGCCGTGTTGAAGCGCTTGATCTCTTTAAACTGCTTTTCCAGGCGGCGGCGGATTTGCACGTGTGCGCCATACGGCATGCGCCTCATGGTTCCCCGACGTGTGGAACGTCCCGTTCCCATGACGCGCCGCTGCACAGCCGTTGCGTTCATGCCGCTGCATTTACGTGGACAAGTGTGGCGATATTGAGTGCTCGTCCTGTATCTTCGCAAGACCCCTCCGCCCCTTACTCGGTATTCACTATTGCTGACGTATTCCATTTATGACAGCCCGCAAGAATATTCCTGAACCGATTGCAGAACTTCGTCGCGCACGCTCCTGGCCGAAGGGGGTTCCCATGCCCGAGGCCGGCGCGTGGCATGGCAATGCACGCTGGACGTACGAGGATGACGAGGCACTGCGGCGGTACTATCCGCCATACGGCGAGTTCTACGCTGCCCGGCTGCTTGGGCGAACGCTCGCCGCCGTTATCAGTCGCGCGAACGCGCTGGGCATTCTTCGCGAGGTTCGTGCGCGGCGCCGATGGACACCGGCGGAACTCAAGCTTCTCAAGGGGCAGTATGGCCGCGTCGATGTGCATGAACTTGCCGAAAGACTTGGACGCAATTACAGGATGGTAACGGATAAGGCGCGCCAGTTGGGTCTGACCTCACCGTCGAAACTGTGGACTGCCGACGACGATGAGTACGTGCGCTCGCATTACGATACGTTGCCCGTTGCCGAAATTGCCCGCCACCTCGGCCGAACGGCCAATTCCGTAATGACAAGGGCTCGCGAGGAGTTGGATATCGCGCGAAGAGTAAAGCCGATCACTCCCGAGGTTGTTGCGAGGATCATGGAAAGCGTTGGCCGCGTCGCTATTACGACCATTGTCGCGGAACTGGGTATCGGTGCGGACCGCATTATGAAGGTAGCCCACAAGCACGGATATCGTCCGCGTGGCCAATGGTGGAAGAAACAATGGTCGGCGAAGGAGGATGCGATCCTCCGCAAGCACTACGCAACGACGCGCGGCGTCGATCTTGCGCGGCGTTTGGGCTGTACACATTCGATGATAGAGAACCGTGCGAGGGTGTTGGGGCTGCCACTGAAGAAAAAGCAGGGACGTTCCAAGACGCGGTGGTCGCGGGCGGATGATGCTCTGTTGCGGAAGCTGTACGACCACCGCAGCACGAAGGAACTTGCCCTGCGCTTCAACTGTACGGCGAGGGAAATCGAAGCCCGCCGTCGCCACCTTCGCCTGCGTCGGCCCGATACGATATCGGTACCCCGACGATGGTCGGAAGCCGAGGATGCCCTGCTACGAGAACTGGCGGGCTCCACCGATCGCAAGGAGATTGCACAGCGTTTGGGTCGGTCGAGGCAGGCGGTCACAGATCGTGCGGACCGCCTTGGCGTTATGTGCGGAGACGACAAGCTCCGACGGTGGCAGCCTGAAGAGGACAACATTCTGCGCAGTCTCTGGAAGCAAGCGAGCGTGGCGGAGCTTGCGGCGCAGCTCGGCCGTACCGTACTGGGCGTTCGTCATCGGTTGCAGAAGCTTGACCTTGTTGAGCGGCGAAGCACGCAGACACCGAAGGCATGGACGGAGGAGGATTCGCAGGCGCTCGTGACGCTGTACGGGAAGATGCCATACGAAGAGATTGCGGCCCGACTTGGGCGCACGGTGGTGTCGGTTGCTTCCCAGGCGTATCGCACCGGACTTACCAGGAAGCATGTCCAGGAGGGCGAATACAACTCGTAGTTCCACTACCGGCCTGTTGAACTGCTAGAAAGATACCGATCGGTAACATATCGTTTGACATGACACGCAAGGAACTAAATGATACCGATCGGTATCATTTAGTGATCTTTGACCTCGGAATCGCTATAACGATACCGAACGGGAACAAAGGTCATGAAACAGGTTAAAGACATAGAAACCTTGGGAAGCCTCATACGGCAGGTTCGTAAATCTCAAGGAGTCACGCAGGAACAGCTTGCCGCCAGCCTGCGGGCTGGGACGCCGCTTCATCGTGGAACTGGAAGGCGGGAAACCTCTCAATTGCGAGTATAACAGCCGTGATCAAACAGCGAAAGGCGTGAGTCCTATCGTAAAAGCTTGATGGCAATAAGGCGATATCGATGCAGCAGAAGATCATCCATATCGACTTTTTGGACGCGTTCTACGGCGGTCGTCGAGCATGGGCAAAAACCTGCAAGACAAAGCAAAAAAAACGGATTATCCATCCGGGGTTTTGCGCTTGGTACAACATGGGGACAACAATCGGAGCCTTGCTGCCTAGTGGATAGCGCGTGTGGACGAGATGCTTGATTCGGCACCCGGGCAATAGCACCGGGATCCTGTTCCGTGCAGGAACCCCACCCTCGTCGTTCGTAATGATGTGCGATCAGCTCATGCGGACATGAGGAAGCGCCGGGTTATATTCCGCCAACTTCACATTATGAGCCTTCTTAAGTCCAAACAGCGCGTTGCCGACCACGGCGAGGTGTTCACGCCGCAATGGATGGTCGATGCGATGCTCGATCTCGTCAAGGATGAAACCGAGCGCATCGATTCCCGCTTCCTGGAGCCGGCCTGCGGGAGCGGAAACTTCCTTGTCCGGATCCTGTTGCGCAAACTCGCGGCCGTCGACTCCAGGTATGGAACGTCCGAATTCGAGCGGCGGCACTACGCGCTGCTCGCGCTGATGTGCATCTACGGGATCGAGCTTCTGCCGGACAACATTGCGGAGTGCCGCGCGAACCTGCTGGAGATTCTTGCAGGCTATCTGAACGTGGATGAGTCGGACGAGCTGTATCGCGCGGCATTCTATGTGCTGTCTCAAAACCTCGTGCATGGCGACGCGCTCACGATGCGTACCCACGACGGCCAGCCGATCACGTTCGCCGAATGGGGCTACCTGGGCAAGGGGAAGTTTCAGCGGCGCGATTTCCGCCTCGACACGCTCACCCAGGCATCGGCCTTCAGCGCGGAGGGCTCCCTGTTCGCACATCTGGGCAAGCACGAAATTTTCACGCCGGCAAGGACGTATCCGCCGATGACGATGGGGGAGCTGGCGCGCGAGGTTCACCGTGATTCCCCGGAGGAATCCATATGAACGACCAGGCGCGCTTTACGCTGCGCGGCCGCAACCCGGACGTGTTATCATGCATCGCGAATCTTTCGAATGACGAGGTGTTCACACCACCGGAGTTCGCGAACCGGATGCTGGACACGCTTGCCGAGGCCTGGGCGGCGGACAACAATGGCGCGAACATCTGGGCGGATGGTTCCGTCAGGTTCCTTGACCCCTGCACGAAGTCGGGCGTGTTTCTCCGCGAGATTACCAGCCGCCTGATAAAGGGGCTGGAGAACGAGATTCCCGATCTCCGGAAACGCGTGAACCACATCCTGACCAAACAGGTGTTCGGCATCGCCATCACGCATATCACCAGCCTGCTCGCGCGTCGCAGCCTGTATTGTTCCAAGTTCGCCAGGGGCAAACACTCCATCGTCACGTCCTTTGCCAGCGACGACGGCAATATCTGGTTCGAGCGTACCGAACATACGTGGGTCAAGGGCCAGTGCACGTACTGCGGCGCAAGCGCGAAGACGCTGGACCGTGGCGAAGGTCTCGAAACCCATGCGTACGCGTTCATTCATACCAACGACATCAAGACTCGGATTGCCGAGTTGTTTGGAGACGACATGCAATTCGACGTGGTAATCGGCAACCCGCCGTATCAGTTGGACGACGGCGGTTACGGAACGAGTGCCGCACCCATCTATCAGTTATTCGTGGAAAAGGCACTCGGCCTTGAGCCTCGGTACGCAGTGTTTGTGACGCCGTCGCGATGGATGGCCGGAGGCAAGGGGCTGGATTCATATCGAGAGCGTATGCTCGCCGACAAGCGCATTAGGAACATCGTGGATTACCCGAAGCTCTACGAAGGCTTTCCTGGAGTGAAGATTCGTGGCGGCATCTCATACTTCTTGTGGGATCGTGACTACAAGGGACCGTGCGAGTTTCTCACCATCTGGGACGGCCAGCCGACAGGGCCTGCAGTTATGCGGCACCTCGATACCTACGACATCCTTGTACGACGCAACGAGGCCGTGCCAATCTTGGAGAAGGTAAGAGCGAAGGGGGAGCAGACTCTCATTTCGCGCGTGTCGAGCAGAAAGCCATTCGGTCTTGCTACAAACTTCAAGGGGAAACCGTCTGCGGCTGGATTAGTCAAACCGGTTCGTCTCTTTGAGAACCAGCGCATCGGTTGGATTGCCCGCAAGGATATTCCTATCAACTCCGAATGGGTTGACAAATGGAAGGTCTTCATGACAAGGGTTCAAGGTACCAGTGCGGCCATCGAGACCAAATTCCTTAGCAAACCGATTATTGGCGAACCTGGTACCGCATGCACAGAGACCTACCTAGTCGCAGGGCACTTCGATACCGAAGCTGAAGCGATGTACTACGCGAAGTATCTCCGCACTCGTTTCGTTCGATTCTTAGTGTCTCTTCGCAAACCAACGCAAGACGCTGCTCGTGGTGTCTATGCCTTCGTACCCGACTTGCCGCTCAATAAAGAGTGGACAGACCCGCAGCTCTACAAGCGGTATGGTCTCACCAAGGATGAGATCAGCTTCATCGAGTCCCAAGTCGCCGAGCACAATGATGCCGCTCCCGAGGAGTCCGTTTTCGACGAAGGTGACGATGAATAAGCCCACCATCGAAACCATTCTCGCCCCCAAGCCCAAGGCCCGGCCGCGCATTTACGCCTACGCAATCAACGACGCGGCCCACAAGGGGCTTCTCAAGGTTGGGCAGACGACACGCGACGTGAAGCGTCGCGTCGCCGAGCAGCTCAAGACCGCCGCGATCAAGAACTACAAGATCAAGCTGGACGAACCTGCCGAGCGCCACGACGGCACCATCATCACCGACCATCAAGTCCGAGCGGCGCTCGTCAGAAAAGGGTTCGCAAAGGCCGAGCTTGAATGGATGCGGTGTTCGGTCGCCGATGTGCGGGCCGTCCTCACCGAGCTTCATACCGGCAGTGAGCTCGCCGGCACCCGTAACGGGAAGTTCTCGATGCGCCGCGAGCAGGCCGAGGCCGTGAACAAGACGCATGCGTACTTTCACTCGATCTGGAAGGAGGATATGCACGCGGTGCCGCGCTTCCTCTGGAATGCGAAGATGCGCTTCGGCAAGACCTTCACGGCGTATCAGCTGGCGAGGAAGCTCGGGGCCAAACGCGTGCTTGTGGTAACCTTCAAGCCCGCCGTGGAAGATGCGTGGCAGACGGATCTTGAGGCGCACGTGGACTTCGATGGCTGGCAATACCTTTCCCGCAACTCCGAGAAAGACCCCACGAAGATCGACCGCAAGAAGCCGGTGGTGTATTTCGGTTCCTTTCAGGACCTGCTGGGGCGCGACCAGGCGGGCAATATCAAGCCCAAGAACGAGTGGCTCCACGAAGTTCGGTGGGACCTCGTTGTGTTCGACGAGTACCATTTCGGCGCATGGCGTGAAACGGCGAAGGAGTTGTTTGAGGGCGAAGAAGAGGCTGTGGCCAGGAAAGAAGCCAGGCTTGAGTACGCCACCGGACTTGAGGATGTGAACGAGGATCTCGGCGTTCTATCGGAGAAAGAGATCGAGTTCCTCCCGATCACGACCAAGGCCTACCTCTATCTCTCCGGAACCCCATTCAGGGCCTTGGCCACGGGGGAGTTCATCGAGGAGCAGATCTTCAATTGGACCTACACCGACGAGCAGCGTGCCAAGGAGGAGTTTGCCGCCAAGAATCCCGACGCGTGGAACCCTTACGGCGCGCTGCCGCAGATGCGCCTGCTCACCTACCAGATGCCGGACGAATTGCTGGCGATCGCGAGCGCGGGGGAGTTCGATGAGTTCGACCTCAACGAGTTCTTCGCCGCCTCCGGCAGAGGAAAGGGGGCGAAGTTCAAGCACAAGAACGACGTTCAGAAGTGGCTGGAGATCATCCGGGGTTCGTACATGCCGCAAGCGGTCGAGCATCTGAAGACCGGAACGCGCCCGCCATTCCCGTATTCGGACATCCGTCTGCTGCCGTATCTCCAGCATTCATTCTGGTTCTTGCCGAACGTTGCTGCCTGTCACGCGATGGCGAACCTGTTGGCAGAGAAGCACAACACGTTCTGGCGGGACTATGCGGTCATCGTCGTCGCGGGCGAATCGGTCGGCATCGGACGCAAGGCCTTGCCCCCGGTGCGAGAGGCAATCGGCAGCGGCTTCGATACCAAAACGATCACGCTCTCGTGCGGCAAGCTGACAACCGGGGTGACGGTGCCGCAATGGTCCTCGATCCTGATGCTCCGCAATCTCAAATCGCCCGAGACGTACTTCCAGGCCGCGTTTCGGGTGCAATCGCCGTGGTCCATTAAAAACCCCAACGGTGACAATCCGAACGAAGAGGAGATTCTCAAGCCGGTTTGCTTCGTGTTCGATTTCGCGCCTACGCGCGCGCTGCGGCAGCTCTCCGAGTACGGGATTGGGCTTTCGCCGAGCGAGCCGAATCCGGAGAACGCCGTCAAGGATCTCGTGTCGTTCCTTCCCGTGCTTGCCTATGACGGGGCCAACATGACACAGATCGACGCGGGCGGCATTCTCGATATCGCGATGGCGGGAACATCGGCCACGCTTCTTGCCCGCAAGTGGGAGTCCGCGCTGCTCGTGAACGTGGACAACGACACGCTGCGCCGCATCCTGGACAACCCCGATGCGATGGCCGCCGTCGAGCGGATCGAGGGCTGGCGCTCGCTGGGTGATAACGTCATCGAGACGATCATCAACAAGAGCGACAAGGTAAAGGAACTCAAAGGCAAGGCGAAGAACGGAAGCCTCACGGCGAGGGATACGAAGCAACTCACCGACGAGGAGAAGGAGTACAAGTCGAAGCGCAAGCTTGTCCAGGAAAAGCTGATCAAGTTCGCCACGCGCATCCCGGCGTTCATGTACCTGACGGATTTCCGCGAAAACACCTTGCAGGACGTGATCACGAAGCTGGAGCCGGACCTGTTCCTGACCGTTACCGGCCTGACGGTACAGGATTTCCATCTGCTCGTGAGCCTGAAGGTGTTCAACACCGAGCAAATGAACCAGGCCGTGTTCGCCTTCCGCCGCTACGAGGACGCTTCACTGCGCTATACCGGCATCGATAGCCACGACGGGCTCAGCAACTATGGGCTCTACGACACGGTGGTTGCGCGGGAGTGATCGGCCGGAGATTGAGCGATGGCGCATTGTTGTGGTTGCGACGAGGCGGAGGAACGGTTCGGTACGCGTTCTTCTTTCGTCGCTTCAGGTACCGAAGGTTGCAATGCAATTTTGCCGCTCTCTGCCACTTCGTCCAGATAATCCGCCCAGGCCTGCATCATGACGGTGCGCTGTTTGAGGAACACGTCGATTCTACTCTCACTGTCGCTGCCTCCCACAAGCGGAAACTCGAAACCCGCTATCACAATGAAGAACCGGGATTCATATCCGGGCTCTTCACGGGTATGGCGAGCGGTTTCGTGAAGCTGGCTAGAGCTTGGTCCGTGCCTTGGACCGGGGATCCTTCACCAGCACGCCGCTATGATATTCACCGTTCATGGCGCGGTCCCGCCAGGCAGCGGTTGAATCATACCATCGCCGTTCGGTATCGATCGTCGACATCAGGATACCTGCCCTGTTGCGCATCAGGCGCCCGGTAATGACGCCGTCTGGACGGACGAAGAAGCTCGGCCAGCAGCTCTCGCGTCTGGAGCTGTTGGGGCAACTGATCCAGACATGGTTGTTCGCTGCATACGATCGCATGGTGGCAGGCATGGTGATGGCGGGATAGGTTGCTCCTTCGTTCATATGGGCGAATGGACGATTGCTTTTCTGCATACCATTGTATGCATCAGCGGATATTCCGCCGGTGTGATAGGAGTGAAACATCAACTGTATGTTCCGCTTCTTGTACTCCCGGTAAAGTTCAGGGTAGCGGTAGTCATGGCAGATCAGTGCGCCACACGTGATACCGTTGATCGTGAAAAGGCTGAAGTGATCGCCCGATGTGTAGTGCGCCAGGTCGCTGGTCGTTCCATGCGCGTCACCCGCGCAAAACATCTTGTCGTAACGGTCGACAATATCACCCCGGGTGTTGATGATATACAGGCTGTTGTGCGGTTTGTGGTGGCCCGTAAGCCTGTGGGTCGATCCAAGCACGACCCATAGTTTCAATTGATGGGCCAGTGCCAGAACTTGCTTCATGTAGTGATCAAGAACCGGCCAGTCAAATCCATCGTAGGACGGGAAATCGGGTCCGGCATAGCCGGACAACGCACACTCCGGGAAATGCACGACATGAGCCCGACGTGCATTCGCTTCGATCATTTGCGAGCGGATGTATTGAAAATTCTTAGGGATGTCCGCGCTGACAGGGAATTGAGACGTAGCGACAACGAATTTCATCGAGACATACCCCGTACATCAGACCAATCCAGAGCCTCTCAGCGACTGATTGTAGAGATGTCGTACGGGAAAGCCAAGAAGTTTCCGATCGATGACCTGCCGGTCACGGTATGACAGGGCCGCCCTCCGGGTGGCTTTTGCTTTAGGGGGGAGTCCCCTCGCGCAGGCAAGGCTTCGCGCGTGCCGCGCTCACATGCTCCGCCGCCGGTGTCCCCAGCTTTCCGTGCTTCGCTTGTGCAAGCCGGGTGATCCCCCTCAGGCGGCTCCGGCCTTGCCCTTGCTCACCCCCCCCCCCGCTCGCCGCTTGGCAGGGTTGCAGCAGCGCTCTTCGGCGTTGCACGCAACCCCGTTCAAAAGGGGAGGAACGATCATGATGAAGCTCTTTGCGCAACCTCTCGACTTCAACACCGCAGGATTTCATTTCGACAGTCTGGAGAGCTATGCGAGCCGTGTCATACTCTCCGGCTCTCGCTTCGGTGCCGAGGAGGGAGAACGGTGTTGCGCCCACCGTCGGATTTGTCGGACAAACTGACCGAGTTGCGGCGCGGTCTTCTTCACGCCTGCGGCTTCAAGGATGGCACCGGTCGCCGTCTCGACGGACTTCCGCACCGGATCAAGGTCGAGGCGCGAATACACCGCCGTTGCCTGGGCGGATTTATGTCCAAGGGATTTGCCGACAATGAGCAGAGACGCTCCCGATTTTGCCTGCCAGCTTCCCATGGTCCGGCGTAGGTCATGGATTCTGAGGTCCTTGATACCAGCGCGTTTAAGGATACGCTCCCAGCCGCGTCGTGGTTCCGCCAGATGTCCGTGCTTTCCCTCGCCGGGGAAGACATAGGCGGAGCCGTTGCCCGCGCGCTGATGGAGCACGTGAATGACTTCATCCATGAGGGGGATGGTCTGAGGGTCGTCGTTCTTTGTGCGGGGGATGTGCCATTCCTTTCGCTCAAAGGAGATCTGATCCCAGCGCATTGCCATGACGTTCGCGCGGCGCGCACCAGTCAGTAGGGACACGAGCGCATAATCCCGGATTACCGCGTTCTCCTCCATCGCCAGACTCTTGAAGAACTTCGGCAATTCGTCGGACTGGAGGAATCGTTCCCGGCTGCGCTCCGGATTCTTCTTGATGCCCTTGGCTGGATTTGTCTCGCACAGGCCCACCCTCACGCTCCAACTGAATACAGAAGATACGAGCGCCAAAATGCGGTTCGCCGTGGCTCCGCTTTTGCGCTTGGGAGGTGTTACCGTGGCGTTTTTCGCCGTGCCGGGTGTTGCTTTGGATCGTGTTGCCTTGAACTGCCTGCTTATGCCTGCATGGACGGCATCGACGTTCGCGCGGGTGATGTCAGAGAGCTTCTTCTTTCCAAACGGCTTTTCGAGGTACAGGTGATAATTCCGTTCGTCTTTCTTCCACGAGCGTTTCTTGTGCTTGGCGTGTTGTTCGAGGTATTCCTCGAACAGCTCCCCGAACGTCCGTTCCTCCCGGTGCGCCCGCTTGATCTGTGCCGGGCTGTCACCCGAGGCGATGGCAGCGTTGATCTTCGCGGCTTCCGTCCTCGCCTTCTCAACGCTCATATCCGGAAACTTGCCCAGCGTCACGCGCTCCGGCTGTCCGCCCTTCGCCCGGCGGTAGATGCTGAATGTTTTGACCCCGGTCGGGGTGATACGGCATTGCAGCCCCGGTGCCTTGGTATCCATCAGGACGAGCCGTTCACCTGGCGCTGGGGGTTTAGCGGCCTCGATGACGGCCTTCGTGAAGTTCACTCTTCTGCTCATGTCATGCTCCCTGAATTATGAGAACGATTTCTGGGGTTACGCCGGGGTTACGGATTAGGGGTAATTCTATGGTGGCAGATGGAATTTGAAAAGAGGAGAAATCCGAAAAAACCGTTATAAATCAACTCCTATATATTTCCATAGACATAGAGCAACTACATGGCCATGCGACTGAAAATCGTCGTGTCGGTGGTTCAAATCCGCCTCCGGGCACCATATTTTTCAAGTGTTTAGCATCAAATCGTAAAACTTAGTAGAACCTCGGGGTTACGCCGGGGTTACACTGCGTCGGGTTCTCGATCCCCGGTATTGATCCTCGATGTCCAAGTGTGATGAGCGGCGGCTTGATTCGGAGGGGGACGGTTTCTTTGGGCGCTGTTGCTGTTGTCCACATCTGCCTACCCGAAGTCACACACCAGAAGCCGCGCTGTCGTCGGCAACTCGCGACGTGAATCGCGGAACGGCGAGCGAGCGCGACGGCGGGCCGCGATGCGATAATTGGACGGCGATTCACAGTGGAAGTATCGTGTGATGTTCGCTGAAGCGCGATGATTCGCGTTCGGGCGAGAAATAGAGTCTCAAAAATAAACCGTGGATTACCAGCGGGATCAGTGCCGTTTCAGGAATTTCAGCTTGCGGATTTTCCAAAACGCCAGTATGATCGATGTATGCCTGAATAGTAACAACGCATTAACACCGGGAGAGAATCATGACGGTACTCCTGACCGAAGCTCAGAAGCCCCCTGCCACGGTACCCTCTGTTGTGCAGCCGGAAACGCAAGCAAATCAGGCGAACTCTCTGCCGGACAATCAGGCATCATCCGAGGGCCAGGTGCCCCCCGACGATCAGGCACTTCCCAAGGAACAGGCGCTCTCCGGCGTCGTCAATACCTTGCCGAAACGCAAGCGGAGAAAATCGGCATTCTCGATGGTGATCAACGAGTATCTCGGTGACGACAATATCCCGGACGAAGTGGCGTACAACCGCCTGGCCGGGTTCACGAATGCAGATGATGAAAACGTTGCAAAGAAAACCATCACAGAGCAACTCACGATCACACTCATGAACGGCGAGAGCTTTTCCTTCTGCCCCGCAACCGAGGAATCCGGGCGCGAGCGGATCGAGTCGGTCGGTGACACGTTCAGCCAGGAAACGGCCGAAGCGATGGTCGCCGCCGCCGCGCTGAAAGGCTGGCGCAAGCTTGGGTTCCACGGCAGCCCGGAGGACAAGGACAAATTGTGGCTCGCCGTCCAGCACATGAACATGCTGCGCGCGACAGACTACGAGCAGCGGGAAGCCGCAGGCCAGCTTCGTGAGGGCGAACAACCGCCCGTACTGTTAGAGGCGGACTGGACTCCGCAACCGGACTCGGCGGTGTATCAGCAGTTTCAGAAAGAACAGGCGGAGTTCCAGAAGCGCCACGGTCCGGGTATCGGCAAAAGCCCGAAGGCGTCAACAGCGGTGGCGGTGGCCGAGCAAGCCCCGGCCACGGTCGAAGTTGCCGCGCCTGCTGCCCCTGTCACGCCAGCCCCGGGAAAACCGGTGGCTCTGCCCGAAGCCAGGGATGCCACCGTGGCGTCGCGCTTCACCGGCACCAACGCCTCGACCGGCGGCGAGCTGGATCTTGCAGAGCGGAAGAAAAAGCTCATGGAGGCCATCTACTCGGGCCGGTCCGCGCGGGACAACGACGGCAAGAACGCTCGCGCACAGCGCCAGGGGCCTGTGCAGCAACAGCCGTCGGGGCAAACCTTGGCCCCCTGATTGCGGGTAAGCATTCTCGCCGTCCTCCGGTGTGCGCACTGTGAGAGACGTCTAGGAGCGGTTGTCCAGTCGTTCAATCCTTTTGACGGCGGTGGCATCCCATATGCAGCCAGACGCACAGTCCCAGCCGTGGTACCACAAACACGACGGACGTAAACGCCTGGTTGATTGATACGGGGCAATGATAATGCCGTGATAGTGTTTCGCTACGTCAATCCATCGAATATGAACCACAAGACCGGTATTGATGGGAGTGCCGGGCAGCCTCGTAATGCCGTATTGACTGGTAAACAGGTCGATATCTCTTGGTGTCTTCAAGTGCAGGAGATTGGCGGCCGAAGATAGATGGATTCGCGTCTTGATCTGTAGCCGATCTAAAGAGAATTGATTTTCCTGGCACCATGAAGGCCAGTCATCTTCGCCATCCACCGACACCCATAGCCCCAACGGCTTGTGTCCTCCGCGCAAATTTTGCTCGACGGAGTAGACAGCTTCCATGGGATCGTTGCCGTAGTGTGAGAGGTCCAGGCTGTTTCTTTCTTGCCGTATTCGGCATCACGCGTTGTGCTGTCTCCCATTATAGCTGATACATGATCGTTAAGGCAAGAGGCGGCGGTGTTGTTCGGACACCGCCGCTCTTTTTACATGGGCTTACCGATTCATCATGGGCTGGCAGCGCGCGGCCTTCCTGAGCCGCAAGGCTTCGCTGATGTGCTGAAGTGCCAGCAGGATGTGCGCCTGTTCATCGACGGTGATTTCTGTTCCGTTGAGAACGTTGGAGAGCTTCACTAATGCGGCGATCAATTCCTGTTCGGACATTTGCGCGATGGTGGTGCAGGAGGGAATGTCGATCATGTGTGTTTCTCCCTGACAGTTCAGGCCGTGACCATCACAGCCTCTCACCACGCTGGGAGGCTTGGGGGCACGGGCGTGGCCTATGGGGGAACAACGCCGTAGGCAGAAATGAATACAGCAGCACTCGAACGTGATTCTCTGCGGTGATCGTCATGCCGCTGCATGCCTTCTTCATCTCCCATCAATCATTGACGGACTTTGATGGACATCCACGGGCTTCTGCGTTTCGGCGTATTTCGCAAAAGCAGCACAAAAAAGATCACGCTGGAAATACGAGCGCGAACGGTCGCCCGTGGGGGGGCCGTGTTCAACGTGAATGATGGAGGAAGAGATGCAACCGTATAGAGATGACTTTGAACCTTTGATGACCCGCGAGCAGGCCGCGAGATACCTTGGTCTTGCCGTCAAGACGCTCGCGACGTGGGATTGCACGAAGCGATATGATCTGCGGCCCCTCAAGGTGGGCCGCCGCTGCGTGCGCTATCGCCGCGCTGATCTGGACAGGTTCCTTGAAGAGTATATGCCGACACGCCCGGACTAGACCGCGCGCCCGGACGAAGGCCGATCCGACACCACCCGCCTTTGAGAAACACCGTAACCCAACCATGTGGAGGTCTTGCTATGAACGCAACACAAGCCAACGCCCTTTCCCTGCCCGCCATCCTGAGCAAACTCGGCTATCAGCCGCAGAAGATACGCGGTCAGGATCGTCTCTATCTCTCGCCGTTCCGCGACGAGCGGACGCCGAGTTTCCATGTCAACGTCGCCGATAATATCTGGTATGACTTCGGCGAAGGCTTCGGCGGGGACGTCGTTGACTTTGCCTGTGCCTACCTCCACAGCCGGAACCTCGCGCACGGCGTGAGCGAGGCTTTGTGCTTCCTCGACGACATGGAGCCTGGTTCTTTGCCGCAGCGTGTCTTCAACATGAAGGCCGGGGAGGACGCCCCGGCGCTCGAAATAATAGACGTGTATCCCTTGCGGCATCCCATGCTGCTTCGCTATCTCGCCGCTGGCAGAATGATCCCGCTGGAACTCGCGCGGAAATACCTTGTCGAAGTCGAGGTCTCCAACCGCAACACAGGCCGTTCCTTCCATGCGATTGGCATGCGGAACGTCGATGGCGGCTATGAAATCCGGACGAGTTTCTTCAAGGGCTGTGTGGGCCGTAAGGATGTGACGGTTATTCGCGGCACGGCTTATCCGCCGCAGGAAGTGCATGTCTTTGAAGGATTCATGGATATGCTGTCCGCGCTTGCGGATCAGGAGATCGATGCCTTTCCGGGAGACGTCGTCATTCTGCACTCCGTATCCTGCCTGTCGAAAGCCCTGCCCTATATCGAGAACTACGAGCACTATCACCGCCTGTTCTCATGGCTCGATAATGACCGGGAAGGAGAAAAGGCGTCCGGGTTCCTCCAGAAGGTTTCCGAAGGGCAAAAGCGCCTTGACTTCTGCGGGATGAACAGAACCTATGCGCCGCACAAGGACGTGAATGAAAGCCGTATGATGCGTCTGGCTTTGCCTCTCCTCCGGTGATGCCGTGACGGGCCGGTCTTCCTGTTGATGTCGGTGGGTGGGTGCTCCAGAGGCGTTGCAGACCCCTTCGGGCAGTCTCAACCTCTTGCCAGAGGCTTCCGCTTTCCGCGTCAACAGGAAAATCGGTTCCCCCCAAAGGGTTTCTGGGGGCGATCCCCCCAATTTTCAAGTTGACCCTGCGGAAGCCCCCGGCTCCTGCGAGGTATCGCCCGAAAGGGTAACTGCAACCGAAAGGAGCACCACCATGACCACCGACAACAAAAACAAACCCGACTTCCACATCTTCACGCAGCAAGACGGCAACAGCCAACTCGTCGGCTCAGCCTTCAAGCACAAGAAGGGCAACGGGTTCAATCTCGTCATCAGCGGCAAACGCTTCGTGGCCTTTGCGCCAAAAGCGAAATCCGAAAAGGGGGAGGGCGCGTAAGCGCTCTCTCTTCCTCTCACTACCTCAACACCAGTTCAGAAAGGATCACCCCCATGACGACCGGCAACATCACCAGTCACTATCTGTTCAAGAACCTGACAGCCTTTGATGGCTTTGAGATTCATGGCGTTCAGGAGCTCTTTGAATCCTCCACATCACAGGAGCCTTACGCCTGCGAACAATGTGGTGACGACGAGGCCGATTTCTTCAGTCTCTACGGTCACTATGACCCGACGGACTTCAACAACGGCGTCCCCTACGCGAACGTCGGCCTTGAGTGCCTGCTGGACTTCACCACACGTCATGAAGCCGAGACAGCGCTGAAATACTTCACGGCTTTCCGTCAGCTCATGCTCGATGCCCGGAAGACGGTCGATCAGTACAACAGGCTGCTTGAGGATGAAGACGTTTCAACGGCCACCGATGCGATTGAGAGCATCATGGAAGAGATGGAGGCCCTTGAAGTCTCCCTGCTCAGTGCGGAGGATTACGGACGTGGCTGACAGCATCTTCCATCACTTCCGTCCGGCGCTCAGGTTGTGCCGTCAACGGTTCTTGCTCCACCGCCAGCTCGCCAAACGCAAAGACCGGGAACGGGAGGAGCGTCTGAAACGCTTTTTCTCCCGCTCACCGCTCCGGCCTCTTGCCCCGAAAGGATCACCCCATGACCGACAAGGAAAATGACCTCTACACGCGCGTCACCAATAAAATCATTGCCGACCTTGAGAAAGGACAATTGATCTGGCGGCAGCCGTGGAATGCCTCACACCTTGCGGGCCGGATCATGCGCCCGCTCCGCTGGGAAGGCACGCCCTACACAGGCATCAATATTCTCATGCTCTGGATGACAGCAACCGATCAAGGCTATGTCTCACCGTACTGGATGACCTACAAGCAGGCGCTCGATATGGGAGCCCACGTCCGCAGGGGCGAGCATGCCACCACGACGGTGTACGCCAACAGTCTCGTGAAGGAGGAGCAGGAAGCCGATGGGACGGTGAATACGCACGAGGTTCATTACCTGAAGCAATACAGCGTGTTCAATGCTGATCAGATCGAAGGCTTGCCGGAGACCTATTACAAGCTGCCGGAGCCCCCGCAGGTGAACCCGGAACAGCGTGTTGAAATGCTTGAGAAGTTCTTCCGGCAGACAAAGGCGGAGATCACCACGGGCGTCAGGGCAGTGTATCTCAGAGGGCAGGACCGCATTCAAATGCCGCCCTTTGAAAGCTTTGCCGATGCGGTGAGCTACTACGCGACGTTGTCGCACGAGCTCACCCACTGGACAGGTCACCCAAGCCGCCTGAACCGTGAGTTCGGCCGCACATTCGGTGACGAGCGCTACGCAAAGGAGGAACTGGTTGCCGAACTCGGCGCGTGCTTCCTCGCGGCTGATCTTGGCTTCGAGCCTATCACGCGGGAAGAACACGCGGCCTATCTCCAATCGTGGCTCAAGGTGCTGCAGGGTGATAAACGCTTCATCTTCCACGCGGCGGCACTCGCACAGCGGGCCGTGGAGTTTGTCAAGGGCTTGCAACCGGAGGCCACCACCATGCCCGCAAGGGTTCTGCTGCCAGCCACGCCCGCGATCCCGGCGCGAGCGCCTGCGATGAAACCGCAGGGGCCGAACAACACGCCAAAACCAAGACTGTAGCCAGAGAACACACGCGCCGTTCAGGTGATCCTGAACGGCGCGTGTTGCCTTGGGTGCCAAACTTTTCGATCCATCAGCGTTTCCGGGCAGGGCGCTTCTTCTGTGCTTCGCGCATCAGGCTGTTGACGTCGGCAATCAGTTCTTCCGGCTCGATCCCGAGCTTGCCCGCGAGATGGAACAGTCCGCGTATGCACACCTGTTGCCGCCCGAGTTCGAGTTTCGAGACGTAAGACTGGTCGAACTCCGCTTCGCCCGTCAGATCTATTTGTGTGAGGCCGAGTTTGCGCCGCCGGGTCCGGAGCACTTGCGCAAAGGCAAGCTCCGGCGACATTGCGCCATCGGGCGGGAGAGAAAGAGGGTTCACAGGTCGGGCCATAGCGTGAAAAAGCTATGGTGGCCGGGGAACTTAGTTCAGTCGTATGGGAATAAATTGGGTCTTCCCTTATATTATGCCCCTCGCGAAGAACAGATACTATAAATGGAGACACCCCCATGAACGACCGAACCTCCAAACTCCTGCTCGCCCTCATCGCCGTGGCCCTCTGGGCCGTTCTGCTGCGGCCCCTTTGGGAGCCCGTGACGGCACAGGCGCAGGCAGACAAGACCAGCAAGACACAGTACGAATACTGGTTCGATGTCAGCTATGACGCCGATGACGGCAAGAGCCTGCTGAATAACCTAAACACATGGGGAAAGGAAGGGTGCCGGGTGGTGAACTTTGCCTTCTATTACCGGGGGGAACGCAGTACCCCCCAAACGGTCGTGCTCGTGGAAAGAAGGATCGAGTGATCTTCTTGATCCGCCCCCGTGTTCGTGGGCAAGGAGAGGAATAACTTCCATCAGGAGATGTCCAATGAGTAAGGAACATCATAGCAATCAGGGGCGTTGCTCCCGTGCGACATGCACGGCAGTTCCTGGATAAAGGAATCCGGCAGACGGTCGTCGGCGGCAAGAGTGTTGCCTTGTCCGCAAGTGAGTCATCCGTGGTGTTCGGGTGTTCTCTGATGAACAACAGTTCGTGAATAATAATCGAGTGTGTCATGAAGAACATCGTTGTGATTTGTGAGATTTCTGTCGCACCTTCTGCTGATGCCGCCGGCACTGTGATTGCCGGCACACGGGTGATGAAACAATAGAGAACGGTGTCCGGTCAGTGAGCCCAGACGGCCAATGTCGTATGTTCCCGGGAGTGTGGTGGACGTTCAATATCGATTAATGGAACAGCATATGATGATCCAGCAGCGTGAAATGATCCGGCAACTTCGCAGGGTTCTTCTGCGCGCCACGGCGCTGGCCGCCACGCTTGCCGCCGTGGTGGCGGGCCTGTGTGGCGCTGTGCACGCACAGGGCGTGATCACGGCCGACCCGAACGCGGCGCCGCTGCGCCTGATCTGGAAGGTGGAGGGCCAGCTGGGTGTTGGCGGGGAACGTATCGGCGAGGGAGCCGCCGGCCTTGGGGATATCTACGGCACGGGGATGGGCGCCTGGGGCGTGTATTACGGGACCGAACAACGCAGCAGAATCTTCCGCCACGACAGCGCCAGCATCGCGAAGGATACGGCGGCGGTGCAGACCTTTGATTCTCTCCAGGTGTTGCTGAGCGGCGACTTCTGGGGAACGGGCCACCGAGCGGTGGTCTTCGCTACGACGAATCTGGACCAGAGCGGCCCTCGAACGAAGTACTATTACGAACTCCATATCCATCGTACCGAAGGGAATCGGATCGAGGACAGCGCCGCGGTAGTGTTCAATGGCCGTCTGTTGCCGATGAAATACGAGTATTTCCCGGATGATGTTCGGTCGGTCGATCTGGACGGCGACGGGGCTGACGAACTGGTGATGGTATGGGGCGGGACGGTGGCCGATACGGGCATCGACCTGCACCCGGAACTCTGGATATACCGGGGGGGGGCGGACTTCCGTCTGGACTCGCCGACGGTGATCGTGCGACATCCCCTGTTGAACGCTCAGGTGGGCATCAGCGCGCAGGTTGGTGATTTCGATGGCGATCATCATCCGGATATCGTGATTTCACGGAGCAACGGCGATGATCGTGATCATTTGACGTTCTACTGGGGCACGGGCGATCTGGCGGACTTCGGGAAGCCGGAGCATACGCGAATCGTTCCGCTGACCGACTCGATGCCTGATGCTCGTTCAGGACTTACGGCACTCGATTGTGATGGGGATAGTATCATCGATTTGGCATTTGAGCGAGGTCGTGGTCAGCCATCACATCAAGGTGTTTATCTGTTCCGTTCGGCTGGCCGAGTTGCGTTTGCGCGCACCAGGACGTTTGAAATGAACAACGCGGACTTTTGGGTGCCGGGATATACTGCCCATCGCAGTGGAGGATTTTTGAATGATCGCTCCAGACAGTTTGAGATGCTTGCGATTTTTCGCTCGGGATTCAATCCTGGCGATCCGTCAACCATGTATTTGCTCTCAGGCGGGACATCCGGCCCTGACTCGTTATATGATGCGTATACAACGAGTACCGCGATTAATCTGACGATACCAATGATGGACGTGGATGGAGATGGTTGGAGCGATCTTCTCGTATCCAATTTCGCACCCAATTTCAACGGTGGTATCGCGGCGATCTTCGCGGGCGGCCCGTACATCCCGGGTCCGAAGGTGTCCGCAGTGGAGGCCGTCGCGGGCGAGGGCCATGTGCAGGCGCTCACGGTGTGGCCGAACCCGGTGCGGGAGGAGCTGCACATCGCCTGGCGGGGCGATCTTTCGCGGATGCCGGCGCTGATGGAGGTGCACGACCTGCGGGGCCGGGAGGTGGCGCGCGGCGCCGTGGAGCCCTGGCGCGGGGCCGCGCTGTGGCGGCCGGGCGCGCTGCCGGCGGGCGTGTACGTGCTCACCGTGCGCGACGCCGCCGGCAATGTGATCGCCGGCACACGGGTGATAAAATTGTGATGCCCGGGAAAACCCGGGCGCTGTGTTGATTCCGTATGACCACACATCCCCCCTCATTCCATATTCATCATTCCTTTCAAGGAGATATCATGATCTTCCCATCGGATGGGCCGCGCCGTGCGTGGCCCGGGCATCGGTTTCTGCCGGGCATGCTGTTTGTGGCGGCCCTGCTGGCGGCCGCCCTGCCGGCGGCGGCCCCGCTGGCGGCGCAGCCGCCCCTGCCGGACACGGCCGCGCCGCGCCGCGCGATCTACAATCTGGGGCTCGACGAATTCTGGATTGGTGGCGTGCTGGCCACCAAGCCGCCCGACGGGCAGCCGTACAGCGACGTGTGGAACTTCCTGCGCGATATCGGCGTGAAAGTGATCGAGATGCGCGAGCACGGCCCCGAGGACTACTGGCGGGTGGACTCGCTGGCCGCCCACGCGGCGGCCGATGAATGGCTGATCCCCAACATCGGCGGCATGCTCTCGCGCGCGGGCAACGGCCGCGAGGCCGTGTTCTTCCCCTTCGACTCGGCGCAGAGCTACTACTACCGGAATGTGTTTGCCAGCCGAAGTGGTGGCGACACTGCGCGGAACTTTACGACTATGCCGGGTGGTGTGCTCGAACAAGTCTACGACGCCGCGACCACGGCGGCCAGCCAGACGGTAGCCTCGGGGATCGCCTTCGGGTACATCGCGGGGCAGAAGCGCTGGCCCGTGGCAAACGACACGGCCCTGAGCACGATGGACTGCTCCAGCTTCATCACCAACCAGATTCAGGGGCTGGAGTCGCCCATGCACTATATCACCGTCACCGGGCATATGTTCAGTCCACAACAGGGAGGCGGCACAGCCGATGACGGTGACACGGTGCTGGTCGTCGAGGTCTGGTGCGAGATTCCGGCGGGCACCAGCTTCCAGGACACCAGCGGCGCGGCGCAGACCGCCGCCGGCGACACCGAGTATCTGTTCCGGGCGTTCAGTATCCTGAAACGGAGCCTGGCACCACCGGCGGGGCAATTGAACTTCGATGTTTACCACGACACCACCATTGCCGTGGATATGCGCGCCGCGCCGGGCACGCTGCGGGGCGGGCCGTACCACGCGAACAACAGCGCGCATCGTTTCGATATCCGCGTGCGCTGGGCCGGCGCGGAGAAGGTGGCGCTGCGCGGGGTAAGCCTGCGCGACTCGATCGGCTGGCTGATGCGCGGCGGCGAGCAGCCCTGTATCGATCACCGCCAGGCGGTGATGAACCTGGCCCGCAGGTTCGTGAACGATTCCTCGGCCACCCCGGTCGCCGCCCGGCGCGCCATCATGCGCCTGTATACCGGCGATGAAGGGAAAATGTTCGAGCATGGGCCGTACGCCACGATCGACTCCCAGCTGGCCGCCACAACGTTCGGGGGCGGGAACGATACCATCCGCGGTATCCGCGCCTACCGGGCGCAGAACCTGCACAGCAACGCCGCGCAGCATACGCTGGACGACGAGCCGGAACTGACCGTCGAACTTTACCCCGGCGATGTCTGGTACCGGCGCGGGCAGGACTATCAGCAGTTCTACGGCCTGTCGGACATTCAGCTTCCCACGATCGCCGAACATAACGGCGGCCGATGGTTCCTCCCGCTGCTTGTGCCGGCGCGTGCCGAGGTGGAGCGCTACGAACGCTTCCTTCAGCGGTTCCATTTCGGCCAGTACATCATCGGCCCGAACAACGAGTACTTCTACGGCGCCAGGTTCGCCAACGAGCTGGGCCATGCCGCGTGGTCATCGCGCCGCACCGGCAAGCGGCTCACGATATGGCCCAGCGTGATGTCGCCGTTCAACATCCAGCCGGTGTACAACTCGAACGGCGTCTTCGACCACGCCGATACCACCTGGACACATATTCTGGAAGCGGCCGAGATGCGCGCCATCGTCAATCTGGGGCTCGTCTATGGTTCGCGTGGCGTGCATTACTCCTGGGTAGGGTCGGACACGCAGGAAGTTTACACGGTTGATCCCGCTCTGCATCCGAACGACCTGGTGCAGCGCTGGTTTTTCTACAACGACTTCGGCCCGGTTGGCCCGCTGACCTCGATGCAGGAGAACTACCGCGATACGCTGGTGATGCGCCGCAAACCGGAGAACGACAATCTCGGGCGGCCGGCGGCACGGTTCCCCAACTTCTACACCGGCTGGGGCAATCGCCTGAACGAGATGCGCTGGCTGAACAAGGCCTGGCTTCCCAGGATCGGCGCGGCGATGGCCCGCCTGCGCTGGCGCGACGCCTACTCCATGCACTTCATCGTGCCACAGGCCTACATGGCCGACAGCATCGAGAATTATCCGCAGACACGATCGCGCCCGCTGCCGGCCACCGAGATGGTCCGCTCGATCGAGGCCTTCGACCGGTTCGGGAACAGGGACTCCGCGGCCGGGACCTATGTGGAGCTTGGCCTGTTCGATACGCTGAAGGGCGCGCAACGCATCGACGATACCATGCACCTCTTCCTGCTGAACCGCCGCACGTTCGAGCGTTCCGGCGACATCGCCGCCAACTCGGCGCTCGGGCGCACGCTTGATACGCTGGCCGAGGTCCGTACGCTCGCCGTTCGTCTGAACATCCATCACCCGGACACGTTGCAGTACAACTTCGTCCGCATCCAGGAGATCGAGCCGGACACGGCCCGCCTGCCGTTCGCGACCGCGCCGCGCGCCGGGCTGGATACCATCATTCGCGAGGACAGCCTCTTCAACCTGACGCTCCGGCCCGGTGGCGCCGCCCTGTTGCGCGTCACGTTCTGCCAGCCGAACCAGGTTGCCTTCACCGGGGACACGAGATTCAACAACGGCAAGAAATTTCTGTTCGACGGCGTTTTCTGGCACGCGGTGTACGTGCGCCGCGCGAAGTTCTGGGCGCCGCCCCTGAAAACCGACACGGTCTGGGCCGATCAGGTGTTCTACCGCCGCTCGCTGCCCATCACCAAGGCGACCGGCGCGATCCGCTGGGACCCCCGCCCGGGGTTCGAGGTGATGATCTCCGATACAAATGATCCGCGCTATGCGTACGGCAATCATTTCCCGTCGCTCGCGGTCAGGGCCGATTCCACAAAGCTGAGCGATCGCGTGGCCACCATCGTCTGGACCACCTACCCGTGGTATGCCGGCGGCACCGCCCGTTCGGTGCTGGTGCGCAACGTGCGCTTCCCGATGAACGATCCGGACGCGTTTCCACAACTGATGACCAATACCGACTCGATCGGCCTGGCCTCCGGCACCGACGATGCGCAATGGGGCACGCCAACCGTCAGCCGCCTGCACGGGGCGTACGCGTTTGCCTTCAGCGACGACCAGCGCGGCATCGTTGCGGTGATCCGCCAGCTCGACGGCAACAGCAGCTGGTGGCAGATGGGCGGCGGCGCCGGCAACGTCAAGTATCGTACCTGTGATACGGTGCAGGACCCCATGGGATCGTTCGATGTGGGGCAGTACCCGACGATGCCGCCGTTTGCGCACATCACCGGGCGTGATTCCAGCATCGGCATCGCTTGGCAGCAGCCGACGCCCTACGGAACGCACATCTTCTACGCACGGTTGATCGACACGGTAACCGGCGGCGCGCATCGTCCGCTGGTGAAGAACCGGATGATGGTCAGCCAGAGCGATGCGGCCAACCACGTGCACCCGTCGATGGACATGACACAGGATGTATGGTGCGGCGCGCAGGAGGGGATAACATGGGAGAGCTTCTCCAATCTCGTCGATTTGTTGAAGGGAGTGTCGTATGCCGAAACCTGGGTACATCACGCCAGCCTGTTCACCGAAACGTCGCGAAGCTGCGACCCGGATACGAGCCATCCGAACCGGTGGCGTCCGTACTTCGACTGCATCGAGAATGCCGCGCAGTGGAGCTACGAGGTGACCCGTGCGGCAACCGTGCCCGGCCTGATTGGCGCGCCGGTGTATCCAAGCGAGTCATCGATCAACGCGCGCACCACCAGGGCCGACGACAGCCTGGGCCGGAAGGTGACGTTCTCGGTGGTGATGAGCCCGATCCCGGGTTTCAAGCCGATGCAACAGTCGATCGTGGAGTACGGCACATCGTTCATCTGGCCGCAGCCGCAACCGTACCAGATCGGCGGGTTCAACGCGCACGGCGCGGCCGCGCCGGTGGGCCAGCTGGGCAAACACGCCGTGTTGTTCGTCGAGGCGCCGAGCGATACATCGCAGGGGGTGATCGAGACCTCGCGCGAATACTTCGCCAGGGCGCGGCCGCGCGGCTACCAGGCGCACGGCCGCCGCGTGTTCTTCAGCCTGAGCGACGCGGCCGTCACGGCGTTCAGCGGCACGCTGTTCGATGTATGGGCAAACGGGCCGGATGGCGCCATGCCGCTGCCGCTTGTGCCGCGCACGGCGGGCAACCGTCGCACGGACAATCTCACGGCGGTGCGGGAACTGTTCCGCAGCGTGAACTTCGCCGCGCACGATTCGGTGACGATCGGCTGCGAACTGCACGGCAGGTTCGCCGGCGATACGGCGCTTGCCGGCGGGCAGGGCGTGACGTTCATCACCGAACTGGTGGACTCGGCCAGCGACGTTGCCGTTGCGCGGCTGGACTCGTTCACCGTGACGGCGGTTGCCGATTCGTACGACGTTGCGATCCAACGGGACTTCGATCTGTTCAGCGGCACGTACTACGTGCGGACACGGATCGAGACGAGCGTGGCGCCGGACACGGTATCGTATCGTTCGCTGTATCCGGTGGAGGAGCTGTCGGCGCCGGTTGATGAAGAAGCGCTGGCGAAGATGCGACTCGTGGATCGCGGAGCGGGATCGCTGCGTGTTGATGCGCTGCCGAACCCGTCGCACGGCCGCACGCAGGTACGGTTCTCGGTGCCGTCGAGCGAAGCGTTCAGCCTGACCGTGTACGACGCCGGTGGCCGTGTGGTGGCGCGTCCGGTCGACGGCGCGGCGGCCGAGGCGGGCCGGTATGCGCTGGAGGTCTCGACCGCCGGATTCGCGCCGGGGGCCTATCTGGTGGAACTTCGCGCGGGGCGTTCGCGTGCGGTGGCGAGGCTGGTGGTGGTGCGGTGACGCTCATGCCGGTGAGTGCCGGTTGGATGTAACGAACGGGAATCCCCGAGGGATACCCTTCGTGGGGGGATGTGAGGGGTATTCCCTCGGGGGGCACCCCCGGGGGAATACCCCAAGGAGATGATACTGAATCCATGCACACAATCCGATGGCGAAGCGATCCGAAGCCATGGGCAGGCGCAACCATCCTGAGAGCATCGGCAGGTACTGGTTGCTCCGACTATTCGGTGTGACGCACCATGAAACGTTTGCGCTTGGCATTACCTCTCATCATGCTCCGGGACGTTACGTTCCGGAGTATTCGGCGCAAGTGCTTCGGGCGCGTTGCGCTGCCGGAAGAACCTGGATTGGAGGGGGCCGGGGTGCTCAGGGCCTTGAGCCTACTAATGGGCGTGCAACCCGGTAGTGTCCTAATTTGCCGTTGCGTCTAACAGGTCGCCGATGCTTCACAGACGGTTTGTCACTCCGGCCTCCATTGCTGGCGTGACTCTGAGAGTCTGATGCACACGCACGAGGTTGTAGCGCAACATGCAGGCTCACGGCGGCGGCGAAGTTCTCCCACTTCTTGCTGAATGCATTTGTCAAGCGCGTCATTCCGGATCTATGGGGGCAAAACAACTAAAAGGCGCATGCACGGCCGTCCCCCAGGAACAACCAGTGCATGCGCCCCCTTGGCATATTGACCGATGACTAGACGGCCAGGCATCGAGTCTATGGGGATTCGAATGCTTGAAAAGGATACAAATGCACCATAAACCCGCCACGTTGAGTATGTAAAACCACAGGTACCCAATTCCCACAAATCAAAAGCAACCGTTGGACAAATGCATCGAAGATCGCCAACCGCACAAGTAGCGTACCACAATGCCAAACGGATACTCCGTACGAGTAACACGGACTCAAACGAGATTATGTGCAAAAAAGTACACCGGGTACCCCCGCACGTTGGGGATACATGCGCAAAAAATGTAGCGGGTGCCCGTGATATGTCTCACGAGCACCCGCCCCGTTGTATACCTGCGCAAGCAACTATCCCCCGAGAATCACGTCACGCCTGGTATCCGTGATTGCGCATGACAATCACACAACGAGCAATGTATGTCCAACTGGTACCCCTTGCAATCGCGCAAGGATGTGGCATAGGCCTGGGTAATGAATACTGACCTTGCCATACAACTTTCGGACTAATGCAGGTTCCCGTCCGGCGGACATGATGACACCAAGGACATATCAACACCGCGATCGTATGTGCAAATCACCGTTCCGTCGGTTGCGCGTTCGGTAACGGTCCATGCAAACAGCCCACTCGGCAATTGCGTGTACGATAGATCGGGGGTGGGTGCAACTGATACGTTTGCCGGCAATTGACCAACGGCTATATCGCCAGGTGTTGGATCGAACGGGTCACTGCTAACACGCCATTCGCGTCCCCGGACAGTCCCGTCGCAGTCGCCGGCAATCACAAAATCATAGCTTCCGTTGCCATCTCTGTCTTCAAATACAATCCACTTATTTGTCCGTGCGCTGCCTTTTGGGCATGCTGGGCCGTTCACCAGCAATGGTGGCAATGCTGTTGCCGCCAAGAGTGTGGCAGCCAGCACGGTAGTAGCAATGCCAGCAACCATTGTTGCGGCTATCGACCGTCTAAATGATGAGGAACGCATAAGTCAATTCTCCAAAAATGGGAGTGATTGTTTTGACATCCAGACTTTGTGGATATCAAGCGCTAATATGCATTCCGAGGATAGCGCGATACAGTACATTATCGTGTACCCTACTTCCATGTACCCCCATCATCATGTACCCACCTTGGCGGGTACCATCGGTGGTATCCGTAACAACGGTTGCACGGGGGATGCCGAGATTGCCGTGTGTGGATATCCATTGTACACCGTACAGCCCGTTGCGTCAGTCGTGGTTGCGAGAGCAGCGGCATTGCTGAAGCAATGTTGCCAAAAGCGATGTTGTCAAAGATGAAAATCGCTAGATTTAGGTTGCAATCGGCCGTATTGGCCTATTGCTGTTATTGTTTAGTTCTGCGTAGATTGGACAGACCAATCCACAACTCCACCAGCAGGGCGCGTTGCTTCTCATTCACCAGCAGGGCCGTGGAGTCCTCGAACAAGCCGCCATTGAAGCGTAGCGCCATGCTTTTCAGCACTGTGCTGAAAAGCGCCGGTGAAAACCCGCCCGTGTTCATTGTGGACCACAGGGAACGGAGCATGTCCGGCAGTATCTCCGTATTGACGCGCAATGATTCCAGCATCTCCAGAAACGGCCGTTCCGGCAACAGCTTCACATCCTCGGCGAACATGGTGAAGATCATGCGCATCAGGAACGCCGCCACGTCGGTTGCGGCATGCCCGGATGATTCCAGCGACGTTGCCAGGCGCGCCAGGCGCGCCTGGCGATCGGCAACGTCACGGGTGACGCGCGCGCTGCACCGCGTTGGGTCCATCGCCATGGGGGCGGCCCACAGAAACGAATCCGCCGGCACTCGAACGCGCTTCCATGCAGCAACGATTCGCGCCGCCGCCTGTCTTCTTCACCACCCGTCAATCATTGTCGGACTTTGATGGACATCCACGGGCTTCCGTACTTCGGTCTATTTCACAAAAGCAGCAGCAAAACGGTCAAGCTGAAACGGACGAGGATGAACGGGAGAGGGCGTAAGCTCTCTCGCTCTCTTCCTCTCACCACCGCACCTCCGTTCAGAAAGGATCATTCCATGACCAGTGACACCGCCGCCACACCCGCCTTCTACATCTTCATGCAGCAAGGTGGACGCGTCCGCTGCATCGGAGCCGCCTTCGCACACAAGACAGGCAAGGGCTACAATCTTGTCATCCACCGCCAGCACTATCTGGCTCTTGCGCCGAAAGCGAAGGCCTGCAACGGCGAGAAGACTTCAACCTCGCTTAAGCCGACCCGCCCCCCGGCCGCCTTGCGCCGCGACTTCAATCACAAGTCATAAGGCGATGCCAACTGCAACCCCCGGAAAGGAAAGAAACATGACCACCCTGTTCGCACAACCCTATGACATCGCCGCGCTCGGATTTTACTTCGAGACGAAGGAGGACTACGACCAGCAGGCCGCCGAGAACGTCAATCCCATGGGCGCGCCGGTGAGGAGTATGAACTGCAATTCATTGATGGAGAGGATATCGACCGTGAGCTGTTCGATGCGTTGAGCGTTAACCAGACCAACGTTGGCGAGTATCTGGACGCCTGTGACGACTGGAGCGAAGATGCAAAGCGGAAAGTCATTATCGCTGTCGGCGAGTGCGGCTATCGTTTCGATATTCGTGCCGACAAGCCTGATGATCTGGACGTGGATATCTACGAGATCGACAGCCTGATGGAGCTTGCCCAGGAGTTTGTTGACGAGGGGCTGTTCGGAGATATCCCCGAATCGATCATCAACTATCTGGACTATGACGCGATCGCGCGGGACCTCGGCTTTGATTACACCGAAACCACCGTTGGCGGAACACGATTGGTCTATCGGTGCCGCTGAAAATGGAGGGCCGTGGAGTGTATCAAGGACTTGCCGCCAGAGCCAGGTACGGCCGCAATGCCGGCAGCCTCCGTAACGGTGCCCCCTCCTTTCTGAAAACGGCGCGGCCGCAGCGGACAACGGCCGACAGCACGGCAAGAAACGTCGAAGGGCTGCCGGACACCTATTACAAGCTGCCAGACCCCTGCAGGTGAACCCGGAACAGCGCATCGAGACGCTGGAACGGTTCTTCAGGCAGACGAAAGCCGAGATCACCACGGGCGTCAAGGCGGTGTATCTCAGAGGGCCGGACCGCATCCAGATGCCGCCCTTCGAGGCTTTTGATGATGCCGTGAGCTACTACGCCATACTTGCACACGAGCTCACCCACTGGACAGGCCACACAAGCCGCCTGAACCGGGAGTTCGGCCGCACATTCGGTGACGAGCGCTACGCAAAGGAGGAACTGGTTGCCG
>CBHYLN010000049.1:0-33755 GCA_966128725.1 uncultured bacterium | reverse complement strand
GCCGCTCCCCTTCAGGTACAGGTCACCCGTGCTCGTCCGCAGGTAATTGTCACCGTCGGCGCCGTTGAGATCGTTCGGTACTGTGGTCCCTGTGAACCACAGCGTGCCCGTCGAGCCGATTGCGCCCGTCGAACCCGTCGCGCCTGTGGCGCCGGTCGCGCCCGTGGCTCCAGTGGCGCCGGCTGCGCCCGTGGCTCCAGTGGCGCCGGTCGCACCCTTGATGTTCCCGTTCGCCCCCCATACGCCGCTCCCCTTCAGATACAGGTCGCCCGTTGTCGTCCGCAGGTAGTTGTCGCCGTCCGAGCCGTTCGCATCGTTCGGTACCACGGTCCCTGTGAACCACAACGTGCCCGTCGAGCCAACTGCGCCGGTCGAACCCGTCGCGCCTTTTGCGCCCGTCGAACCGGTTGCGCCCGTGGCTCCAGTGGCACCGGTTGCGCCCTTGATGTTCCCGTTCGCCCCCCACACGCCGCTCCCCTTCAGGTACAGGTCGCCCGTGCTCGTCCGCAGGTAATTGTCGCCGTCCGAACCGTTCGCATCGTTTGGTACTGTGGTCCCTGTGAACCACAGCGTACCCGTCGAGCCGATTGCTCCCGTGGATCCCGTCGCACCCTTTGCGCCAGTCGCGCCCGTGGCGCCCGTTGCTCCGGTTGCGCCCGTGGCACCAGTGGCACCGGTCGCGCCCTTGATGTTCCCGTTCGCCCCCCACACGCCGCTCCCCTTCAGGTACAGGTCGCCCGTTGTGGTCCGCAGATAATTGTCGCCATCCGTTCCGTTCGCATCGTTCGGTACTACAGTCCCCGTGTACCACAGCGTGCCCGTCGAGCCAACTGCGCCCGTCGAACCCGTCGCGCCTTTTGCGCCCGTCGAACCTGTAGCTCCGGTTGCGCCCGTGGATCCCGTAGCGCCCGTTGCTCCAACAGCCCCTGTGGCTCCAGTGGCGCCGGTCGCGCCCTTGATGTTCCCGTTCGCGATCCAGACGCCGATGCCCCCCTTCAGATACAGATCGCCCGTCGTCGTCTGCAAATAGTTGTCACCCTCCAGGCCATCAGCATCGTTCGGTACTGTGGTCCCCGTGTACCACAACGTGCCTGTCGAGCCGATCGCGCCGGTTGAACCCGTCGCGCCTTTTGCGCCGGTAGCTCCGGTTGCGCCCGTAGCACCCGTCGCACCGGCTGCGCCAGTGGCTCCAGTGGCACCGGTCGCTCCCTTGATGTTCCCGTTTGCTCCCCATACACCGCCGCCCTTCAGGTACAGGTCGCCCGTCGTCGTCCGCAGGTAGTTGTCGCCGTTCGTACCGTTCGCATCGTTCGGCACCGCGGTCCCCGTATACCACAACGTGCCCGTCGAGCCGACTGCGCCCGTTGAACCCGTAGCGCCCTTCGCTCCCGTCGAACCCGTAGCGCCGGTGGCGCCAACAGCACCAGTGGCGCCTGTAGCACCCATGATGTTGCCGTTCGCGATCCAGACGCCAATGCCCCCCTTCAGATACAGATCGCCCGTCGTCGTCTGCAAATAGTTGTCACCCTCCAGGCCATCAGCATCGTCCGGCGCCGTCGTCCCCGTGTACCACAGCGTGCCTGTTGAGCCGATCGCACCCGTAGCGCCCTTCGCTCCCGTCGCACCCGTAGCGCCCGTTGCACCCGTAGCGCCTTTCGCTCCCGTCGCGCCTGTAGCTCCGGTTGCGCCTGTAGCTCCGGTTGCGCCCGTGGCTCCTTGAATGCCATCCGGACCTGTTGGTCCCATAAGGTTGCCGATACCATTCCACGCTCCCTCGTCCCTGAGGAATACATCTCCAGTGGTCACATTGAGCGCGTTGTCTCCGTCGGAGCCCAGCCCTGGCCCGGGATTGCCGCCAGCGACGTACCACTGCGTTCCGGTAGCGCCGATAGCACCCGTTGCGCCTTTCGCGCCAGTAGCGCCGGTAGCGCCAGTGGCTCCAATGGCTCCAGTAACACCCTGCACGCCGGTTGGGCCCAGGATGTTCGCGCTCTCGCCCCATTCCCCGGCGACCTTGGTCCACACGCCGCCGGTAACGTTCTGCAGATAGAAATCGCTGTCAACACCGGTAATGCTCGGCGGTGTGCCGCTTCCGACATACCACTTCGAACCGGCCGTACCGGTTGGCCCCGTTGGGCCATGCGGGCCAGGAGAACCAGTCGGTCCGGTTGGGCCATGAGGTCCTGTTGGCCCTATCGGACCGGTGGCCCCAATCTCGCCCACAGGCCCCTGAGGTCCGGTTGGCCCCTGCGGGCCTGTTGCACCGGTGATATCCGAAACAAACTCCCACGTGCCATCGACCTTATGGTAAATCTTATCGGTCTCGACATCGTAGTAAAAATCATCATCGTTGCCCAGCTCGTCGAAGGGCACGCCCATTCCCACCAACCAGACATTCGGGTCACCGCCCGCCGGCCCTTCCGGTCCGGTCGGTCCCCACGGCCCGGTTGGTCCCTGCGGTCCGGTTGGTCCGGCCGGGCAGTCGCATGGGTCGGGCTCCATCTCCAGCGGTGGGTTCCCAAGAATCACAAGGATGGCACGTTCGCCAACGGCATAGCGGCGCAGCACAATGTGCCCACGCCCATCCACCGAGGCGAAGTATGCGTTCAGCAGGTTCTGCCCAGAAGCAGCACGACCGGCAACATCGTGCAGGAGCAGGGCATGGGCCTGATTGCCGATGCGCTGCTCGAACACGACTAGCAGGCCATTGCCTTCACGGCCCACCCCGTACGCCACCACAACCTGCCAACCGGTGCCCAGGTACATGTTGATCGCCACCAGCGATGGGGCGATGTCGTCGTTCGGCCCCACCAGCACCACGCGCTGCGGCGCCACCGGGACTCGGATCAATGGGTCGAACGGATCAAGCACGGGCGGCATGCCAACAACAACCAGCATGGCGCGTTCGCCAACGTCGTAGCGGTCGATAAGCACGCACCCTTCGCCTTCGGGCGACATCAGGAAGTCGTTGACGGCATCACCGCCCGACGCCGCATCGCCGGCCGCATCGGCCAGAAGGAACACCCGTACCTGTGGTCCAACGGTGTCCTCCATCACCACCAGCAACGCATTACTATTCCGCCCCACAGGGTAGGCCGTGCGAATCTGCCATCCCTGACTCAGATATAGGTTGACCTCGTCCACCTCGGTCTGCGACGAACCGGAAGGGCCGACGATCACTGTCTTCTCTGCCATAGAAACCCTGCGTAAGAATGTTGCTGACAAACCGCGCCGACCGCCTTGCGGCGATCGGCGCGGCCGTGATGGTGATTTCGATTACAGTCCGGGAGCGCCCGGCGTTCCTGGGTTGAAGGCCAGCTTCGCCACGCCCACGAAGTTGCTGCCTGTGGTGTCGGCAGACGATCCGGTCGTGTTGGCTCCGTCCAACGGCTGGCGGAAGACGCCATCCAACGGCTTGTTCGCCGCGGACTTGATCACCTCGCCGCTACCTGTGCCCTTGAGCACCACGCGATAGTAGCCGCCGTTCAGCGCACCCGCCGGGATCTCGCAGATCGCAACGTCGCCCTCCATGAGCACGTCAACACCGGTGAGCACACGGCCCGGGGTTCCGGGGTTTTCGTCGTGGTACACAACCATGAAGGTGTTGTTGTTCACCGAGGCCTCGGTTGGCACGGTGTCGTCGAACTCCACACGGATCTGGAGTCGCGCGCCCGATCCGGACAGCTCAAGCTGTGGCACGTCCACCTGCGCGGGTTCGTTCGGTTGCACGAAGTCCACGCTGTAGCTCGGGTTATCCGGATTCACCATGGTCACCTTGGTGATACGCGGCACCCCGGTCACCGGCCGCAGCACACGGCGGCGGATGCGAAGGATGCGTCCGCAGCGATCGGCGACGATCTCCACGTCGGTATCCTCGGCAACCTCGGCGAACGTCAGCGGGAAGCTCACCAGTTGCTGATCCGGATCAACCGACACCACGATCGGCGCATGAATGCTTGGGTTGAACGTGATGTTGATCGGCGTATCCGAATACGACGGCGCATTCAGGTAGATGCCCGGCGTATAGCTGACGCCGCTATGCAGCGGTTCCGGCAGCGATACGTAATCCACCGGGTACTCGCATGGGATTGGCAGCACCTTGATCCAGCGCACGATTTCCTCGCCGCACAGGATTGCACGAACCGCGATGTCGCGCGCCTCGCTCAACGTATGCGTAACAAGCGTGAAGTTCTTGGCTGTCAGGCCCTGGCCCACCGAGAAGTCCACACCGGCGCCTGGCTCCACAATGCTGGTGTTGGCGCTGTCCACAACGATCTGCACATGTTGTGCGTACGATACGTTGTCGCGCAGCTTCAGGCTTGCGGTAATCGATTCACCACCGATAATCTCGGTTGGCAGATTGAACTCCGCGATTTCGATACACGGACGCTTCAGCACCGTGATCCGCCGCGTGACGATGCCGCCGCACGGATCGGTGGAGATCACGACCTCGGTGTCGATGGTTACCGGCAGTGTTTCCACCGACGGCACAACGTACTCCACCTGATCCACGCTCGGCACGAACGTGTAGGTCTTGTTCTTCACCACATCGGTATTGCTGCTGGTGAAGGTGATCACGCGAGTCTTGGTGAGCGGCGCCGCGAACGTCACGGTGTAGCTGGCCATCGAGCCGCCAACAACCGGCACGTATTCGATACGATCGATCTTGTCGCACGGCTCCGGATCCACGTACACGGTGACGGTCTTCGTGCCGTTGCACGGATCGCTCACCGTAAGGGTAACCGGCGTACGCTCGGTAACGCCCTCCACCACTGTCGGGTTGGTGCTTGTGGCAATGCTGATCGAATGCGTAAGGTCGTCCACCTCGATATCGAACGGCAGCGGGTTCGGGATCAGCGTGGTATTGCTGGAAGTGATCGTCACGCTGCGATCGGCCTGGTTGCCCGAGGCAAACGTGAGCACACCCTGCAAGTCCTGACCGATCACCACCGGGTTCGGGAAGCTGATGCCCGTAATCTCCGCGCACGGCTTCGGGTTCACCGTTACCACGGTTGTAATCGAGCGCTTGCACGGGTCGGAACCCGAGTTGTTCTCAACGGTCAACTGCACCGTGGTAGCGGTGTCCACCTCGGTTGGGCTGAGCGTGAATCGATATTCGTTTGTGGCCGCCGAGCCCGACGGATACGGCGTAAGCACAAGCGTGTGATCGTCGACAACGCTGGTCACCTTGCTGGTTACCTTCAACGTTGGCACCGAAGCCGGCAGCACGGGCTGCTCGAAGTACACATGCCCGGTGGTGTTCGAGCCACCGATGATCGGGCCGTCGAAATGCACCGCCGAAATCTTCACGCACGGATCCTCCGGATTCTTCACAAGCACGAAGCAGAAGATGAAATCGCTCGGCTCGTCGCAATCGCGATCGGTTGGCACAGTAAGGAAATTCCCCGCGAAGCTGGCATTGCCGGCCAACAGCTTGCCGGTATTCCCCTCGGCCCAGATCGAGCTTCCCTTCACCGCCAGCTTCACCGGCACGGTGGCGTCGTCGTGGTTCACCGTCTCCAGCATAAGCTGAAGCTTGTCCAGCATCGTGCTGGTCGGCTTCCAACGGATCACATGCTTGTTCGCCAGGTCAACCTCCACCTCGGCCATCATGTTGATGGGCCGCGTGCCGATGAACTGGTCCTCGAACGGCTCGCTTGGCGAGACCGTGCTCAGCCCCCAATACGTGCGCTCGCCGCTATCCAGCGGATACGGGATGCTGGCGTCGCCGAACACGCTGCACGGCTTGGCCGCGGCGGGGTCCAGCTCGGTATCGGTAACGATGCGCAGCCCATGCTGCAAGGAATCCAGCGTAAGGCTTGTGTACGGGTTCACCGGCACTCCCAGCGCCGACGTCGCAGTGCCAAGGAACACGCCCGTTACGCGAATGACGGGCGGGCAGTTCGAGCCGCAATCGCACTCGCACAGCTTGTCCAGCGCATCCTGCACGGTGGTGGTTCCGGAGAACTTCGTGCAGTCCGACGGCGGCGTATATGCAACACCGGCGGCCCTGCTGATTGTGGCGTTGAAGTGAACGGGCGTGAACTCCAGCAACTCATCGTCGCCGTCGAGCAGATATGCCGACACCTGCTGCACCGGGTTGACGGCATCCAGCGTCCAATCCACCGCGGCAATGCCGTCGATGTTGGTTTCGGCAATCACCACATTGGGCGCAACCTGCGTGCCCGTTGTGCGCGGCGCGATTGTTCCTGCGCCGCCGGTGATCACGAACTTCACGTGCCCGGCCTGTACCTTCACCTCGCCGTCCATCACGCCAACTTCAAGCGGCATCGGCACCACGCCGCCGGGCAAGGCCTCCTGGCCATCGCCGCCCACGTAGTTGAACTCCAGGTTCGAGCCAATCCCCGCGTTGAAACAAATCGGCGTGATGCTGCGCGGCGCATCGTCGTCGTCCAGCAGGCGCGCCTCCACCTGCTGATTGCGCGTGGAGGCATCAAGCCGCCATTCCACGCGCGCGATGCCGTCTTCGCCGGTTTCGATGATCAGCGTGGAACCGGTCACGATCTCGATAACATCGTCGGTACGAACTTCGCCGCGGAGAAGGCCGGATCCCTTGGTAATCCGGAATTGCACCTTCGCGCCGGCACTCACGGTGCCGAACTCGTTTACGCCAACGGTGAGCGGCACCGGCAGGTATTCCGAGGGCAGGCCATCCTGGCCATCGCCGCACACATAGCTGAAGATCACGCCGCTAGATGTGAACCCTGCGTTAAAGCGAATCGGGTTCAGCGCAAGCGGTAGATCCAGCTCGCCCAGCAACACCGCCTCCACCTGCTGGCTGGAGTTGATCTCGTCCAGCGTGAACTGGCACGATGCCACACCGTTCACATCGGTTTCGGCAATCACCTCCACATCGCCGTCGCCGTCGGGCTCACCGTCAACAATCGGATGCAGCCGCCCGTTGCCGATACGCACCTTGAACCGCACCCGAGCGCCAATCGCCTTGCGTCCACGATCGGTTACCGACACCTGCAACAGTCGCGGAAGCACGCCGCCCGGCGAGGCCTCCTGCCCATCACCGGCCACGAAGTGGAAGCCAAGCGTGGGGATATCCGACAGCGACAGGAAGGTGCGGCGGCAATCCTTCAGGGAAGCACGCTCCCAGCCGGATTCGGTCTGGTTCAACAGCCCCAGGCGGGTGTAGTGGTGCCGCACGCCGTGCGGCGCAACCGCAACCGGCGCGCCGCTGATCGTGGGCCACTCGATATCCTGTGTGGCAATACGCGCCGGGATGGTCCAGTAGTCGCCCGTGTGATACGTGGCGGACGTATAGGCGCCATCCGGTCCGGTTTGGAACAATACCTCCACGCCGTCCTCGATGGCAATCCAATCGGGATCCTCGCCTACCGACAGGGACGTGGTTGGCGGTTCGGAGCCGGTGAAATCCCAACGCCGAACCGACACAAACTCCGTGGCATCCACATCATACGCGGTAAGCGATGTCTGCCCGGCCGCCGCCTGCAGGGTGATGCGGCGGTCAACCGTGTCGATTGCCGTCACCTTGGCAAGCGACCCCGGGAATCCATGCAGCTCGCGAGTGCGGCTCTGCAGTTCCACCCAGTCGTTCACGTTCAGCGTACTGTTCTCATCCTTGCCAAGATCGGCCAGCACCACGGTCGCGGTATCGCTTTCGGCCTCGGGGATGGCCTGCACCGGATACAGGAAGGTGCCGTTGTCGCGCGACCACTTGTAGGTGATCACCGCCTCGATAACCGAGTGGATCTCCACACGATAGAGCTGGTTCTCCAGGCCGCGATATCCGGCGCTCGCCGGCACAATACACGGATCGGTGGACTCACCCTCGGCCAGCGTGGCGGTACGCGCCTTCAGCGCGCCGGTGGATGCCGCCACCAGCGAATCCCATTCCGGGAACGTGGTCGAGCAAATCGCCCCGGTTGCATTGGTGGGCGAAATCGGCAGCAGCTTCACCTGCCACACGGTTTGCGTGCGCGCGGCGGTGTCGGGCCCGCCCAAGGCAACCTCGCGGATGCTGGCATCCTCGGCGGCCGTCACGGTGCGTTCCCATACATCGAGATACACAACGTTCAGCCCTTCCTCGGGCGCTTCCGGGGGCGTGTAGTGCGGCTGACTGGAAAAATCGTACCCGCTTGAAGAGTCGTTCTCGCAGAGAATACCGTCAACGTAGATATGCCCCTCGCGAATCGTGAATGACTCCGTGGTCTCACTGATTCCGGGCAGCACAATCTTGAATCCGCTGGAGCTTCCGTCGGGGAGCACCGGAACGCCCGAGGCACCAACAACATCGCCCGTGGTAACGCGATCGCGATGCGCGGTGATATCAACCTGCTCATTCCAGTCGGCATCGAGCTGCACCCGACCCTGCTGCATTCGCACGCCGCTGTAATGCTTCTCGGGGTTGAATGTCTGTCTTGTGAAGTCGCCTTTCATGTATGAATACTCCTGTGGTTAGGTGACGAAGAACGTTCCGGTGTCCAGCCCGAGGCGCATATACTCCTCGAGTCCGATGCGCAGGTTGGCCTCGCGCTGCGGCTGCTTCAATTGATTGAACGCTCCCATTTCCGAGCCGTCCTCGGCCCCTGATCGGATCTCGAGCGGCGTGCTTGTGGTTAACTGTGCATAGGCCGGATCGCCGTATCGCAGCGAAGTGAACTGCGGCTTCACACGCTCCAGCACGTTGCCGGCGGTGTCCTTGAGCGCGGCGGTGTCCGGTTGGCAATAGTATCGTTGTGGTGTTCGCGAGCCCGGCGGCAGATAACAGAATCGAGCGCAGCCAACCTGGCGGCGTTTCGCGATCACCGTGTCGGTGAAAATCGATTCCGACGCAAGCGTCAGCTCCGATACGGAAACACCGCCCAGCACGGTGCTGCGTGTGAACGATGCCGGCGCCGCCGGCAATACGGCATCATCCTCGCCGGTACCACCGTACACCGCCTGCAGGCCCTGGCCCGGGCCGCCGAAGCCGTCGATGATGCTGTCGGTAATGGCAATCGAACGCGCGGCGAACTCGCCAACGTTGATTGGCCCGGTGATGCAGGATTGCATCACGATCTGCATGTCGGGCGTTTCGATTGCCACGTTCAGCGAGTCAGCGGCGAAAGCCGGCTCGCCGTCTGTGGTCAGGCTGCGGCCAGGCACCAGCGTGGTGTGCAGCAATTCCAACTGCGCGCATTCGCCGGCAAGCTCAACGGCACCAATCACCAGAAAGCCGTTCAGCGTTATCGAGAGCGTCGCATCGGCCGAATCGATCAACCACGCCCCGCCGAGCTGCAAGGTGGGGCGTTCACCGTCGTGCGCCTGGATGATCAGGCGTCGGCTGCCTTCCGGACTGGAAGTTGCGGCAACCTCGAGGGTAACGAAGTCGGCATAGGTGCTGCTGTCGGCGACGTTGATGATCCAATCGCGCTCGTCCTCGTCGGCAACGAAATCCAACACGGCATCAACCAGCGAATCGTAATCCGGTGGGCCATCCGGCAGGTCGTTCTTCGCCACGGTCACCGTATGCACCGTGGTATCGCCCGGGGTGGCGGTAACCAGCGTGGAGCGCCGGTTGTACGAGCCGCCGCCGACGTCGGCGCTGAAGCCGTACGAATAGGTAACGCGAACGTCGTTGAAGCTCCGCGTGCCCTTGGCGGCAATGCGGCCCAACACCGGATCAACCAGAAAATCGTCGGCGTCCTCCGGTTCGTGCCAGACACCCAGATGGCATATGCGAATGTTCTCCGGCGGGACATCGGTATACGGGTCCTCCGCGTCCTCACGGTAGCGCAGCTCGATCACGGGCTGCTCGTCGAAGTAGATTTCCACGGGGTTCCGCCCGGCATCAACGGCGGCGCGCCGTGCCTCCAGCTCATCGAACAGCGGCCTGCGGCGAAGCGCGCCCGGCACGTTGATCTCCTGCGCCAGCGTGGTGATGCTCTGTTCGGTCTCGGGCCGGTTGAACAGCGGCATGTCGGCGTTCAATTGGCTGAATCGGAAGAACTTCCCGGCCACACTGCCAACGCCTTCCGCGGCTTTGTTGACAACGGCCGCCTGCGCCTCGTACACCGGATAGGAACCAAGTCGCCATTGATAGATGCCGACGCTGGGAATGTTGTACCGGCCGGCCCGGCGCGAGATGCGGCGCACCTCGGCAGTGTAGGCTGCCTGCTCGAACGGCGTGCCAATCCGCTCCAATCGCGCCGCGCCGCGGATGTCGAGCAGCGTATTGCCGGCGCGGATGTGGTTCAGATGCTGAGTTTGTCCCATCAGTTGGAAGTACTCCACCACGCGCGAGGGCCAGCCGGTAACATCGCGGGCCAACTGCTCAACCACCGCCGGCGTGCCCTTGCGCTTGCGATAGGCCAGCGTATTGGCCACGTACGCGCGCCGGCTGAATGCTCCGTTCGGGATGGCGTTCAACTCGCGAACGCCAAGCAGGTCGCCGATGTACGGCACCACCCAATCCTGGCAGGTTTCGATGAACCAGTTGTCGTACAGCGTACCGATATCATCCAGGATGGCCTGATATTCCGTCTCGATCACGCCGAGCAATGCGCGCAGGGCCTCGCCGCCGATCTTCTGATCGCGAGCGCGGTATACAGCGGGAAGAAGGTTGTAAAGACGATCGGTGGTAGAACTCATGGCCGTTCCTTATTTCAAGATTTCGATTGCTGATCGATGAACGCCGAGATGGTGATGCCGGCCGGATTGATTAGCAGAAGCTCGGCCTCCAGAATCGTGCTTGCGGTATCACGCGCGGTTGGTGTCGGGCCGCCCGGCACGGCGCCCGGCAGCGGGGTCCCCACCAGCACATTGGCCTGGAACGGGCTCAGCCCCTCGATCACCACGTTTCTGGTGGCGCCGGTGCTTGTGGTCACCGTTGTATAGCCGGTAAGCGGCAGTGATGTATCGGTTGTGGAAAGCCCGCTCTGCTGGCCCGCCAGGGTGATGCCGCCGGTAAGCGGCAACGACGACGCGCCCGTGCCAAGCTGCTGCTGCTGTTGCTCCACGGTAATACCGCCTGTAAGCAGCAATCCGCCACCGCTGCGCCCGCCACAGCGCGAACGCGAATCAACCCACTTGGCGCGCGAGGCCGTAAGCACATACACCAGTCGCGGTGTTGCCGATCCGCCGCAGTCGGAAAGCGTGCTGATGTACAGCTCGTCCAGATCCACGTACACCACGCCGGCCACTTTCTGAATCACGCTGATCACTTCCGACGAGCTCACGCTTTGCGCAAACGACCGCCGGTCGTAGGAGAACGCCTCCAGCAACGCGGCCTGCACGTTCGCGGTAACAACGTCAACCAGATATCGGGGATCGCAGATCACACGCGCCTTCAGGTTGAACCGCTTCTCGCGATAGCTGCCGATGCGCATCTCGATTGTACGATCGCGCAATGCGTCGATCGCGGTTGCCAGGTTCCGCCGCAGCCCAGGCCCCGCGGGCTTCCCGTTGGACCCGCCGATCGTCACATGAACAATCTGCCGGCTCCCGTTCCACAGAATCTCCGCCTGTGCCTTGGCGACACCGGCGAACGATTGCGAGAAGTCCTCGAAGTCACGCAGCGAAACGATTCGCTCGAACGTGAGCACCGTTGTGGGAGCGTTCCTGCGAGCGTCCTCCATGTGCTCGGCCGACGCCGCGCCCGTGGCGGCAACCGGGTTGGTGACGTCGGACACACCTAGCGGCCGCGATTGCATGATGGTCAACGAATCCACCGGCACCTCGCCTTCCAGGCCGATCCCGCTTCGATACGATGCGGCCACATTGTCCAAACCGCTTGGCAGGCGCGCGCCGTTGCGCCCGTCGCCGAAGATCACGCTGGCCTCACCCTCGTTGTTGATGCGCACGATGTACACTTCCTCGCGGGCGCCACGACCATACAGGTACGGCACCTCCTGCCACAGCACACCGTTTACGCGCACTTCAAGCGTGCTCTTGGCGCCGGTTGCGGTGGGCGCGGCGATGTGCGTAAGCGGCGGCTTCTTCAGCTTGAACCGCTGGTTGGGCACCGTGGCATCACCGCTTCCCAGAACCTCGGCCACCGATGCGCCGTGGGTTGCCCGGGCCACGTTACCGAGCACGGCAGCGCTTGCGCGGTCGTAGATGTTCGTGAGGGCGGATTCGAATGTGATGGTGGTGTTGTTGTTGTCGTTGCTGACCGATCGGATCACCGCAACTTCGCTTATCTGGTCGGCATCGGCAGGCGGGTCGGCCCATCGATAGCTGCCACGCGGCAGTGCGATGCGCCTTCGGGTGCCGCCGGGCTCCAGCAGTTGCCAGTCGTCGCAGCCAGCGCCGCCTGCACGGCACAGCGATGCGCCCTCGATGGCGGTATCGGATTGGTCGCGCGGTGTCGACGGCGCCAGCACCTCGAATGCCGCGCCCTCGCGCACGATCACACGATAACCTGTACTGCCAACCTGGGCCAGGGCGTCAACAAGGGTCCGTGTCATCAACATGCGCGGATGTGTTCCGCTTACGATCACCGAGCGCCCCGGCGTCAGGCCGAGCACGTTGCCCTGCACCACAATCGTGGCCCCCTGCACGGGCTGCACAACAGGCGCTTCGGCCAGCTCCAGCAGCTCGCTCTCGGCCAGCACCTGCGTGCCGCGTACCTGGAACGCATCCCGGCTGGCGGCATCAGCGCTTTCGCCCACAAGAACCGGCCCGGGCGGCGGCGTATCCGGCACCACGTGTGTTACCTGCGCGGTCAACGTGAAATCCGTGCGCGAGGTATGCTCGGCCGTACGTACACGGTACAGGCGCATCGCGCGCGTTGTGCTGGTCTGGCCGTCGATGGTCCGTTCAACCGGTCCGCTCAGCACCACCCAGCTACCAGGCACCACGCGCGGGAACTCGGCGGCAAGGTCGAACGCCGCATCCGCCGGCACGCTTAATCCCTGCCAATCGTCGCCGTTGCCAAAGTTCCCGCGCATCGCCTGCGTAAGGATCTTCCAATCCGGGGCGTTATAGCCAAACAGCGACGTGCGCGTACGCAGCGCGAACACACGGGGATTGGCGGGCATCGCTGCCTCGCCGCGAACCTCGCGCGGGCTTTTGTCGAGCGTCAGCACGGTATTGCGATCGGCATTGATCTCCACCGAGGAGATTGTCACCACAACCCAGCGATCGCTGCGGGGATTGGAAGCGCGCTCGTCGCCCACCAGCAACAACAGGTCGCCGGGCTGCAACGCCGTGCCGGTTCCCTTCAGGTGGATAACGGTGGTGTCGGCGGTGATCCGCGGCGTCTCGCGTGTCAGGGCCACCATGCGGTTCCAATCCGGACGGGCTTCCATTTCCTCGGCAACCTCGAAACGCTGCGGCAGCTCGTCCTTCTGCGGCACACTCAGCAACTGCATGCCAACGGCAATCCGTACCGTCCTGGGGTTCTTGGGTCCGGTGGCCAATTGGAAGGCAAGCCATGTGCCGGCGGCAACACCGGGGTTCAGCTCGTAGCCGATCGACCTGGCAAGCTCCAGCACCGAACGGCGCTCGGTTGACGTGCGCAGGAATCCTTCGTTGGCAAGCTGCTCCTGATAAAACGTGAGCACGTCGAGCGACATCGCCCAGGCATCCAGCAGGGCAATCGAGGGGTCGTCCAGGCTGCGTGTGGTAAGGCCGCCAAGCGGGCGTTCGCCGGCGTAATCACCGTCCGGAATCACCTGATAGGGGATCCGATGCAGCATGCGCTTGAAGAAATCGGCATGTGTGCCGATACGATACCCCAGACGCGGCAGCCCCGAGCGGTTGCTGATCACGGTCTGCGAGGGAACTCCCGGATCGCAGCAACCGCAAGTTTCGAGTTTCTGATTCACGGTGCTCATAGCCCCCCATTCATGTTGAGTATCAGTCTTCCGTTTTCAGGAGCACTGGGATCGTTGTCCAGCCGCGCGATCTCCAGACGTCCGATATCGATTACACCCGAATCCAGTTCGCCGTTTTCGCGCATGCCCCAGCGCTTGAAGCGTGTCACGGTAACCCAGTTCACGCCCGGCACATCGGCGGCGGCAGTCACCAGGCGGCTGAGATACATGGGTTGGTTGAAGGTGAGATTGTCTGGATGGAAAAAGCCCAGGGTGCCATCCGGAAGCATTCGGCTGCCCAGCTTCCGCAACAGCGCGGCCTTCACCGGGCCACGGTAGTACCCCTGCTTCACGCACACATCGATTGCGATATCAAGCGGCACATACACAGGCCCGCTGATTTCCAGATCGCGATCGATCAGCCGGTACTTGTCCATGAAATCGAGCAGCTCGGCGCGGAACGCGGAGTCGACGGCGGAACCTCCGCGGCGATCAACCGTGATGAACACGGTGTGCCAACTGCCGGTCCAGCGAAGCGTCGCCTGCGCCTTCTGTACATCGGGATGGCGCTCGGCAACCTCGGCATAGTCCGACACTAGCACGGCGCGCTCCTGCCGGCGGAAGGCCTGCGGCGCGTACAGCCGCACCTGCTCGGTCCCTTCGGGGTCCGTGCCGCCGGTTGCCGGCATCGGATTTCGCACGCCGGTAATCGAGGAGTGCTCCATCATCAGGTGCGCTATGGCTCCGGCGCCAACATTGCCTACGCGACCGTTGCCCACACGGTAGGCCGGCGTGAACTCGGTGTCCGCCGAGGGGCGCCGGCCGTTGGTATCGTCGCCAAACCGGAGGAAGGCGGTACCGTCGTCCTCGGTTTCCACAACGAACTCCAGGGCAAAGCGGTCGCTGTTCAACAGGTCGCGTTGCGGCAGCCATGTTTCGTCGTTGCCCTCCAGGCGCACGGCCGGCAGGGCGCGGTCCAGCCGCAGTTGCATCACCTCGCTGGCGGAGCCGTCCCGCGCTGCCTGCGAGTCGTACGGCAGGCTGAACGTGATGTCGGGCACCAGAAGCTGCGGACGGTACGTCCCAACCAGCGGCACGGTTGCCGGATCAAGCGACTCCTGGCTCGAGATCGTCCAGCCCTGATCGGCCGGGATGATGTTGCCGCGCGCCACGGTAAGGTTCGAGACCAGCGCGCCATCCACCGTTGCCGACACACACATCGTGAACGGCAGCGCATCCTCCTCGTGCCACTCAATCTCAACGATTCCGATGCCGGTAAGCGCGTCGGTAACCAACGTGGCGGCCGTTCGTTGTTCATGCCCGGAGACAGTGGCGGCGGTGGCCTCCGGCGACACCTTCGTAAGGCGCACGGCATGGCGCTTGGTGGGATCGGCGTCGGCGGCCAACCCCGTATCGGCGCCGGCTACCTCCTCGAACACCAGCACATCCCCAACACGCAGCCGCAATCGGTTCGAGTTATTGTCCACCAGGGTTGCCCTGGTTGCTCCCTTGGCGATACAGCATTCCTCGTTCAGCCAGGTGTAGAACTGGATGGTGTTGTGGGAGCTGTAGAGAACGGCCTCCTCCATTGTCTCGAACGCCTGCGCGCCCTCGGAAAGCGCCGTGGCGATCAGCACATCGGGATCCTTGGGCGGCACGGTGGTCGGGATCGTGGTGGCCAGCCCCTTGCTCTTGGTAAGGATTGCCGTGCCGGCCGGCACGATAACGCCGGGTGCGCTCACGGCCACGTGCAACCAGCAGCGGGCATTGCGGCCATCGTGCATCGGGTAATCCAGCAGGCGCGCATGGCGGCGCATGGATACACGCTTGCGCGCAGTGCCCAGGTAGGCCTCGTTGGCAACGGCATCCTGATAATAGCTCAGGTAATCGGCCGTGTAGGCCAGCAGCTCCACCAGCGCCACGCCAACATCGGCCGGACTGCGTTCGGCCCAATCCGGCAGGGTGAACGACAACCGATCGAGCATCATCCGTCGGAAGGTTTCGTAATCCTTCGTCAAATAATCGATCAGCGGCTCGTCCTCGCGCTGCGGCAGCGGGCAATCGTCGTTCGGGCGGCAATCGAAGTCGGTTGGGCATTCCACCTTGAACGAGAAGACCACCTCAGCGAGCTGAACATCGAAATTGTCGGGCGGGGTCGAGTCCGACTGCGAGGTCACCAGACGAAGCGTATAGCTGCTGAAGTCGCCGGCGCCATCCACGCGCACAACAAGGACCGAGTATGGATCGGCCAGAGCAGCGATATAGGCCACCTCGGCCTCCGCAAGCTCCGGATCCAGCTCGCTGTTATCCACATCGGCAACGATGGCCGCGGCCGTACGCGCCCACAGTATCGATACCGGCTTTATCCGCACGCCTCCGGCAAGCCGCAGATGTTCCTGTGTGAAGGTGGACGGCTCCTCCTCGGTCGCGATCGGCTTCATCATGTGAATCAACAGCAACCGTTGGCGGTTCGCGTCCTGCAGGGCAGGTGCGCCCGGGAAGATGTCGCGGTAGTCGAGGTCAACCACCTGCAGGTAATCGATGCCGTTCATCGTGTCATCATCACGCACGGCCGCCCTGCGCATATCACTCCCGCAATGGTATTGCGTCGCCATCTATCACACCTCCATGGTAAACTGTGCGGTGCTGCTCTGGTCGCTGCCGAGCACCACATACCGCACGTTGATATAGATCGTCGAGTCGCTCGACTCCACCACCACAGCATCCACCGTGATCAGATGTCCAAGCCATTGTTGCAATGATCCATGGATCATGTATTCCGTTGTGGTCACAAGTTCCTCGCCGATCGGTGCAAACACCAGGCGCGTCAGCCCGCAGCCGAAATCGGGTCGGTTCACACGTTCGCCCGGCGAGGTGAACAGCACCTGCTCGATCATGTCGCGGATGTGATCCGTGTTGGTGGTTTGCGCCACCCGGCCGTGACCGTCGAGCCGAACTGGATAGTCGATCTGCATCATGTGGCCTTTACTCGTTGTTGAATGGTGGTGATCTGCTTCGGCGTCATGTTCGGGATACACTTCCCATCGCTACGGTAGATCAGGATCTTCGCACGCCGCACGCTTACACGCTCGGCAGGCCCGGGCCAGATAACCTCCACACACCGCGCCTGTGTAAGCCCGCACGCGCCCTTGATCAGCGGGTACTTGTCCATCACGGTCACGACCGACGCTCCGCAGACCTTCACATTACGGCTCAACAGCCGGGGATGCAGAATGCTGTAAACAACCGAAGCGCCGTGTGTGCAGATGATCTCGGTGTCAATGTTGATCACACGGCGTGTCATACATCAACCTCCAGCCCATCCTTGTTGATCGTAACGGCCTGGCAGTGAAGGACAATCGTGCCAAAGTTGGGCCCTTCGCCGTCGTCGATAGTGATCTTGTCGTGTTCAAGTTTGATGAACTGCGAGTCGTTTACCTTGATGGTGATATGCCCGTCGTCGTCGTTAAAGACAACGTACCCGCGCTCGGTTTTCCAGAACTTGCAGATCTCCTGCCCGGGCTTCTCTTCAGGGATCTCCGGCATTTCACCTTCGCCCCAGAAACACCCAACCCAGATGGGGTAATCGGGATCACCGCCCTCGAACTCCACCCAGATATTCGCTCCGACGGGTGGCAGCGAAAGCATGCCGACATTTTTGCCGGCGTACGGCACACATGGATAGGCCCAGCTCGCTTTTCCTTCGCCTAACACCGAAGGAACGCTTATCTGGATTCGGCCGAGATTTTTCGGATCCTTATTGGCTTCGACCTTGCCACGATATTTGCCGTGGTATGGGATCATGCGCTACCTCTGTTAAACGGTTACGAGTTAATGCCTTCACGTATAAGATCGAAGCGCTGCGAATGGACTCCGTTTTCGATACGGTAGGTAGTGCCGTCTACGTAATACGTGCCGCTGTATGTGGTGCCTGCTCCGCGTACCTTCACCAATTCCCGAGGAAGTACGATCGTCCCATGCCGCCCAACGCTAAGCGAGCCACTCACGGTGACTGCCTTCTGAACAGACCGATCCACCATTGCCTGGGCCTGTGCGTCGGCTTGCTCACGGTCGAGTCCTTGCGGTAATCGCAGGAAACGTTTGCCAACGTTCGGGCGCAACGCATCCAGAGCTGGATTTATCGACAGGTTCTGAATTGTCGAACTGTTCTGTTTGGCCGGCCCCTGGGCATCGGTTATCCGAGCCTGGAGCCGGTCGTCGATATCCGTCGGCGCCTGTCCGTTATACTGAAAGCTTACATCATCGACGTTCAAACCACGCGGCAAACCAATTCGCAATTCCTGACTGGGCTCACCGGAGCGTACCGGCGGCCCCCAGTACGCCTCGCATTGCGAATGATCATCACCAGGCTGGATAAAGAAGTCGAAATTGTAGCGGGCAGCCATCCGCCGCAGGTAGGCCAGGTCGCTCTCGTGCTGAACAGGCACCCGGATATTCAAATCGGGCGGCCCAACAGGAGGCGCAAACGTCGTGACCATTGAGATGCCGTATTGACGGTACTCCTCGAGAATCTTACGTGCGATTGTGGCTTCGTGCTGATTAGGATGCTCGCGCGATTTTTCGCTTAAGTCCATCATAACGCAGGCGTCCTCGGCCGTAACAGTAAAGCGGGATTGTGTACCAAACGCGCGTGGTTGATATTCGTGGCTGGTGATAATGCCATCGAACAGGCATCGACTTCCGCCCGTCAACGAAACCACAACGGCAATACGGTTAAACAACGCGATCGACGAGTCGGTGACGGTTGAGTCGTCGAACATGTCGGCCTTTCCCCTGCGTCCGGTTCGAAACACCATCTGCAATAGCGAGGGGCCACCGGTGGAGGATGTTATCTCCACGGAAACAACCGATGCGGCCAACTTCCGTGACATTTCTCTCGGGGTCCCCTTCCCAACGTAGTATTTCGTGGCGGGTGGTGGCTTTAGGCGCTGTTGTTCCATGACAATCATTCATTGGTCGTGAACTGCGTTGGGATCAGGATCGTGTCGCCGGCACGCGCGAGAAGCATAAACGGATTCAACGGCGTGTTGGCGTCACATATCCGCCAGAAGAGCGTCGGGTCGCCGAATGATTCGTTGGCAATGACATCGAGGCGATCACCATCATTAACCACGTGTTGTTGCGGTTGCGATCCGAACGACCCAATAAACCTGCGTCGGACATATCGAACGGTTCTGCTCGCGCCGTTTCGGGTTACCATCTCTTGCTCCGCAATCGGAAGCTTGGCGTATCTGCTGGTTGACGAGAACATAGGTCACCTCCGTATTACTTTATTGCCGAAAGAACTGTCTGAACTCCGTTCAATGTCGCGCGCCCCTCCTTGATTCTCTGATATGCGAGATAGATCTGATATGCAGGACTGTCTTTATCGAGATCATCATAGCCAAGCGTCTCCATCGAGATACTTACTTCCGCCTGGATAGGATTTAACATGGTATCAAAGTTGGTTTCGTCGATTGTAATGCTCGTGATCCTGACAGGCTGGATTCGCCCAGGCCCCCAATAGAACAATGTTACCGCCATCTCGAGCGGTTCGTTCACCTCGCTGCCGCTATCCTCCAGCAGAAATCGGGCAAACATCAGGTCTGTTTTGGGATACAGCAAAGTCTCCAGAGCGGAAAGCTCCGGATATATTCCGAGCGATACGGCCGTGACGTCGCCGCTTTCAAGACGGTCGGACGCATCGAAGTGAAGTGAGAGCGATATCGTCTCCACAGGCGGCCCATGCAGCTTGTGCGACTCCTTGCTTCCTTCCTGACTACTTCCTGCGCCGCCTCCACCGGAACGAGCGGCCGCATTCGGAGCGAGAACCCGCTTCACGCTCACCGGGTTGTATTGAAAGCGTATCGAGCGTGCAAGAGGGTTTTCCCTGGATATTGAAATTATTGCCCCTTTCTGCAGACGCGGTGAGCCTGGGAACTCAGACATACGAACCTCGCATGTATATGGTGGCGTTCATGCGACGCGATCGGCGCGTACGCATGGGTCGTGGTTGACGTTGCTGCATGCCGAAACAAACGGCCAAAGGCCATATTGCTCCTGATGCGCAAGAATTTGTACTGCTCGTTGTGATGTTCGTCCGACGCTCGCGGCAACGCACGGATTACGGGCATGATTCTTCGTCAGGAATCCCCGCTTCCATGCATCTCTGGTTCGATAGCGCGCCGACGCTCGAAGTGTGTCATGGAATTCCGCTATGGCAGATTTTCATCTGTCACGATAGCGAAAATCCTAACAATGGATGCATTTGCCTGTGTGGTAGCGATGGTTTGCAATTTACAAAATCCACGAGCCGAGTCAAGGGTTTTCTGGATGATTTCAACGGGCATTTTCACTTTTAATATCTACTGTCGCGGCCGTCATGCCGAATATGATCGGCGGCGTTGCGCTCACTGACCAGTCAAACCACGAAACAGGGCACGGGCGATATGTAATCCCGCCTGTTCGGGCGTTGAACCATGCGGGACCGCGAAATCTCCCCCGCCAAGCATCATCTCATCGCTGTTCCTGGCTCGCATCAGTTGCCGGCCGCTACGCGCAATCAACCGGCCCAATTCGCCATGCATGGTTTTAGCAATTCTTTCGCGTGTTTCCGGCGGAAATCCGTGCACCACTAATTCACCAATCTCGATGCTGACGCCCGCCATATAGTTCGCAGTGCGGGCGTTACGCCGCTCAGCGCGCGTGCCCGGCCCCTGCGCGTTTCGCATGCGGCCGGCGTCGGTTCCGCTGTCTCGCTTCGGCGCAATCGGCGCCGGTCCTGTCGATACCGATCCGCCCTCACTTGCCGCTATACCCATCCTGAAATCTCCATATCGGTGAGCTGCTTCTCCAGCTTTACATATTCGCTTCGCGTGGCCCGCAGAATATGGCGCATCTGTACCGCCACTCCTTCGTCGGCGGCCAGGAATGCCGCGTTCAGGGCGATGTTCCGGATGTTGCCGCCGGCTACGTCCAGGCGCGCCAGACGTTCGGTATCCAGCCCCGCACGTGGCAGTTCGGCCGGGTAAATCCGCTTCCAGATCTGCTCGCGCTGAGCATTCCCCGGGAACGGGAAATCCACCACGAACCGCAGGCGACGCATGAACGCGGTGTCCAACGCGCTCTTCATGTTCGTCGTCAGGATCGCCAGCCCACTGTAGCTCTCCATACGCTGCAACAGATAACTCACCTCGATGTTCGCGTGGCGGTCGTGGCTGTCCTTCACCTCGCTTCGCTTCCCGAACAAGGCGTCGGCCTCGTCGAACAACAGCACCGCGCCGCCTTCCTCGGCCGCATCAAATATCCGCCGCAGGTTCTTCTCGGTCTCGCCGATGTACTTGCTGACAACCTGGCTCAGGTCGATGTGATACAGGTCCAGCCGCAGCTCACCGGCAAGCACCTCGGCTGCCATGGTCTTGCCGGTACCGGAGGCGCCGGCGAACAACGCGCTGATGCCCAGCCCCCGGTTGCTGGTGCGCGCAAAGCCCCACTGCTGATACACGGTCATGCGCTGGCGTACGTGGGCGGCAATCTCTCGGATGGTGTTCATCTGCGTATCGGGGAGCACGAGCTCATCCCAGGTGGCGCGCGGCTCGATCCGCTTGGCCAGGTCATCCAGCTTGGGCCGCGCCTGTGTGCGGCAGGCATCCCAAAGCGCGTTGGCATACGCGGCGTCGCTTGCGCCGGCATGCTCCTGCCGCAATCGTGCGGCCGCACCGGCTATGCCGCTGCTTCCCATCGCGAAGTGTTCCAGCACACGATCAAGCGTTCCGTTCAACGCGCCCGGCTCCACGCCAAGCTCGCGCTGCCAAACGGCCCGCCGCTCCTCAACCGAGGGCGCACGCAGTTCGTAGCGCACCATCCCCACCGAGTCGAGCGCAAGCGGTTCCCCCGAGCTTACCAGCAGCGGTGCGGTAAGATCCTCCACAAACGGTATCAACGGCTTTATGCCAACGTTTGGATCAATCCCGTCGCACTCGAGCAGGACAAGGCATTCGCCCAGAAGCGCTTCGCGCCCCAGCAGGGTTGCCAGGTGCGCGCGCTCGGATGGCACGCCCGGCAAATCCTGCGCACGAAGGGCATACAGACGGCTGCCAATGCGTCGCGCGATCGTGCCGGCCGTGTCGGCACGGTCGGCCTGGGTTGCGCCGAACACTCCCACGGCACTGCCGGCCGTACCGCCGGCTTTTGTCAGGAGGCGATGGGCAATCCGATCGGCTATTTCGCGATGCGAGGGAACGGGTTCGGCGGCGATTCGTGGTTCGCGTACGTACGGGCGCAACCGGCTGTCGATGTGATCACGACCGAACAGCGTGTGGTACAGCCATTCGTCGATACGAATCGAACAGGTGGCAAACGTTCCGTCGTCGACCATCCGCACCAGTTCCCATCGGCGTAAAGGCGCCGATGGAAGCAAGGCCGCGTCGTAATCATATCTGGATCCTCCGCCGATATGAGCGATCAGATCCAGCGACGCAAAACCGCGCGCGCGGTCCCCGCGAACCATACCGAACATCTCGGCAACCTCCGGTGAGAACTCGCATGCCGCACACATCAGCAATATGTACTGCTCGCATGTCCCCAGGCCAAATGCCCGCGCAACTGTCGTAAGCCGCGAGCAGCGGGCCGCACCTTCCAATTCGGCCACAAGGCCACTGCTCGTGGTTTCGGGGGGCGCATCCGATGTGCCGTCCGGTACGGGTTCGTCGTTGGCGGCGGGCCCGGCCACGTCCAGGCCATGCAAGGCCTGCAGATACAAGGCCACGTCGCGGCGGATAGCCTCGATGGCATCGGCCATGCAGGCGCTGGCGGTTGGCGGAGCGTTCGGATTCATCGGCATTGCGGTTTGCGTTGTAGTGCGTTCGCCGGCTGTATCCGGCACCGAACCGGGCGTCTATTTCTGGCCGGCTTCCTCCAGCAACGCGATGAAAAACGCGTTGAGATACGAGTTCATGAACCCGGGGTGATCCAGGAGCGTGAATCCAACAGGCATCGCGTAATAGTCGAAGCTGCCGGAGGCAAGCACTGCGCGCACATGCCGTTCGTTCAGGCGTGCAACGTTTGGCAGCACCCGTGTCATCGCCTTCCAGATTTTCTCGCGCGATGACTCGGTGCGCAACACGCCAAGCACGCTTCGTGCCCGGTTGGAGTACCCCAGCTTCAACGGCGGTATGCCGCCTTCGTCGTCACCGCGCTCCCAGATCTCGGCCAGAAGTTTCACGTCGGCAACCACGTCGGACTCGCTGCGGTAATACGCCAGGTTTGCGTTAAGCGGCAGAAAGTCACCAAAGCCGTCGTACACCTTTACCGATATGGGCTTCAAGGCCTCGATCAGCCGGAAGATCCCGGCGGTGAGCACCTCGAGATTTTCCTCCACGTAGCGATTCCAGTTATTGGCCGCGCTGCCGAACTCGCGGGTGTCCAACAGCTTGAAAGGCGCACGCTCCCATATCGCCAATTCGGCATTGCCTCGCAGTCGCCGGTCACCGGTCTGCTTGTCGAGCCAGGCATCGCCCCGCACGATCATCGTTGCCCCTTCAACCCCCTGAAACGGTCGGCCGGCAGCGGTGTGCCAACACCGGAAGGAGACATCGCTCCAGATGCTGGTGCTGGCGGCACGATAGGTTTTGGTTGCCGCCAGAATCTGGCCGGCAGTCATTGTACCGTACTGTTCAACAATGCAATGGTCGAGAGCGCCATCGAAAACTTTCAGGCTACGCCATTCGTTCTCGGCCTCTTCCCACTGCGACATCGCCGCCACCATCTTCGCCATCACCTCGCTGGGTGCCCGGCGTCCGGACTTCAGGTGGAAGTGGACATATATTCCATTGGACATACTGAGTGTTCGTTGTTGTGTTCGTGGCACGGGCCAGAATGTGGTGACTGGAGACCGTACTCCGTTGAAGCGTCGCATCCCGTTGTTGGCATCGAGGGCTCAACCGCCAACAACACGCATCATCCATTGTGGTATTCGTCCGCCGACCAATCAGATCCATCGGATCAATCAGGCTTCAGCACGATGCAGGACAGGTTCCTGCACGTGCGCCATATCAACCAACAGATGATACACTCCATGCCGCCCCTCGATCAGCTCCCATGCCTGCCCACCGCAGAGCAGCGCAACAAGAACAGCCAGTTCCTCCATCGTACGTCGTGCCGGCACAGACTCCCGCCGCGATATCGCGAAGTAGTACGCGGGATGGACTTCATCGCCGATGTTCCCACCGGAGATCCTGTAGCCAAGCGACGTTGCGATGGGACGGACGGACCTGTCCGCATCGAGATCGCCGCCGAACGGAAGCACCGCCCGGCCTACCAATTGCTGTACGGCGTCAACCACCTCCAAGGTGTGGTCGGCGCCACGAAGCCGAAATCGCTCGCCGCCATCACGAGCGCGAGCAATGCCCACGATAGCAGCCGCAGCCGTCACGATCGTGGCGATGGCCAGATGCCAGTATGCCAACGGCACCAAGCCGAAACATTCCAGAGCGGTGAGGAGCAGAAGCAGGAGCAACGAGCTCCACTGCCCTTCAGAAAATCCGCCAAGCCATCTGCGATCGGCATCACCGCGAGCGAATTCCAGGACGAACCGTACAACGCCGTACACCACGATGTACATCGCAACCACTGACCCCGGTTCAGCACCCGATCGCAATACCAGAAGCCCCACCATGGCAATGGTTATCAGCGCCACCGATTCGATGGCCTGCACCGGCAGGAGCCGGATCCCAACAAGGCGTCTGGTAAATCCGTCGTGGGCATGCATGTCGCCGTAGCATATCCCACAACGCGCGGGGCGCCCGTGGCAGCAGCCAACCATGGTACACCCCACACGGCCTGCCGCCAGAAAGACGCAAAGCCCCGGCGCAAGCACATCCAGATACGGCAGCACGGGTTCGCCCAGAAACACAAGCATGGCCCACCAGGCGGCCAGCACCAGGACCACGGCTCGATACTGCACCAGATACTCTGTTCCCTTCACGATTTTTGTGGCGATTGCCTGAAGCAGAAACAACGCCACACCGAACAGGCCAAGGGTGATCACCACCGCCGGCGACAATCCCATGTGCAGGGCACAGCCAACCGACAGCAACGCTCCCAGCAGCAGCCCCAGGGCACCGCAAAGATGGAACGCATGAATCTCGCGCCCGGCAAGCGTAACCCGCGGCCGCAGTAACCGCTGGGTAAGGACATCCAGCACGCCGTTTACACGATGTTCGATAGTGGTCATGGTGGCATCTGTGTTCGGCACGGTGCGTGCCGTTATCGTCTTGGTGGACGCCTTCGCGACACACGCGTACGGCGGTTACCCGGGTTCAGCGGCGGCAACGTTGAGAACGTGCGTGCTGGACCTTGCGTGACCCACCACGTAACAGGCCAGGTTGAACTGTGCCAGCGTGGCAGCCGAATCCTGCAACGACTGGCGCACCACAATCCAGGAATCGCCGGCATCGTGCAGCGGGCGCGCCCACGTGAACGCCGTACCGTGCGCATCGCGAACGAGCGTGGTTCGCTCGCCGGACGCATAGGCTTCGGAACACCGGCCGTGTATCAAGGCCACGGATACTTCCGCCGGTGGCCTGAAATCCTTCGGCCCAGGACCGGAGACGATGAACCCATCGGTGGTTTGCTGCACGAACAGGGAATCGGCCAGGGTAAGCACCAGGCCGTTCGGATGCACAACATCTCGCCCGGTAACCGTGGGCGAAGCGGACGCTCCGGAGTTCCCGGACGCAAGCGCGACAACAATCAACGCCGTTGCAAAAGCGGCGAGCGCAACGCGGATCATGACTGGTTGTGGTTGGTTTCCGAATCAATCGTGCCTGCTGCGGCACTTTCTCAGGTCAAACGTGGTGCAAATATCGCTACCCGGAAGTATTAGGGCAAGAGAAAAGATTGTGCGATGACGTGTTGCCGGGAAATGGTGGTATAACGCCGCAATTGAAGGAAGCCGTGAGTGCGCCTACCGCTGTGCGCCCCAACGCCGCAAACACGCCGCGGAGGCGTTGAGCAGCTCCGTACGCTCGGCAGTCGCAAACGGCTGTGGGGCTACCGCGATTGCAAGGGGAGTTCGGCCACGGTGGTCGCACCACGCACACTACCATTATTGAGCCAACGCACGCTTCAACGCCTCGACCGCGCGCTTGTAATCCTCGGCATTCCATTTTGAATTGCCAGTGGCCCCCGCTCCATCGTTCAAGAGCTGAAGCGATGTGCGGCCCGTGCGATCGGCAGCCCTGGCATCCGCGCCATGATCAAGCAACCAGCCAACAAGATGTAGCGCATGCATAACGGCCACGTGCAGTACGGTTCCGCCGCTCGAATCCACTGCTTGAACATTAGCCCCGTGTCGCAGGAGATACTCGGCCGTGGTGGAATCATCACTCATTATGGCCGCAAGCAACGGTGTTCGCCCCGCACGATCCGCGACGTCAACGTTCGCACCGCGGGCAATCAGAAATCGTGTCAGCGCCGGGCGCCGCTGCTCCACGGAAATCAGCAACGCCGTTTTTCCTTCCCGATCCTGTTGGTCGATCGCAGCACCTGTTTTGATCAGATCCGCAACGAGCACGGTGTCGGTGGGTCCGGCATACTTCATCGCGGCCGTATGAAGCAATGTGCTACCATCCAAGGCTACAATATCCGGACGCCCACCGCGGCTGATAAGCTCTTGCACGATATCCCTTCGCGCGTTCAGCACGGCCTCAAACAACGGAGTGTACCCGCCGTTGGAAACGGCATTCACATCGGCACCGGAGGCAATCAGGGTTGCAATGACTTCGCTGTCTGCTCCGACGGCAGCGTCGAACAGAGGTGTTGTACCGTCGTTCGAACGAGCGTTCACGTTGCTGCCCGCGGCCAGAAGCCGACCAACCACATCCGTTCGACCCGCACGCGCAGCCAAATGAAGCGGGGTGGCACCGCGGCTGTCGCGCGCAGCAACATCGGCGTGCAACACAAGTAGTTGTTGCACAAGCCGTCCATTGCCACGAGCCGCGGCGATGTGAAGCGCGGTTCGACCATCGCCATCGGCTTGGTCAATCCTTGCCCCTGCTGCAAGCAGGTTCGGAATAACGGTTGAATCATACTGTTCCGGCTCGGAATCCGCGGCCGTATGCAATGGGGTCAGGCCTCCAGAGCCCGCGATTCCTGGCTTGCCGCCCAATTGGAGTAGCTGCCGAACAGCCCGGCCCTGCATGGCATGTGCCGCGAACGCAAGCGGTGTACCATAGCTGTACGACGGCTCGTTGATCGCCACTCCACACCGAACCAGCAAACCAATGATCTCCGTTGACCCACTCCATGCGGCCAGGTGTACTGGCCCGGCACGACTTCCGTCGCCACCCTTGCAGTCAGCACCGTGTGTCAGCAGATACTTGGCGGCCCATATATCGCCGAGCTCGGCGGCAAGCGTCAACGGTGAATGTCCATCGGCGTCAAGCACATCGATGTCCGCACCACCGGAAACCATTGCGCGAATCAGTTGCCTGCAATGCAGACGGATGGCGGCATGCAGAAACGATCCATCATCAAACGCCCCATCAACCGGCGATCCGCGTCGAACCAGCAACAATGCAATTGTCGAGTCACCGCGAGAAAGTGCAATCTGAAGCGGAAGACGCCCTTCACCGTCTTCGCGATCAAGCGGCGCCCCACACGCAATCAATAACCGGGCCATTGCCTGGTTGCCAACATCAATGGCAAGATGTAATGGTTGGCGCATCAGCGAGTCGCGAGCCCTGACAAGCCGCGGCGAAGCCCGCAGGAGACTCTGTACACGCCGGATGTCGCCCTCGGCAACCGCCCGGAACAACACAGGCTCCTGCCCAACAGCCGATTGCGCCACGACAAATGCCAGCGCAACAGCCAATACAGAATTTCGTGCATTCCAGGTTCTCATTGCCATGCCGCGTAGGACTTCGAACATCTATGTTGTTACGCCCACAATATAGACAGGCAGAGCACCCCCGCTACAGCTACAACGCATTCAAGCGCTTCTGCATGGTCGCAATATGGGCCGGATCGGTTCTTGGTTCGGCACCAAGGTATCGCGCGATGCTATCAGCATAGAGCAGATCGCGCTCGGCCGGGGTCATGTTTCTAACAACCCCATTCGCATCCACAATTTCTGCATTCTTCTCACCAACCTCCAGGTTTACGAAGCGGCGATCGCGGAAGTAGACGGAGCTTGACCCATCCAAATTCAGTCCTCCGCCTTTCCATCCCGCTGGCGCCGCTGCGTCACGCGATGCGCTGCTTTGATAAACGGTATTGTAGGCCCTGTCCAATGCACCCTTGTTGCCGCTACCAGGTGCCGCGGCAAAAGCATTAAAATCATTCTCTCTGGTAACCAGAACAAAGTCATCACGCAGTACCTGGCTTTCCACGTGAGGATTGGTCACCTCCGCTTTGGCCGACTTCATGGCATCGGCGCCAGATTTGAACGTGGTAACGTTTGTAGGATCCTTGCGTTTCTTTGTGTCCTTTTCAACCGTGTTGGTATGCAGCGATAGCGTTGGAAGGCCGCCATTAGAACTTGCCCGATTAATCGCCGCAATGACACGATTGCGGAAGGAAATAATCGCCATTCGTGCCTCATCGTTCGTGGCGCCATGTTTCTTGTCATTCAGGCGCTCTTGCTGCTTTTCAGCAAGCTCAGCGCTTGCCTCGGTTTCGACGTTTGCGGCTTTTGGATTGACCGGAAACATTCGATTGGGATCAATTGTGGCAATCGCTTTGCCATCAGGGTCCCCATTGGCTCGAACGGTAATCTCGCGCTTGCCGGCATTCCGAATGGCCACCAGGTTGATTCGGTATTTGGCAACAATAACCTTGGCCGCTTCCATCGCGGCAGTCTCGTCCCCATGCAGCCGAATCACACACAGTTGACCGCTTTTATGAATCGCAGCCTCCTCCACCTTGTTCGGATCGGGAATCTCCACGATCTCATCAGTCACGGCCACCACCTCACGCTGCACCCCGTCAACCAACCCTCGACCCTGCTGCACCACGTGCGTCAGCTCGTGCGCAAGCAACCTGTCGCCCGACGACGTCCCCGGGCGGTATTCGCCCGCGCCAAACACTACATCCCGTCCCGCCGTGAAGGCACGAGCGTTCAAGGCCGACGCACGCGACGCCGCTTCCGGACCTGCGTGAACGCGCACGCCGCTGAAGTCCGCACCGATGACCGCTTCCATGCGCGCGCGTGTTGCGCCCGGCAACGGACTTCCCCCACCAAGGCCCGACGTTGCCGCCGCCGAGGACGCGCTCGGAGCCGCCGTGCTCACCGCCATGCGCTGAACCACACGTTCCTCCTCCTCCTTGTCGCACTCGGCGCATTTGCGTTGCACGCTGCCTCCGGTGACAGCATTGCCAGCACCGGCATTGCCAGCACCGGCATTGCCAGAGGCCGCCTGCACACCAAGCGATGCCGGACGGCCGGCCACTACAGCATCGGCGACACGGTCGGCCTCCTGCTCGAAGCGATCGCCGGGTTGGTTGATGCGCAGCTTGGCCTGCACATGCATCGGCGACACCGCAGGCATCGGCGCGGTTTGCACGCCCCACGAAGCCGCTGTGCCGGGCACGCCATGGGTAGTCGGCGCGGAAGCACGACGCTCCGGCTGCCATGCATCGGGGAGTTTCCTTGAGTCGTATGTGGTGATCCCCATCGTTTCCTTCCTTTGCGTTGGTGGTGATAGCGGCGAGGCGTTTGGTTACCTCACACTGCCACGGCTCAACCTCGGGCGCAGTCGCCAGTTTGAAACGGTTATCGCATATCGAGCGGATTCGATCCATCGGTCAATCCCCTGCGCCCAATGCCCGCAACAGCTCCGCCGACTTCTGCATTGTTGTGCGTGTATGGCCAGAGGGCTCCCGTTCATATCCCAGCGCATGCGACAACGGTGTTCGGCCCGCCGTGTCGCGCACTGCTGCGCTGGCACCATGACGCAGCAACAACTCCAGAATCGAGGTGCTTACACGTACCGCATAGTGCAGTGCGGTCATGCCCGCGTTGTCTTGGATGTCCGTATGGCACCCACGATCCAGCAATTCGTGTACAATGTCCGGCTGATTCCGAATCACAGCCAGATGTAGTGCGGAGTGTCCATCGCGTGTCACCAACTCGATCCGTGCCCCATGATCGAGTAATTGGCGCAAGGTCTGTACGTTTCCCCACTCGGCGGCCAGCATCAATGGTGTGCGCCCCGATGAGTCGGGTACATCCACTCCGACACCGGACGCGATCAGCCATCGGACCATCCGCTGATTGCCCCATCGCGCGGCAATATGGAGTGGTGTCCAACCACGACCATCCTTTGCATCCAGGACCGCGCCCCGCGCCAGCAACAGGCGTGCAACAGTGGTATCGTTTACGTTTTCAACCGCTCGGGAAACGTTGTGCAGCGGAGTTGTGCCATCATGTGCAGCAACCGAAGCCCCGGCTCCGGCATCAAGCAACATCCGGACTATCGAAACCGCGCATTCTGACGATGCGATATGCAAGCCTGTAATGCCGGATTCGAAGGCAGCGGATGGATAAGCGCCATCGTGGAGAAGGACAGCAACAATTGCCGAGTCGTTGCGCGCAACCGCCACAAGCAGCGGGGTCGCCCTGTTATGCCTGTTCGCGGTATTGACATCAACGCCGTGCGCGATGAGGAATTCCGCTGCTTCCACACGACCGGTTGCCGCCGCCGCATGCAACGGAGTATGCCCTTCATTATCAGGAACAGCAAGGTCGGCACCGGCGGCTGACAGCAGACGGAGCACGGCCATATTGCCGTCGTGAGCAGCAACCGCAACTGCTGTCGCGCCATTCGCGTCGCGAGCTTCGAGGTCGATCCCTAACGCAAGCAATCCGGCAACAATGCCGGAATCAACCGCTGCTTCGGGCGCCATTGCAGCCGCATGAAGCAATGAACCGTGAAGGCCGCCTCCACGCGCACCAAAAAGCGGATCGGCCCCCTTGGCCAACAACGCAGCATAAACCTCAATGCGCATGTACTTCACAGCGCAGAACAGGGTCGTGGGACCGTATCTGGGCAATCCATCGGGATCGAGGCCAGCGTCGAGCATCATTGTGGCGATGCGTTGATGACCTGCCTCGCATGCCACGCAAAACGCATTGACATACGGTTCCACGTAACGTCCCGACGGGCGACACCTGTGCAGTATGGCCCGCATTGTTGGCTCATCGCCGCGCGCGGCGGCAATGTCGATTGCCGTGCGTCCCACCGCATCCTTGGCGCCGATATCCGCACCGTGCCGCAACAGCAGATCAAGTATCGCGGCATTATCCCGATCGGCAGCAAGGTGAACAAGGTAGCTGCCAGTGGAATCCGCCATCATCAGTTTTCGCACAGGCAAACGGCGAAGCATTCTGGCAAGAGCCGATCGATCGCCGCGCAGTATTGCATCCCGCAAACTCCCATTGCCGGTTTGGGCATTTGCATGCGCCCAGCTCAACAGAACCAGCATCGAGGCCAACACGGCCAGCGTTCGAGGGAATGGACATCGTGTCATCAGCGTCCAACTTAGGTGAGATGGCCACACTATACCAACCCACCCCGTTCAGGATAAAATCAACGCATATCCGGGTCCAGATATCGTAAAAGTCGCTCGGCAGCCGCCTGATAACGCAACAGCAGTGCAGGCGAGGAGGAGCTGCCTTTCTTCGACTCAGTCTCGAGATTGAAATAACGTGAATCGCGGAAGAACACCGATGCGGATCCGTCACGCTTCAGACCACTTGTTGACAAAGGTTCAGCTGGACGATCGGGATCGATATCCGATACCCGCGACTCCTTCTGTAGAACTACGTTGAATCGACGCGCAACCACCATTGCACGTTGGGTTTCCTGGCGTACGCGCTCCCGTGCAGCGGCATCGATGGTGGAATCCCCGAGCACCTTGTCGTGGAAAGATTGTAGATCCTCCAAGGTGCTCGACTGGTTCTCCGGCGAAATACGCAGGGCATCCAATTCCGCCGCGTACGGCTGCCGATCACCCACCAATGTCTTCAACTGATCCAGAACCACGTTGCCTGTAAATGCCCTGTAGTCCTCAACGGACGTTAGGAATACAAAATCGTCCGTGTCAATCGCCGGGACATACGTTGTCGTGTTCGCACGTTTCCCTCCAGGCTTCATGATCCGACGCTGAGGCCGATACGTCGCCGCACTCACCCCGGCGAAGCCTTCGGTAGTTGTGGACCCGTTGTTGTCATTGTTGTGCATGAAGAACAACGGCACATCAAGCACTCTCATGTTGCGATGCTCCGCTATAACCCTCCGCGCCTTCTCAACTGCATCGATGAACTGCTTTCTAAAGGCGAGCACCGCATCCCTTACATCCCCGTGCTGTTCCCAGTTCACATTCTTAGCCCCTCCACAGGACTCGCTTGCCCGGTCTGAGACCCAATCTGCATCCTCCTTAGTTTCCTTTCCGTTTGGCTTCTCGCGTTTGTCGCTTCCGGATTCAGTTGTATTGCCATCAGTCGAAGGTGACGACGGGAACATCCGATTGGGATCGACCAACATCAATGACTTCTTTGTTGTCGAGTCGATTACACGAATACATCGAATCCCTGCATCGCCCTTGGAACGACGCTCGATGTAAACAATCACTACCTGTCTATTACCTGCAAAGCCCAACCCCGCATCCAATGATTCATGCTCGTCGGCATGTACCTGGCCAAGCACCGCAAAGGCCGACTTCCATGCACCCTCGTCCTGTGGCTTTACTCGAACATCAGCATCCACCACCGCCTCGCGCTGCACCCCGTCAACCAACCCTCGACTCTGCTGCACCACGTGCGTCAGCTCGTGTGCAAGCAACCTGTCGCCCGACGACGTCCCCGGGCGGTATTCGCCCGCGCCAAACACTACATCCCGTCCCGCCGTGAAGGCACGAGCGTTCAAGGCCGACGCACGCGACGCCGCTTCCGGACCTGCGTGAACGCGCACGCCGCTGAAGTCCGCACCGATGACCGCTTCCATGCGCGCGCGTGTTGCGCCCGGCAACGGACTTCCCCCACCAAGGCCCGACGTTGCCGCCGCCGAGGACGCGCTCGGAGCCGCCGTGCTCACCGCCATGCGCTGAACCACACGTTCCTCCTCCTCCTTGTCGCACTCGGCGCATTTGCGTTGCACGCTGCCTCCGGTGACAGCATTGCCAGCACCGGCATTGCCAGCACCGGCATTGCCAGAGGCCGCCTGCACACCAAGCGATGCCGGACGGCCGGCCACTACAGCATCGGCGACACGGTCGGCCTCCTGCTCGAAGCGATCGCCGGGTTGGTTGATGCGCAGCTTGGCCTGCACATGCATCGGCGACACCGCAGGCATCGGCGCGGTTTGCACGCCCCACGAAGCCGCTGTGCCGGGCACGCCATGGGTAGTCGGCGCGGAAGCACGACGCTCCGGCTGCCATGCATCGGGGAGTTTCCTTGAGTCGTATGTGGTGATCCCCATCGTTTCCTTCCTTTGCGTTGGTGGTGATAACAGGGTTGCCCGGGCTGTCGATTCAGGCTATCGGGACCAGAAGCCGGGCACAATCAACCTACGGTACGCGCCAGCGAATACGCACCATTTGTCGAGACACCGAAATCGCAATCCGTTCGCGCCAGAGCCTACCGCCTGCCTTCAACTCACACCCAGTCCTTGATCTCCGAATCGGTCAACGGCTTCTCCAGCTTCATGTATTCGGTTCGTGCAGCGCGAAGGATATGGCGCATCTGTACCTGGCTGCCTTCGTCGGCCGCAAGAAACGCCGCGTTCAAGGCGATGTTCCGGATGTTGCCGCCGGCCACGTCCAGGCGTGCCAGCTTGCGCGCGTCCAGGCCGTCGGTTGGCATCATCGCCGGATACACGCGGCGCCAGATCTCCGCGCGCTGGGCCTGTCCGGGGAACGGGAAATCCACCACGAACCGCAGGCGACGCATGAACGCGGTGTCCAACG
>CBHYLN010000048.1:0-34727 GCA_966128725.1 uncultured bacterium | reverse complement strand
GCGACCGCACGGGGCGCACGGCGGTGGACGTGATCAGCAAGGCCGTGACGGGCCTGCTGGAGCAGGATAAGTTCGTGGTGACACTGGGCGGCGAGCATACAATCTCAACGGCTCCGATCCTGGCGCATCTGGAAAAGTATCCCGCGATGAGCCTGCTGCACTTCGATGCCCACTCCGATCTGCGCGATACGTACGAGGGCTCGAAGTACTCGCATGCATGTTTCGCGGCGCGGGTTGCCGAGGTGATGGATCCAACCCGCATCACCCAGGTGGGCATTCGGGCGCAGTGCCGCGAGGAGGCGGAGTTCATCAGGAACAACGGCGTGCACACGTTTTACGCCAACGCCATCCGGCGTGGAGTGCATGGCGAGTATTGGCAGAAGAGCGTGGTGGATACGCTTGGCGATCAGGTGTACGTGACGTTCGATGTTGATTACTTCGATCCGGCCGTGATGCCCGCTACCGGCACTCCGGAGCCCGATGGATTCCTGTACTCCGAAACGCTCGACGTGTTCCGTACGCTGATTGCCGCTGGAAAGAAGATCGTAGGATTCGATGTTGTGGAACTGGCACCCGTGCATGGCCTGACGCATCCGGATCTGCTTACAGCGCGGCTGGTGTACAAGATGCTGAACTACGCGTTCGCAACCAGCGTGCCTGCCTATCCCAGGCTTGATGCCATGCGATGAGGTGATGTAGTCAGCGCACCGAAACCTATGCTTCGGTGCGCTGGCGCAGCAACTCCAGGATTGCCGGAAGCGCCATACCGCTGGGGTTTGGAATCTTCTGATGGGCATACGGCGTAAGCGGCGTTTCCTCGGGGTTGATTTCCACGAGAAACGCCCCGCGACGGTGGGCAAGGATTGGAAGGCCGGCCGCGGGATACACAACCGCGGATGTGCCCACCGACAGGAACACCGTGGCGTTCTTGGAGCGCTTCTCGGCCAACGCGAACTGTTCCTTCGGCAGGTTCTCGCCAAACCAGACCACATCCGGCCGGACCTTCCCACCGCATTCGCACACGGGCACCTGCTCGGCGTGCAACAGCTCGGGCATGTCGTAGTGCTTCCTGCATTGCTGGCAGAAGTTGCGCCGGATGTTGCCGTGCAGCTCGATCACCTCCGACGAGCCGGCCTCGGCGTGCAGACCGTCGATGTTCTGCGTGATAACGCTCACCTCCGGGACAAAGGATTCAAGCGCGGCAATGGCATAATGCCCGGCGTTCGGCCTGGCCTCGAGCATTACCGCGCGCCGTGCCTGATACCACTCCCACACCCGTTGCGGGTTTGCAAGGAAGGCCTCCACGTTCGCCAGTTCCTCCGGACGGAACTTCGACCACAGCCCATCCTTATCGCGAAAAGTGGCCACGCCGCTCTCGGCCGAAACGCCCGCCCCGGTGAACACCACCACGCGGCGTGCGTTGGCCAACCGGTTGATGACGATCTCAGGTATCCGCATCACGTGCCTCCACGTTTCTTGTTCACAGCCTGCTGCAGAACCTCAACCGTTGCCCGTGCGGTATCCTCCCACGTGATCGACCGGGCGAATTCCATTGCCTTTTCGCGCAGGCGTTCCCGAAGCTCCGCATCGCTCAGGATCATCGCGATCTGCGATGTAAGCATATCCACGTCGCCATACGGATACAGCAGACCGGTAACATTGTGGCGCACCGAGTCGCGCAGGCCGGGGCTGTCGGCGGCGATCGCCGGTGTGCCGCAGGCGTTTGCCTCCACGTTCACAATGCCCCAGCCTTCCTTCATCGACGGGTTGACAACAACCCACAACTCCTGAAGCAGCCGGAGCTTTTCCTCCTCGGAGACAAAACCGGTGAAGCGTGTTGCCTCGGCAATACCAAGCTCGGCGGCAAGTGCCTGCAACTGCGGCTGGTAATCGCCCCGGCCTATGATAACCAGCTCGGCGGTTGGCAACTGCTGGCGAACGCGCGCGAACGCGCGGAGCACGTGATCCACGCTCTTGTACTTTTTCAACCGGCCGAAATACCCCACCGTTGGATGCGCCGTTTTGGGCACTCCGGTTGGGTGAAGGCGCTCGTGGTCGATCGAATTCATCGCCAGCGTGAAGTTCTCCCGACGGAAGCCCCGTGCAACGAACTCATCAAGCGTTGACTGCGATACCACCAGGAATGGTGTGCGCCGGTAGATGCAGTCAACAAGCGCTTCGGAGGCATACACATACCCTCCGCGGATTCTGCCAGCCTCGAGGAAAATCGACGTGCCGAAGAAGTGATGGCTGAGCCCAACCAGTGCACGGCGCACATACAGCGGGGTGTAGAACGGAATCTTGTTGATGTCGTCGACAACCACATCGAAACCTTCGCGCCGAAACCGCGTGAGGTAGTAGAACGGGACCACGAAGTTGAACGTATTGCGGCCGCCACGGCGCACGATGGTTATCCCGTCGAGGTGCTCTTCGGCCGGGGCGCCGGGGAACGATGAACAGAACAGCGTGACCTGATGGCCCATTGCCGCAACACGCACGAACGTCTCGCGCAGGTGCGTTTCGGCGCCGCCCGAAAGTGGGTTGGTCCAGTCCTGCCAGTTGATAACAAGAATCTTCATGCCTGCATGTGTTGCTTGGTGCCGTGGGCGCGATCCATCGCGTGCATCACGTTCGACGCAGTCGGCAGCATTGCGTTCCGGTTTCGTCCAGGGTGCATTGGCTTTCGGTAACGCTGGCCGCCAACATTGCCCGCCGTATCATGATCGATGCCCGGCGGCCCGTACGAAATAGTTGCGCCGGTTTGCGAATCGAGCAACCGAAGTACCCGCGAACAATTATCTTTCGGCTGTACGCACAGTTCCAATCAGGAAGCGATCTATGTACACGTTCATCGTAACCGTCGTAGTGGGCGGGATCATTGGCTGGATAGCCAGCATCGTCGCCAAGACGAGCAATCAGATGGGATGCCTGTGGAACATCCTCATCGGCATTTGCGGTGCTGCCATCGGCAGCTTCCTGGCCGAGAAGATGTTTCATTATCACGTTCCCGAAAACATGTGGAACTGGCCACGCTTCGGGGTTGGCATTGGTGGAGCGGTGCTGTTGATCATCGTGTTGCGCACGATCGGCATACTGCGCAGCAACCGGTGATCGTATCATGGGGCTGTTGCTGAACTCTCGGCCGTGCCCCATTGTACCATCCCTGGCCTGACACAACCGCGCCGGAAGGTTGCGTCCGTATCCGGCGCGTTTACCCTCCGGCGATCTACCCGGCCCTGCCGTGCACACTCGTGTTACATGCGGAGCTTCGGCTTATCAATCCCAAGACTCTTCATCTGTTTGGAGAGTGTCGATCGGTCGATGTCCAGCTCGGCCGCCGCGCGTGTGATGTTCCAATCGTTTCGGTCGAGCACCTTGACCAGTTCGTCCTTCTTGGTCTGCCGCGCCATCATCTGCACATCGTTGTAATCCTGCACCACGGTAATCTCGGCGGCGCGAGTGCCATCGGCCCGGCCCAGCACGCGAGCCACGTCCGTGTGGTCGATCGTTTCCGATTGCGACATCACGGCCACGGCCTCGACGGCGCGGCGCAGTTCGCGAATATTGCCGGGCCAGCGTTGGCGTTCGAGCAGGTCGATCGCCGACTCCGTGAATCTGCGTGCCTCCAGGGAGTTCCGCTGGGCAAACGACTCCAGGAAGTGCGTGGCCAGCGGCGCGATATCCTCCTTGCGTTCGCGCAACGGCGGGATGTGAATCTCGATGCCGCGCAGGCGATACAGCAGATCCTCGCGGAAGGTGCGAGCCCGCACCGCTTCCAGCAGATTGCGGTTGGTTGCCGACACGATTCGGACGTCCACGTTCTCCGGCGACACCGATCCAAGCCGCCGTACCGAGCCGCTGTCAAGCACGCGCAGGAACTTCGACTGCAACTCGATTGGGAACTCGCCGATTTCGTCGAGGAACAACGTGCCCTGATCGGCTGCCTGCACCATGCCGGTTTTGGCATCGGTAGCGCCGGTGAACGCACCACGTGTGTGGCCGAACAGTTCGCTTTCAAACATCGTCGCCGGGATGTTGGGCACGTCGAGCACCACGAACGGCTTGCTGCTTCGCGGGCTCATCATGTGGATAGCGCGCGCCAGCAAGTCCTTGCCAACGCCGGTTTCGCCCGTGATCAGCACCGAAATCATCGAGCGCGCGCACATCGCGGCGTCGGCCATCAGTCTCTGGATCATGGCGCTGCGGCCCACGATGCCGTGAGCGCCGTATTGATCAACCGTGCCAAGATCGTTCCGGCTGCGGATGCTGCGGTCGTAGGCGGTGCGGACTGCCGTGAGCAGTTCGTGCGGGCTGGAGCCCTTATAGATATAGTTCGTCGCGCCGCTTTTCATGGCGCTCACCACCAACTCGATCGCATTCTCGCCGGTGAGCATGATCACCGGGATAGTGGGATGGAAGCGGACGATGCGTTCCAGCACTTCGTCGCCGTCCATGCCGGGCATGCGCATATCAAGCAGCACCAGGGCGATTGATGCCGCGTTACTGCTGAGTACTTCCAGGCCACGGGCACCTCCCTCGGCCGTGATTGCCGTGTAGCCGGAGCGGCGGAGCAGTTCGGCGACGGTATCGAGAAAGCTTCGATCGTCGTCGATGAGAAGGACACTGAGTGATTGAGATCCGTTTGTCTGGGTCAACATGTAAGGGTGCCTCTGTCTGCACTACCGGAGAACTCGTCAGCGATGTCGTGTCCGAATGTACGAAACCGTGGTGTAAGTATCGTCGAAAGCGGCCGTATTGGCGAAATCAGAGGGATCGGGGAAATTTTTCGCGCGTGGTTGATCTTGAAGCCGGAAAGTCTTTATATTCGTGGTGACTAAGCATTTCCAGCGACGCATTATGTAGTTCCTGTTGGAAACCAACGTCTGCCGAGTCGCCGCGACGCTTTTATGATTCTGGACCTCTCATAAAGATCATCGCGGAGTTCGACTTTTTACTCACAGGTCTGGACCTCCTTGTGAGTTTAGGCAAGACGGGCATAGTCCTATCACGGGCGGCGGGGCGCCACCCTCGCCGCCCGGTGATTGTTTTTCGATCACTGCCCCACCTGTCGGTCAATCCAATCTGACTCCTCGCATTCGTACCAACAGCTTGTTGCGTATCAGTTGTTTGCCTGCGTGCACGTTGGTGTAACGATGGCACCAACGTGCCGTATTGTTCGTCACAACAACCAAGCGTCGTTACCCGAACGCGTCAACCGTAACGGCACCGGGCTGCTGGGGCGCGATCTGGCCCATCAGCATTATCAGCTTGTTATGACGCTTGCTGATACTTTGTACGATCCCCGGCGCTTCGTGGTTTTCTGCGGGAGGATTTCACTAGGTTGCGCCAGTTGCTGTTGCCATACGGCGCACCGATGGACGGGGGCTGGCTCCCGCGATGCTCTGGCCTCGTTCTCAGGTGGATTTTGCACACAGGTAGCTCATGATGCACGAACTTCGCGTGGCGCCAGCCGCGCCCAGGTTGGATGATATCGATCCACGGTTGGATCTGGTTGAAGAGATCCTTCGGTTGAAGCAGGAACGCAACGCGGTTCTGCTGGCGCACTACTATCAGGAGTCGGAGATACAGGACATTGCCGATTTCATCGGCGATTCGTTGGAGCTTGCGCGGCGCTCGCAGGAGACCTTGGCCGACGTGATCCTGTTTGCCGGCGTTCACTTCATGGCCGAGACCGCCAAGATCCTGAACCCCGACAAGCAGGTGTTGATCCCGGACATGGCCGCCGGCTGTTCGCTTGCATCGGGATGTCCGGCGCCGGAGTTCAAGCGGTTCCGGCAGTTGCATCCCGATCATATCGCCATTACCTACATCAACTGTTCGGCCGAGGTGAAGGCGCTCAGCGACATCATCTGCACGTCGTCGTCGGCCGAGCGGATCATCAATCAGTTGCCGGCCGATGCCCGGATCCTCTTCGCGCCCGATCGTAATCTGGGGAGGTACCTGATCCGTAAAACGGGGCGCGACATGCTGCTGTGGCAGGGAACGTGCATCGTTCACGAAACCTTCAGCGAGCGCAAGATTGTTGAGCTGCGGCACCGCAATCCGAATGCGCTGTTGATTGCCCATCCGGAGTGCGAGGAATCGTTGCTCAACCGTGCGGACTTCATCGGCTCCACAAGCGCGTTGCTGCGCTTTACGCAGGAGTCGGCCGCCGAGGAGTTCATCGTGGCAACCGAGTTCGGGATCATCCATCAGATGCAGAAATTCTCGCCAGGCAAGCGCTTCATCGCGGCCCCGCCGGAGGAGGAAAGTTGCAGTTGCAACAATTGCCCGTACATGAAGCTCAACACGTTGGAGAAGATCTACCTTGCGTTGCGCAATCGTACGCCGGAGATTGTGCTTCCCGATGATGTAATGCAGGGCGCGCGCCGGTCGCTGACACGCATGCTGGAGATGACCGGTTAGGCTTGCGACGGATCGATGGCCAAGCGAACAACCGCGCCGTGTGACCATGAGCGCACAAACAGGTCTATTCTGATACTGACTCAAATCATCGCGCGATGAAGCTGAAGCTGGATCTGCACGACATCTACAACCGCGGCGCCGATATCGAGCGTGCCCTGCGGGGCATTATCAATGAGGCTGTTGAAAAGCGGGCGCCAATGGTGGAGATCATTCCGGGAAAGGGTTCGGGGCAGCTTAAGAAACACGTCCTCCGATTCCTGGATCAGAAGGAGATCAAGGCGCTGTATCATCGCGTGGAGAAGGACAGCAAGAACTTCGGCCGGGTGTTCGTCCACTTCCGCTGGAAGTAGCAGCCAACGCGGGGCCGGATTCAGTTTGCTCAACAGCATGTTCGCAATGTCATCGATCCTCCAACACATTCAATCGATTTGTCGTGGTTCCGGCTTGATGGCCGTTGCCAACACCTTGCTCGCCGTTGTTGCGGTGGTAGCCGTTGCAGGCGTTCCGTTGCAGGCGCAGCCGGCAGTGCTTCACGGCGACCCGACGCTGGCCAAGCGAAGCAATCTCGGGGGGTATGTCAACAGCACCCGCGCCGAGATCCTGCCGGTGATCAGCGCCGACGGCAACACTCTGTATTTCGATCGGAAGTACGATCCGCGCAACACCGCGGGGCGCGATGATCCCGATGATATCTACATGAGCCGGAAGCAACCCGATGGCACCTGGTCGGTTGCGGAAAACGTAGGCCCACCACTGAACACTTCCGGCTCCGATGTTCTCTTCTGGGTATCGGCCGACGGCAACACCGTCCTGGTGCATAATGGTGCCAGCGTCGGCGGCCGCAACGTTGGTCTGGCAATTGCACGCCGCACGGCCGATGGTTCGTGGGGGATGCCTGTCTCGATCACCATCGATGGTCTGGATAATCTGAACGAGCACGGTGATGGTTTCTCCGCCTGCATTTCGCCCGACGGACGGCGATTGATTGTGGCGTTTGCGAGCGATACGCTCAATCAGGAGAACCTTGACCTTTACTCGTGTGCCGCGTTGGGCAACGACTATCTCCATTGGTCGGCGCCGGTCTCGCTGGGCGAGCGTATCAACTCGCTGCTGTACGAGTGGGCGCCGTCGTTGGCTGCCGACAACGAAACGCTCTACTTCGCCTCGGGTGGGCTTGTGGGCTTTGGCGCGTCGGACATCTATGTCACAAGGCGCCTGGATTCCACGTGGACCAATTGGTCCGAACCGGAGAACATGGGGCCCACGATCAACACCGTTGGCTACGAGGCCTCGTTAATGCCCGCTGCCGACGGCGTGCATGCGTACATGAGCGCGGATGGCTCGTCGAGCGAAACAGGCTACGGTAAAACGGATATCTACTACACAGTGCTTCCGGAAACGTTGCGCCCACGCCTGAACGCAACGGTCAGCGGCGTGCTCAAGAGCGGCAGCAAGCGTCTACAGGGGCTTGTTCGTGTTGTCGACGGAGCCACTGGCACCGAGGTAGCCTCGGCGGCCAGCCAGGCCGACGGTTCGTTCAGCCTTACGGTTGCCGGCGGACGTTTGTACCGCGTAACCGGTTGGGCCGAGGGATACCGCGAGCAGGCGTCGGATCTGGATCTTCGCAAGGGGCAGCGTGCCGTATCGCTGGCGATCGCATTGAAACCCGGTGCCGCGCCCGCGATGCCCGCGAAGCGGACCGGCGTTACCGCACAGGTCAAACCCCTCCCGAACAAAGGCAACGACGCCGGGGTAGGGACGGCCACCGCTCTGATGATTTCCGATTTCGGTTCGGGCGCCGAGATAACCGCCGCAACGGTTGCACGGCTGCGCGCGTTTGTTGTGGATTGCAAGACGTTGTATGCTGGCCAGGTGCTTGGCCTGCAGGTGATCGGCTACCACGATGGGAAGGGGCCTGAGGCCGTTGCGCTTGCCGAGCGCCGCGCCGAGGCCGTGCGTGCCTGGCTGGCCGGGAATGGCCTTGCCGAGCTTGCAATAGTTGCCACCGATCGCGATAACACTGCCGCTGCCACGGCCGAGGCAAACGCACAGGTGGTGATCAGCATGGTCCGAATGCGCTAGCAAATCGCGGCGTGATCGGCGGTCCGTGCTCGCGGCGTCCGGTTTTTCGGGTGCGATGGTGCTCGGATGATTGCCTCGAACAATTACAAATGCAATCAGATCCCGAGGCGCAGAGATACTCCCGCTTCGTAAATTGCCTGCCTTACTTCGACCCGTTCCTCGGCCGTATGGCGCGTGGTGTGGGTTCCGACTGATCCTCTCGGAACGCATTCGAGCAGTAACTACCGAAAAGAACGTTTATACATCCCAGGGAGAACCCAAGACAATGGCAATTGATGTTCTCATGCCCAAGATGGGCGAGTCGGTGCAGGAGGGAACAATCCTGCGGTGGCTGAAGCAGCCAGGGGATACCGTTGAACGCGATGAGGTTATCGCGGAGATCTCCACCGACAAGGTGGACACGGAGATTCCATCGCCATCTGCCGGTGTGCTGCTCGAGATCGTGGCGCAGGAGAACGAGACCGTTGCGGTTGGCAATGTCATCGCCCGCCTAGGCGAGGCCGGTGAGGTTGCTGGCGGCGGTGCTCCGGCTTCGGCACCACCTGCCGCCGCTCCCGCACCCGCGCCTGTTGAGGCCGCCGCCGCCGCTCCTGCCCCGGCTGCTGCTCCGGCGCCCGCCCCGGCTCCTGCCGCGGCCCCGGCTGCAACGGGCCAGCGCACCGAAATTCTGATGCCGAAGATGGGCGAGTCGGTACAGGAAGGAACCATCCTTCGCTGGCTGAAGCAACCGGGCGAATCCATCGAGCGCGACGAGGTTATCGCGGAGATCTCCACCGACAAGGTGGACACCGAGATCCCATCGCCTGCCGCCGGCGTGTTGCTGGAGATCGTGGCGCAGGAGAACGAGACCGTCGCAGTTGGCAACGTGATTGCCTACATCTCTTCCGGAAGCGGTTCGGCCGCGGCCCCGGCCGCCGCCAGCGCTCCGGCGCCAGCCGCGGTTGCTGCTCCGGCGCCGGCCGTTGCTCCCGCACCAACCAATGGCGCGGCCTCCAATGGCGCCGCGGTTGCGGCCCCGGTCCTGGAAATGGCGGGCGAAGCAGGCCCGGTTCCGCGCACAAGCGGCAATCGATTCTATTCGCCCCTGGTGCGCTCGATTGCCACCAAGGAAGGTATCGGCGTCCGTGAACTCGATGCCCTTGTCGGAAGCGGCCAGGGTGGGCGGGTTACCAAGGATGACCTGATCGCATATGTACAGAATCGCGTGGCGCGTCCGGCCCAGCCGGCTGTTGCGCCCGCCGCACCGGCCACCGCCGCCCCACGGGTCGCTACCCCTGCTGCAGGCCCGACGGACCACGGCTCGGATGTCGAGGTGGTGCCTATGGATCGTATGCGGCAGCTTATCGCCGAGCACATGGTGCGCTCGAAGGCGACCTCACCGCACGTCACCGAGGTTGGTGAGGCCGACGTCTCCGGTCTGGTTCGCCTGCGCGAGGCCACCAAGGATGCGTTCTTCAAGCGCGAGGGGATCAAGCTCACGTTTACACCGTTCTTCGTGGCGGCGATTGCGCACGCGCTGCGCGCCAATCCGTGGGTGAACTCCTCGGTGGACGGCACCAACGTGCTGGTGAAGAAGCACGTCAACGTTGGCGTTGCGACTGCGTTGCCCGACGGCAACCTGATTGTACCGGTGGTGAAGGATGCCGATCGCATGAACATTGCCGGCCTTGCGCATGCCGTGAACGATCTGGCCACGCGTGCCCGCAACAAGCAGTTGTTGCCGGACGAGATTTCCGGTGGTACGTTCACGCTTACCAACTACGGCGTGTTCGGGTTGCTGCATGGCGCGCCGATCATCAATCAGCCGCAGGTGGCAATTCTTGGTGCCGGTGCAATCCAGAAGCGGCCTGTGGTGCGCGAGATCATGGGTCAGGATATGATCGTGATCCGATCGATGGTATACCTGTCGCTGTCGCACGATCACCGTGTTATCGATGGTCTGCTTGGCGGTAAGTTCCTTGCCGACGTCCTCGCCTATCTGGAGAAGATCGACGAGAACAGCCTGGTGTAGCATGGAAGCGGGGTCGCGTTGTATGCGCGGCCCCCTTCGGATGAGAACTTTGAACGTTACGATTGAATGTCAACGATACCGAACATAGAGATTCCCATTGTGCAGTCGGGCTCGGGCATGCCGCAGCGGCCTGCCGAGCGGCGCCCCGATTGGCTGAAGGTCAAGATCCCGACCGGTGAGACGTTTCAGTTCCTGAAGCAGATGATGCGCTCGAAGGAGTTGCATACGGTTTGCGAGGAGGCGCGATGCCCGAACATGGCCGAGTGCTGGGCGGCAGGCACGGCGACGTTCATGATTCTGGGTGATACCTGTACGCGGTCGTGCGGATTCTGCGCGGTGAAAACCGGGCGTCCCGGCACGATTGATCTGGAGGAGCCGTACCGGGTTGCCGACGCGATCGTGCAGATGGGCGTGCGCCATGCGGTAATCACTTCGGTGAATCGCGATGAGCTTGCCGATGGTGGTGCCGGTGTGTTTGCCGAGACCATTCGCCAGACGCGCGCGATGAACCCCGAGATTCGGATGGAGGTTCTGATCCCCGACTTCAAGGGGAAACTGGAGCTTCTGCAGCACATCATCGATGCCCGTCCGGACATCCTGAACCACAACACCGAGACGGTGCCCTCGTTGTACCGCCGGGTGCGCCCGCAGGGCAAGTATGCCTGGACACTGAGCGTGCTGAAGGAGTCCAAGCGCCAGGACATGACAACGAAGACGGGTATCATGCTTGGCCTGGGCGAGGAACGCGAGGAGTTGCTGGCCACGATGCGCGATCTGGTTGATGTTGGCGTCGACATCCTGACCCTTGGGCAGTATCTCCAGCCAACCAAGCAGCACCTGCCGGTTGATCGATTCGTGTCGCCGCAGGAGTTCAACGAACTGCGCGACATCGGTCTGCAGATGGGATTCCGTTACGTGGAATCAGGTCCGCTGGTGCGCTCCAGCTATCACGCGGAGCGTCATGTGTAATACGATGCCCGCGCGAACTACCGTGCGTGCCGTTGAGACGGCGCTGCCGCAGGTGCGTGCAGCGCATGATGAACAATAGATCCAAGATGCAAGGCGACTGGGGCTGTGGTCTCGATCGCCTTGTTTCGTTTGCCCGTTCGCCATCACCCCGGCGTGCCATATTTTTGTACCCATGCAGGAACAAACCGAGAACACCCAGCAGATACTGATCGAACCCGAGCACAAGCTCCCGGATTTTACGTTCGACCAACTGCCCGAGGCAATGCGCACGCCGTTGGAGGCCATGGGGTGGCGTACGCCAATGCCCGTACAGGCCAAGGCAATTCCCTATCTGCTTGACAATCGCGACATGATCGTGCAGTCGCGCACCGGTTCCGGGAAAACCGGCGCATTCCTTATGCCGCTCATGATGCGGATCGACACCAGCCGGCGGTATCCGCAGGCGCTGGTGTTGGTGCCCACGCGCGAGCTTGCCGTGCAGGTGCATAAGGAGTTCATGACGCTCTCGCAGGGTGGCGTTGTCAGTGGTGCGCTGCTGTATGGCGGTGTTGGTTACGGCACCCAGTTGCAGGCGCTGCGTGATGGTGCGCAGGTGATCATCGGAACGCCGGGGCGCGTGCTGGATCATATCGGCCGCCGATCGCTCAATCTGGATCGCCTGTCGATCCTGGTGTTCGATGAGGCCGACGAGATGCTCTCGATGGGCTTCTATCCCGACATGCGTGAGATCCGGCGTTATCTGCCACGCGAGCGTTCGTCCTGGATGTTCTCGGCCACGATGCCCTACAAGGTGCAGATGCTGGCCCGCGAGTTCCTCAACGAGCCGGAGTTCCTGTCGCTCAGCGCTGGCAACGTGGCGATCTCCGCGATGGAGCACCGTTATTATGAGGTGCCGCCGCTGGAAAAGGACTTGATGTTGATGCGGCTTATCGAGTTCGAACATCCCGAGTCGGCCATCATCTTCTGTAATACGAAGGTTGATGTCGAGTACGTGGCAACCGTGCTTCGCAACTACGGCTACAATGTGGATCAGCTCTCGGGCGACCTGGACCAGAAGTCGCGTGAGCTGGCAATGGAGCGTATCCGCAATGGCGAAACCCGCTTCCTTGTTGCCACCGACGTTGCCGCTCGTGGTATCGACATCAGCGACCTTTCGCATGTGTTTCAGTACGACGTGCCGAAGGACCCCGACAGCTACGTGCACCGCGCCGGGCGCACCGCGCGTGCCGGCAACACGGGTGTCGGGATCACGTTGATCGCCAACATGTCCGAGAAATCCGATCTCAAGAAGATCGCCCGCAAGTACGGTGTTGAGTTCGTGGAGATGCTGGTGCCCACGCAGGAGGAAGTGCGTGCCCGTATGTCCGAGCGGCTGATCGTGATCCTCGAGGATCGTGTCCGGGGCCTGTCGCGTCTGCAACGCGAGCGGATGAAGCGTTTCAACGAAGTTGTTGCGCAGCTTGCCGAAAGCGACGACGAGCGCGGATTGCTGGCGATGCTTCTGGATGAAATCTATCACAGCACGTACCATCAGCCGGCGCCAACCGAGTCGGCGCCCGAGCCGGTGCGGGTTGATGCATCGCGCGGCAGTGGCCGCGGCGATAACGCGCGGTCGGGTTCGGCGCGACCGGAGCCTTCGCGCACCGAGGCGCCTGCGCGCGAAGCGCGTGCCGAGCGGCCCGACGGCGACACGCAACCGGCCGACAATTACTCCGATGAGGACCGCCCGAAAAAGCGGAAGAGGAAGCGCAAGAAGCGTAAGAATCGCGGCGAGGGTGGCCAGCAGGAGCAGAACGGACAGGCGATTGCCGCCGAAGCACCGCAGGCCCAACAGCGGGATGTAACCGGCAATGCGGAGAACAACGAGAATGCGGCTGCCCCGAAGGCCGACCGCGAAACACGGGAGCATCGAGGCCCGCGGCGCGATCAGGCCGGGACCGATCCCCAGGCGACTGTATCCGGTGGTAGTAGGAGTGAGCAGAGGCCGGATGCCGCGAAGCAGGATGTACCTCGGCAGGATGCGTCCAAGCAGGATGCCCGCAAGCAGGACGCACCTCGGCAGGACGAACGCAAGCGTGATGACCAGAAGCGGAACGACTCGCCCAGGCGCGACGATCGTTCCGGCAATCGCGGTCGCGACCGGCGCCGTGCCGAGCCCGAAAGCGGGGAGATGCTGCTGTTTGATTCGATCGAGGTGATCGAGCCGGATCCAATCCCCGTTGCTCCGCCAGCCCGTGCGGCCGAGGAGAACGCGCGCCCGGAGAAGCCGAAGGGTAAGGCCCAGGCGTCCGCGCGCCCGTCCAAGGCGGTTGAAGTGGCGCCCGAGCCGGTGGCAACGCAACCGGCCAGTTCGGAATCCGCAAGTGTGGATGCCGCGCCCGCGACGAAGCGCCGGGCGCCGGCAAAGAAGGCCGCTGCGGAGGATAACCAGAGCGCAGTGGAAACCGATGCCGTGACCTCGGCGAAACCGAAGTCGCGTTCAACGAAATCGGCAGCGAAAACAGCCGAGGCGGGCAATGCCGAAGTTGCCGCCAAGCCGGCTCGTGCCTCGAAGACAAAGGCGGCTGCCGAAAGCAAAACCCCTGCCGCCAAGCCGAAACGGCGAGGCTCGGGCGGCGACGCATAACACGGGCCGCGCTGCATTCTGACGAGCGAGATCATGCACTATCGTGAGATGGCGCCATCGCGTGCGCTGGCACCGTGGGTGCGTTGCTTCTGGGCGCTGGAGGATCACTTGGCTGCAGGGGAGCACGCAACCGAGCGGATCGTGCCGGATGGATGCATGGAGATCGTCTTCAGCCTTGGCGATTCGCTGTACGGCCTGCACGATGGCATATCGGTGAAACGTCCGGACATGGTGGTGGTAGGCGAAATCCGCAGCCATGTCCTTGTGGTTGCGCACGGCAGCCTGCGCCTTGTCGGCGTTCGATTTCATCCGGGTGGTCTTGCGCCGTTCGTGAATGTTCCGGCAACCGAGGTCGTGGGCCTGTTCGTGGAACTGGATGCCCTGTGGGGAGCCGACGCGCGAACGCTTGCCGAACAGCTTCACGGCGCGGCCTCGTTCGAGAGCGCGGTTGCGATGCTCGAGGCTCGGTTGCTTGCACGCTGCAATCCGAGCCATGCCGATCATCCAATCCATGCTGCCGTTGCCGCCATCCATCGTAGTGGCGGGCGCATCACGGCTCGGGAGCTGGCACAGATAAGCTGCCTGGGCGAACGGCAGTTTCAGCGGCGGTTTGCGCGGTTGGTTGGCGCCACGCCAAAAGTGTTATCGCGAGTGGTGCGCTTTCAGTCCATCTTCGCTGCAATTGCCGGCGATAGCGCGCGGCCGTCGTGGGCACGGATCGCGCTCGACAATGGTTATGCCGATCAAGCCCATTTCATCAACGACTTCCGCGAGTTCTCCGGCCTGCCACCCACATCCTTCTTCAACGATCGCCATACGGTGTCCGATCACTTTACCGGGCTTGCCACGGCGCGGCCATGATTCTGCAGGCGTGGTCATGGCTCCTTTCCCCACGACGGTTTTCTTCAATCATTCGCGATGTGTCCCGCGATAGTTTCGCGTGTGCGGCAGCATGCGCTGGTGCCATGTGGTCTCCGGCGAATGTATCGTGTCGCGAGATATGTCCAATCCAGTGAAGGAAACCATTGATGACAGGAATCAAACGCGCAGCCCTGGTGCTGGCGATTGTTGCCGCGGGCATCGTGCTGGTGCAGCCGCACGCGTGCGCGCAGCAGGGCCTCTCCGCCGATCTGCGAAACCTTGCGTGGCTGGCGGGGAGCTGGCGGAGCGAAACCTTCGAGACACAGTACACATCCCCGTTCGGTGGAATGATCCTGAGCACCAGCAAGTGGTTGCGGGGCGACAGCGTTGTGTACTTCGAGTTCGAACGCATCGAGGTTGATACGGCCGGCATCGTCCTGACACCGTATCCGGCCGGGCAGCAGAGCGTTCCGTTTCGCCTGTCGCGGATCGACTCCGCCACTCATCGCGCGCTGTTCCTCAACCCCGAACATGACTTCCCACGGAGCATCCTCTTTGAACTGCGCGCGCCGGACAATCTTGTGATCACGGTCAGCGGCATGAGTTCCGGAAAGGAGCGAACGCTGCTGTTGGATTTGCACAGGCGTTGAACGTTCCGGGCACCGGGGCCTGCCGCAGTGGCCCGGCGTTGCGATATATTGGCGGCCAAGGCTGGGCTCTATCGGGTCCGTTGCGAGCAGCGGGCGCCAGCCGATTCCGGGAATCGAAACGCAGCGCACATGTTTCCAATCGGCGACGATAATCAAGAAGTCCGCTCCACTCCGGTGATAACGTGGGGCTTGATCGCACTTAATGTGTTCGTGTTCGTGGTGGAGCTTGCGGTTGGCCGTGGGCTGGATCGCTTCATCTACCAATGGGGCCTGCTGCCGGTCGAGATATCCTCCGGCCGCGATCTGCATACGTTGCTGACCTCGATGTTTCTGCATGGCGGCATCACCCACATCCTTGGGAACATGCTGTTCCTGTGGGTGTTTGGCGACAATGTCGAGGACCGCCTGGGGCACGTACGTTTCCTGATCTTCTATCTGGCGACCGGCCTTGCGGCCAGCGCGGCGCATGTACTGGTTGATCCGGCCTCCGCCATTCCAACGGTTGGTGCGTCGGGCGCGATATCAGGGGTGCTGGGCGCGTATATCGTGCTGTTCAGGTCCAACAGGGTCCGTGTGCTGCTCGGCTACTTCGTTACCGATGTTCCGGCGTGGGCGATGATCGGGTTCTGGGCAGCCCAGCAGTTTATCGCCACGTTCACCACCATAGGCAATACCAACCTTACCCGCGGTGGCGGCATTGCCTATGCGGCGCATGCCGGCGGTTTCGTGGCGGGTGTGATCCTGGTGCTTGTGCTGGGCGGCCTGCGCCGCGCGCCGCGATACCCCGAGCGAGGCTGGTAGGCGTGGGTCGGTGTGCCGAGCGAACAACGATGAACGAGCAAGGGCAGGCGGAACAACATCCGCCTGCCCTTGCTGTTGAAGCTCGGATACGACTGCGAGCAGGGCCTAGGCCGTGGCTGCCTCCGTTGCCGAAGCCTGGCGCGCCAGCAGCCCGCGCAACACGAACTGCAGGATGCCGCCGTGGCGATAATACAGCACCTCCTGAGGCGTGTCGATTCGGACTCGTGCGTTGAAGTCAAGCGTGGTGCCATCGGCACGTTGCGCGTTCACCGTGATCGTGCGATCGGCCGGGAAGCCGTTTGCGAACAGTGCTTCGATCCCGGTGATATTAAACGTCTCGTGGCCGGTAAGGCCAAGCGACTCCGCGCTTTCGTTGTTGGCGAACTCAAGCGGAAGCACACCCATGCCAACCAGATTGGAACGGTGGATGCGCTCGTAGCTTTCGGCGATCACCGCGCGCACGCCAAGCAGGCGGGTACCCTTTGCCGCCCAGTCGCGGCTCGATCCCGACCCGTATTCCTTGCCGGCGATAACAACAAGGGGTGTGCCCGATGCCTGGTACTGCATCGAGGCATCGTAGATGGCCATTACCTCGCCGGTTGGCAGGTAGGTCGTGACACCGCCCTCGGTGCCCGGTGCCAGCTTGTTGCGCAGCCGGATGTTCGCGAACGTGCCGCGCATCATCACCTCGTGGTTGCCGCGCCGTGCTCCGTAGGAGTTGAAATCCTTGGGGGCAACGCCGTGTTCAACCAGATAACGGCCGGCGGGCGAGTCCGCCTTGATGCTGCCAGCGGGGGAGATGTGGTCGGTTGTGACGCTGTGGCCAAGCACGGCAAGCGCGCGAGCCCCAACGATGTCATCCAGACGCGCCGGCGCGGTGCGCGGCATGTTCTCGAAGTAGGGCGGGTTCTTGACATACGTGGAGTCATCATTCCACGCATAACGCTCGCCCTCGGGAACCTCAAGCGCGTTCCAATGCTCGTCGCCCGCGAACACCGCGCCGTACGTGCGTACGAACATGTCGCTCTCGAGCGCCGTGTCCACGGCGTTCTGCACCTCGAGCTGTGATGGCCACAACTCGCTCAGGTACACCGGCTGGCCGTTCGCATCGGTTGCCAGCGGCGCGGTGGTGATATCGATATCCATCCGGCCGGCGATCGCGTAGGCCACCACCAGCGGCGGCGACATCAGGTAGTTGGCCTTGATGTCGGGGTTGATGCGGCCCTCGAAATTGCGATTGCCCGAAAGCACCGAACAGGCAACAAGGTTGCCCTGATTGATTGCGGCCGACACCTCCGCCGGAAGCGGCCCGCTGTTGCCGATGCAAGTGGTGCACCCGTAACCAACAGTGTTGAACCCGATCTGATTCAGGTACGGTGTAAGCCCTGCCTTGTCCAGATATTCGGTTACCACCTTCGAGCCCGGCGCCAACGATGTCTTCACCCAGGCCCGCGCGGTGACGCCTCGCTCGGCGGCCTTCTTGGCCACAAGCCCGGCAGCCACCATTACCGAGGGGTTCGATGTGTTGGTGCAGCTTGTGATCGCGGCGATTACAACCGAGCCATGGTGCAGCACGCAGTCCTGCTCGCGCACGGTAAACGGCACGGCCGATGCGTCGGCCGCGTAGTCCACTTCCTTCGTGTGGCCGCCCTCGGCCTCCCATCCTGCTACCGTGGTGCCCGTGGGCGCGGCACCGGTGATGGAATCCATCGCCTGATAGAACGAGCGCTTTGCGTTGGAGAGCAGTACGCGATCCTGTGGCCGCTTCGGCCCGGCGATGCTTGGCTCAACGGTGGAGAGATCCAGCTCCAGATATTCCGAGTACGTGGCCTCAGGGGAGTCGACCGTATGGAACAGACCCTGCTCCTTCATGTAGGCCTCTACCAGTTCCACCTGCTCGTTGCTACGGCCGGTGAACCGAAGGTAGCGGAGCGTTTCGGCATCGATCGGGAAAATCCCACAGGTTGCGCCGTACTCCGGTGCCATGTTGGCGATAGTGGCTCGGTCGGCCAGCGGAAGCCCTGCAAGGCCTGCGCCATAGAACTCCACGAACTTGCCGACCACACCGTGGCTGCGAAGCATCTGGGTGACAACCAGGACAAGGTCGGTGGCGGTGGCACCTTCGTTCAGGTGCCCGCTCAGCTTGAACCCCACAACATTCGGGATCAGCATCGACATCGGCTGGCCAAGCATCGCGGCCTCGGCCTCGATACCACCCACGCCCCAGCCAAGCACGCCCAGACCGTTGATCATCGTGGTGTGCGAATCGGTGCCAACAACCGTATCAGGATAGGCTACCAGCGTGCCGTTACGCTCGGCGGTGAACACGCCGCGTGCCAGGTACTCCAGGTTCACCTGGTGAACGATGCCGGTTTCCGGCGGCACCACCTTGAAGTTCTCGAATGCCTTCTGCCCCCAGCGAAGGAACTGATACCGTTCCTGATTCCGCTCGTATTCCAGCCGTGTATTGGTCTCGAACGCCACGTCCGTTCCGAATGCGTCAACCTGCACCGAGTGGTCGATCACAAGCTCGGCCGGCTGCAGCGGGTTGATCAGCTTCGGATCGCCGCCCATGCTGTTCATTGCCTCGCGCATGGCCGCCAGATCAACAACCGCGGGTACGCCCGTGAAGTCCTGAAGCAGCACGCGTGCGGGCGTGAAGGCGATTTCCTTCGATGGCACCGCGGCCGGATCCCACGCGGCAAGGGCGCGAATGTCATCGGCCGTCACCGAGAGATTGTCCTCGGTACGAAGGAGATTCTCCAGGAGGATGCGAAGCGAATACGGAAGGCGATCGAGATTAACGCCCTGCTCGGCAAGGGCGCTAAGGCGGTAGATGGTGTAGGAGCGACCACCCACAGGCAGCACTGAGCGTGCGTTGAAGCTGTTGAGCATCGGAAGGGGTCCTTTATGATTGAATCGTACAGAAATATGCTGTCGACAGGCGCAGGGGACATTTTTCGCTACGAGCCATGGCGTAGTCGGTTGCGCGCGATACGTTTGCTCACGGTTGGGCTGGCCGCCGCCGGTGCAATTCAAGCACCGCAACTTCGGGAATCGTGCCGAGAGGTGCAACGCCGTACGCCGGCTATTGGCAATTCTGATGCGGATCATCAGCTATTTGGGCTGTGTTGCCGCCATATCGGTGACGCCGCCAAGGCCGGAACCCGGTCTCCCGTTGCTGTACAATCATAGCCCAATGCCGTATTCTTGCTCGTTTCCTGCGCCTGGCTCGCGTATATTCCACGACTGGTCACAGCATCATTCCCATGCATTTAGTTGAGGAGAGCAAGCAGAATGTCCGAAGCGGTTACTCCCCGCAGCCAGGACTACGCGGCCTGGTACATTGAGGTGATTCAACGCGCAAAACTTGTGGACTACGGCCCTGTAAAAGGCACGATGGTGATCCGACCGTATGGATACGCGATCTGGGAACACGTGCAGGCTCAATTGGACCGTCGATTCAAGGACACCGGCCACGAGAACGCGTACTTCCCAATGTTCATCCCGTATTCCTTCATCCAGAAGGAGGCCGAACACGTGGAAGGTTTTTCGCCGGAGCTTGCCCTGGTGACCCATGCCGGGGGCAAACAGCTGGAGGAACCGCTTGTTGTGCGCCCAACGTCCGAAACGATCATCAACCACATGTACGCAACGTGGATCAAGTCCTACCGTGACTTGCCCGTGTTGATCAATCAGTGGGCCAATGTGGTGCGTTGGGAATTGCGGACGCGCCCATTTCTTCGCACCACCGAGTTCCTTTGGCAGGAAGGCCATACCGCCCATGCCACGCCGGAGGAGGCCGAGGAGGAAACGTTGAAGATGCTGGGTGTGTATACGGATTTCGCGCTCAACGAGGCCGCGATCCCGGTTATCCCCGGGCGGAAGTCGAACATCGAAAAGTTCGCGGGAGCCGTGCGTTCCTATACCATCGAAGCAATGATGGGCGACGGCAAGGCGCTTCAATCCGGTACCAGCCATAACCTGGGCCAGAATTTCGCGCGTGCTTTTGAAACGCGGTTTCAGAACGAGAAGGGCGAGCTGGAGTTCGTCTGGCAGACATCGTGGGGCGTAAGTACCCGGATGGTGGGCGCTGTCATCATGACCCATGGCGACGACAAGGGGCTGGTATTGCCTCCGCGGCTTGCTCCCATCCAGGCTGTGATTGTACCGATCTGGAACAAGGAGCAGGATAAGCCTGCCGTGCGTGAAAAAGTCGCGCAGGTTGAGGCCCTTCTTCGTGAAGCCGGCGTACGTGTCAAGAGCGACCTGAGCGAGCAGGACACCGCGGGCTGGAAGTTCAACGAGTGGGAGATGCGCGGCGTGCCGCTCCGCATCGAAATTGGGCCGAAGGACGTGGAGAAGGATGCGGTGGTGTTTGCCCGTCGTGATGTGCCGGGCAAGGAAGGCAAGCAGTTCGGCATACCGACCGCCGAGGTTGGCGCAACGGCCATCGCATGGCTTGCCGATATCCAGGCGGCGTTGCTGAAGCGTGCCACCGAATTCCGCGATCGCAACATCGTCGACGTGACCAGCCACGAGCAGTTCCGTCAGGTGATCGAAGCCGGGCAGTGGGCAAGGATGTGGTGGGCGGGAAGCGACGCGCAGGAACGCGCGTTGAAGGAAGAGACGGGTGCCACAATCCGGTGCTTCCCGATCGATCAGCCAGGCGGCAGCGGCACGTGTTTTACAAGCGGTGCCGAGGCAACCGAGGTTGCGCTCTTCGCGCGCGCCTATTAAGCGTTCAGGCAGTAAAAACAGCCGGACAATCAGGCAACCGAACAATGTTGGCCGTCCCGTTCAGGAAACAACGGGCTGGCCCACGTGTTCGGCTGCAGGACTTTACAGCCCTGTTGAATAGACTAATGGCCTAACAGTAACGCAACGGGCGATCAAGTAGTTCCCGTCCGCTGTCCGGTTCAGCAGCGGACGGGAATATAGCCGACCCACGGAACGGCCTCGCGACAACTTCGTGGGGCATGACGAGTGTGCGGGCACATTGCCGGCTCTCCTACCGGCATGCCGGAATACGGTCAACGTACCAGCACCAATCCGAGCGGAATTTGAAGTTGCAGCACCTCCGTTCGTGATCCGAAATCACATTGTCCGGGCAATAGCAGGGGGCACCGATGTGTACTGCAAGTACTACTGGTTCGCGAGTTCAATGGTATTCGTGGCTGATCACGCTTTCGATCACGATGACGTTGCTGGTTCAGGCATGCAGCGATAACCCGGTCGATTCCCCGGGAGGGGATGTTGCCACGGACGTTGAACAATCGATTCAGACGCGCATCAACGCCTACCGTGCATCGAAGGGATTGCCCGCGCTTACGCTCAACAGCGTGATCACGGCCGAAGCACGGACTCACAGCCGCAATATGTCCTCCGGTACCACCGCATTTGGTCACGATGGTTTTGACGATCGTGTCAATACGATTTCCAAGAGCATTCAGTTGGTCTCGGCGGGGGAGAATGTGGCGTTTGTGGAAGGGGCGGCCGATCCCGCGGCTGACGCGGTTGAAGGTTGGATTAACAGCACCGGGCATCGCCAGAATATCGAAGGAGACTACAACCTTACCGGTATCGGGGTGGTGCGCAATGCGCAAGGACGGTACTACTTCACGCAGATCTTCGTGCGGGAATAGTGCCATTAACATGTGTGGGGTATCCACACGGTTCAGCGGAACTGCAAAGCGGAGAAACGTACATGGGCGAACTGCTACTTAAGCGCCTGCGGATGAATAAGCCAATCGAAATTCCGGCATTGGAGGCAATGCTGAATGTGATGCTGGCTTCTGTTTACTTCGACGAGTGGAACGAACGTATTCTCTCTCCGTTCGGGATAACTCGTGCACAGCACAACGTTCTTCGAATTCTCAGGGGTGTGTATCCGGCGGGGCATCCGCGTCAGGAGATCACGCGACGTTTGGTTGACCGGTCACCGGATGTCACCCGGTTGATCGATCGCCTGGAGGCGGCCGGCTTCGTCGAGCGCGAGCGCACCGATCTGGATCGGCGCCTGTCGATAGCGCGTATCACGGTCAAGGGGCTTGCCTTACTGGAGGCGATCGAGCCGGAGTTCGATCGATATCTCGAACGCATCAGCACGATACTTTCGCGCGAGGAGTTCCTCGAACTTTCACGCATCTGCGAAAAGCTATACAGCGCCGAGGCTACGGCCGAGGATGAGCATGTGCTGCAGCCGATTACCGAGGCTGTGGTGGGAACGTGAGCGACCTGAGACCTTGATCGCCGATTGGCGACCCTGTGAAGAAGACTGCTCGAGCGCTGTGGTACGGAACCGGCATCATTCCTCGGCCACTACCCAGCGCTCGGCGATATCCTCGGCGATCCCTTCGATAAACCGCGATGGCTTGGAGAGTACGGTGCCGGTTTCGCGGTCGAAAATATTCGTGGGATAGGTGATCAATAACCGATCCTTGGCTCGCGTTGTTGCCACATACATCAACCGCCGTTCCTCCTCCATCTCATCCAGACTGCTTGCCGCGTACATCGATGGGAATCGGCCATCCAGCGCCCAGATGATAAACACCGAGTTGTACTCCAGGCCCTTGGCCGAGTGAATCGTCGACAGCACCAGCTTCTCGTCCTCGTGGCCGGGTTCCATGCCGATCACCGATTCGGTTGGCGGCTCAAGGGCCATGTCGGCCAGGAACGAGCCCAGCGAACGATACCTCGCCGCGATTTCGGCGAACATCTCCACATCCTTGATCCGCTTCGAGAAGTCGTCGTATTTGCCGCGCAGGATTGGTCGGTAGTATTCCACCAACCGGTCAACCCGGTCCGGTACCGACATCCGGTCGTCGTTCAGCTCCGCCAGTATCGCGAACATCTCGCCCACGGCATCGTTGCCGGCAATGCGTGCGGGCTCGGCCGAACCCGGCCCAAGGCGAAGGCTGCCATCGGCGATCTGGTCGATCACGCGCTGCGCGGTGCGCGGCCCCACGCCCGGCAACAGAAGCAGAATACGATTCCAGCTTACAACGTCGCGCTCGTTGTACAGTACTCGCAGGTAGGCGATCAGATCCTTCACGTGCGCGGTTTCGATGAAGCGGAACCCGCCCATCTTCACGTACGGGATGTTCGCCTTGTTCAGTTCGATTTCCAGATCGAACGATAGATAACTCGATCGGAACAACACCGCGATATCGTTCAGCTCCACACCCTCCTCGCGCAGCTCCAGAATGCGCTGCACAACGAACTGCGATTGCAACTGCTCGTCGGCAGCCGAGATGATCGCGGGAAGCTCGCCATGTGGGCGCCGCGTGAACAGGTTCTTCTCGTACTTCTCGGTTGCGTGACGAAGGATTTCGTTGGTCAGGTTCAGAATGGGCTGCGTGGAGCGATAGTTCTCCTCCAACGTGATCACCGTGGTGCCCGGGAACGAGCGCGGGAAATCCATGATGTTGCGGAAGTCGGCGCCGCGGAAGCTGTAGATCGATTGCGAGTCGTCGCCAACGGCCATCACGTTCCGATGCCGCCCGCCAAGCTGCGTGATAATCGAGTGCTGCAGCTTGTTGGTATCCTGATACTCGTCCACCATGATATAGCGGTGCAGCTCCGAAAGGCGTTCGCGTGCCTCGGGCAGGCGCTCCAACAGCGCCGACATATTGATCAGCAGGTCATCATAGTCCATCAGATCGTGCGCGCGTTTATACTCCTGATAGCCGCGCGCAAGCCGTTCGATTTCCTCCACCTGCCGCCGATACTGCGGATAATCTTCCTCGATGATGTCGGCGATCTGCGTCAGCTTGTTCACCGAGGCCGAAATCATCGCGGCCAGTGTCTGCTTGCGCGGGAACCGCATTCCCTTTGAATCCAGCCCCATCCGTGCGCGCAGCAGATTGATCACATCCTCGCAATCGCCCTGATCGATGATCGTGAACCCGGGCTGATAGCCGATTGCCGCCGCGTATCGCCGCAGCGTTCCATTGGCGAACGAATGGAACGTGCCTCCGTGTACGGATTCGGCTCGTTGCCCGACAAGTTCCCCCGCCCGTCGCAGCATCTGCTGCGCCGCCTTGCGCGTGAACGTCAGCAACAGCACATGCTCCGGGTTGATGCCGGACTCGATCATCCGTGCCACGCGATACACAAGCGTGCGTGTTTTTCCGGTGCCCGCGCCGGCTACCACAAGCACCGGCCCTTCAAGCTGCTCCACGGCCGCAAGCTGCGCGGCGTTCAGCTCCTCGGCATAGGGGATCCGGTACTTCGGGGCGCTCTCGGCTTCGCTGCGCCGTTTCAGCACAAACGTTCGCCTGGGCGCGGGCAGTTCGTTGCCGTCGCGCCGGGCTGGCGTACGATCGTCCGGTGCATCCTGTGTCATGGTCGGAAGTATACGAAAGGGGCGGTTAGCATCGGCGGCCACTGCCGTTGGGCCTTATGTACCCTGCCGCATTGCCACCGGCCTGCATGCCGGCGGCAATGCGGCCGCGATCAATCGAACGTAAAGTCGAACGTCAGAGCCTGGTCGCTGCCGCGGGGCTTGAACGTCACCTCGCCGATCTGGTGGTAGCCGCGCGGGGCGTCGGTGATCGGTGTTACCAAGGTTGTGAACGTGCGCGGAATGTATGGGAACAGTTCGCTGCCGCCGTATCCCATGAACGAGCGTGCTTCGCTTGGGCGCATGTGATTCTCGGTGATCGTGATCGGCGTTGGCTGGAACTTCGCGTATCCGGCTGCCCCATAGATCACCTGCAGCCAAAGGCGGGTGCTGTCCACATCGCGGTTGAAGTTCGGAAGGAACAGCCACGTGCCGGGCGTGTTCAAGGGCTCCTGTGCCTGCACGTTCCCGTCGGCATCCACGATCTGCACCAGCACATCGGTTGCCCGCATGTAGTCCTCATCGGCGAACTGCGCTCGCACCCAAAGGGCGCCATCGGTGCGGCGCATCACAATCGGCATCTGGAAGAAATCCGAGCGCATCGTGTCGGTCACGATGCGGCCGAAACCCTTGATGCTGTAGGTCATCTCGCCGGAGATCGGTTCGGTGCCGGCGTTGCGAATCTCGGCGCTCAGTCGCGCGCCCTGTGCCGACCGCTGCACGTTTGCGCGAACATCCAGCATCGTGCATCGTGCGCTCAGCGTGAATTCCGACTCGCCTCCGCTGCCTTCAAATGCGTCGGCCTGTACAACAACCTCGATCACGCCGTCGCCCAATGCGCTCATGGCAATCGTGTTCGATGCCTCGCTGCGTTCGGTGCCCTTGACATGCGGCAGGTAGTTCTCGGTAACACCAAGCCGATCGGCAATCTTACCGGAGACATGTGAGCGCGAACCCCTGGGCACGGCAAGCGTGAACGTGATGGCCGCGGCACCGGGCGGGGGGGCGAAGTAGAACCGGCGTGTAACCCCGGCCGCCAGCTTCTGTGGTGGTGTGCTGGCTGTAAACCCGGTTGCCGGCCCGAATGTATACGGCACGATCACGGTATTCAGCAGCTCGAACTCGCGCTCGGCATCGGCGGTTGGCCCCTCGCCGTTGGCGCGTCGTGCCACAATCCTGCCGCAGTACAGGCCGGGCTCGCGCATCTTCTCGCGATCGTAGATAACATCCACCGATGTTACCTCGCGACCTCGGATGTACACCGTGCGTTGCACGGGCCGCATCCACGGCGCGGTGCTTTCCAGCGTATATGCGCGGAAGAAATCGGCGTCGGGATCACGCCGTGTTGATGGTATGTAGCGCGCTATCGTGAATGACTGCCGCCAGTCGGCATCGGGAACGAATGTGCTGCGCCAGAATGCGGTTGGCCCACGGCCGTCCGGATAATTCGGCGACTGGGTTGTGATTGTATACAGCTCGGTGGCAGCGGCAAATCCGCTGGCCCGGTAGCGCCGCAGCAATTCGTACGCATCGCGCACATTCACCATACCGCCACCCTGTTCCACGGGCGCGTAGTCCGGCAACGGACGTGCCGAATATCGAAGCGCGCGGCGCATCACTTCCTGCGTGGGCATCCACGTGGAATCCTCCTGCCGCAAGGCACTCAACAGAAGCGCCACCACGCCGGCCGTGTATGGGCTGGCCATCGATGTCCCGCTCTCGCGCGACTGGAATGCGTAGCGCGGAATTGTGCTTACGGCCGTGCCCGGGGCGATGATGTCGGGTTTGTCCACCTCACCGCCGCGCGACGAGAAATCCCAGATGATATCACGGTCCAACGCGGCATTGTATCCGTCGCGTCCGATGCCTTCCGGCAGCGCGGCGCCAACGGTGATCAAGCGTGCGGCCGATGACGGTATCCCAACCGACGAAAGCCCTGGGCCTTCGTTGCCGGCCGACGTTACCACGTAGAGATTGGGATGGCTGGGTATCAGGGTGTCCAGGAAACGCTCGATCTCGGCGCGCCCTTCCAGTGCCGAGCCGATGCCGAAGCTCATGTTGACGACAACCGGCCGATGGAAGCGTTCCAACGAATCGGCAAGCCGGGCCGCGTACTCGTATGCGCGGCGCATGCTGCCGGTGACGGTGTTGTCGTGGGCGGTGTCGCCGGAGAATTTGCCCGAGATGATCTGCGCGCCCGGGGCGATGCCGTTGAAGTTGCGTTCGTTGTTGATGCCAAAACCGGCGGCGATGCCCGCGACATGTGTGCCGTGCCCGCCCATGTCGTAGTGAAACTGCACCGTGTGCTCGGCGGCGTTGATCGACGCCGCGAACGTCAGCGGCGAACGGCCTCCGCTTCGTTGCTTGATCTGGAACGTCTCGAAATGCTCGCGGTAACTGGCAACGCCCCGCTCGCCTGCCAGGCTGCTGTCGCCGTCGGTATCGAACGCCACACGGGGTCCGTCGGCTGCCTGGTACAGGATTATTCCGAACCGTGTTGCCGATTCACCGTCGCCGTCGAAATCGCGCACCGAGCTGTTCCGGTACCGCGATTCCTCCATCATGCCCACGTAGATCTCGCCGTCGGCAACCGGCGGTGGGGTAAGGCCGCGCAGCCCACGGAGCGTAATGCCGGGCGCGGCAACGGCCTGTGCGTCGCCGTTGCCGGTAACTTTTCCGCGGGAGCATCGCACCACATTGGATGCCGAAAAATCGATTGCGTCGATCACCTTCGGTGCGCCTGTCGACGTGCGCTCCAGGCCGGGGATCGACATATCCACGCCTGTATCGAATATGAGCACCAGCACGCCGCGGCCATCGTAGGTAGGATGTTCGCGAAGGAACGTATCCACGCCGGCTGTTGAAAGCGACATGAAGTTCCATGGTGGCGTGTAGGCCGCGCCAGCGGGGCGCGCGGTGTCGCCGCCCGGGTGTGCCGCAACGTGCGCGGCCGGGCGGGTAGTATCGGCGGATTCCTGAGTGCGGGTAACGGCTTCCGAGGCAGGCCGATTGCACGCGCCAATCGCGATCATGGTCGCGATTGCGCAGGCGAATGCCAGTGACGTTCTAAGCACGGATAGATCTGAATAGGAGAACAACGTGTCGATGGCGGGGGCTGTGCACCACGCCCGGGGGCCGCGTATAACGCCGCGCTGTTGGCCCGGCGCGTAATACGAGCCCCAAATATAGCGGCTTTCCGAAACGCTACTGGCGGAATTCGAGATGTCGATCCGAACTCAGCGGCAGGGGAATCCGAACGCAGCCATCCGCTACGTCGATCGCCAGCCCGTCGAGCGTTGCGCTGGCCAGCGCATCCACCTGCACTGTCAGCCGGTGCCGCCCAACGTGGAGCACAATGTTGATGCCGGTAATTCGGGGCCTGAGAACCAGTGTATTCCCATGAATGCGTGCGCCAAGCACATGGTGCACCACAAGAATGATGAACTGTGCCCATCCCCATACGATGATGCCGGTGGGCGGATGCGGCGGCGACAGGCGCGTACCATAGAATTCGAACCAACTGCCACCGGCGCCGGCAACGTTGATCAACCATTCGATGGAGCGGCAGGCTCGTTCGGTAAGCCCCGCTTCCAGCTCGGCGGCCGCGATAAATGCCGTTGCGAACGGCCACGGGCCGGGCGAGTCCGGATCGGACTCGGGGTGGTAACGGCAGTATCCGCCGATGCCGGTTCTGTTCCAGAGCTCCAGCAATTGCTCCAGTGTGGCAAGCGCTCGCGGATCGCTGGGCGCCACCAGCCCGTACACCATCGGCAACGACGCGGCCGCATCTGGCTCGCAGCGGCGCGGCGTGGTGCTGGATTCGGTTGTTGGCACGTATGGTGCGTACTCGGGGTCGAATGCCGTGATATCCTCCAGAAGCTCGCGTTGCACGGTGCCGTCCAGCAATCGGCGATGCACAAACGCGCCGCCATCAACTAGCGAATACGTTGGATGGTTCAGCATCGCATCGGCGATCCTTGATGCGGCCGCGTGCCAGCGTTCCGCCAGTGCGGCATGCCCAAGCATGTCCGCCATTTCGGCCGCGCGCGACAGGCCCACGCTGCAGAACACTTGGTGCGCAAGCTCGAACCCTTCGCGCACACCCATCCAGGGTGTACGCTCCCATAAGTCCCGCCGGCCGCGCAGCAGGCCCGATGCGTCGCTGAACTCATCACGCAGGGGATACTCGGCAATCGCGACGATCCGATCCCAATGGCCGCGCAACAACGAGTCGTCGCCGCTATGGTGCCAGTGATGCCATAACGCGTCCAGCACGGCACCGTTGCCGTTCAGCTCGGCCATCGGTCCGCCGCGGAATCGGCTTGCCTCGGCCACCATTCCCTGCGCGTTGGTCAACGACCCCAGGATGTTGGTCAGTACCTGATGCGCCAGTTCGAATTGCCCGGAGCATGCGGCGGCGGTTGCCACCATCGCCGCATCCAGGCCCCACGAGAAGTCGTACTGCCAGATCGATGCGTCGAACGTGCCGAGCGTGGAGACCGTGGCGCGAAGCGAGGAGCAGGCGATGCGATATGCCCGGGCGATCCGATCGCCCAGACCCTCGGCATCCGCTTCCGGAACGGGCAACGGTTCCATGGCGGCATCCACGCTGGAGCCATGATCCGCCGGATACAGCGTTACGTCGTGTGTTCCAACGGCTTCAATATTGTACAGGATGCTGGCGCGCCGCGTTGTGTGCACGGTTCCCAGATCCAGCGACAGGAATCGCTCGAACGCCTTCGCTGATGGCACTGCATACATACCGATGGCGGCATATCCTTCGGCATACAGTTCCGATCCGGCCCGCGTGCCAAACCGGTCGAAGAACAGCGGGTTGGCATAAAGCGCTGCCTCGATCACCACCGAGGCCGGCGTTTGGGATGCGATTTCAACATCGCGCACCAGGGCCGAGCTCCCATTCTGAACGAAGAACGATTCGGTGACCGTCACCGGACCTGCGTTCCATTGCACCACCACGGTACTGTTCCGGTTGAATTGCCATCGGGCACACACGTCGTTATGGCGCGGCGTATGGCGTATACCGTTAACAACAACCGCCAGCATCGTGCGCGCAAGGCCCAGCTCCGGATGGAACAGGAGCGAGCCGTTCTTGCGGGACATTCGTTCGGGGTCGCAGAGCACAATTCCATAGGGTGATGCCGCCGGGCATCTGCTCCACTGAATTGCCGCCATGATCGTGCCGTTGCCGATGAAGAAGTAATCGGTGTCGGGCAGATGCGGTTGATGGTCGAGCATGTGTTGTTCCTACGAGCCGATGGAGGCCAGAAGTGTATAAAGTGCGATGATCAGGGCAACAAAGCCCAGGCAGGCAACAAGCCCAACGATGTCGGTGCGTGTTGGGCGCCAGAACTCCACATCGGTGCCGGGGAAGATCTTGTTGCGTTCCACCAACTCCGGGTTGTCGATCTTCTCGCGCACCAATTGGGCGTCCAGCACGGGATCGGCCACGGCCGGCGTATGAATGCGCGCATAGAAGTCGCGCAGCACCGATTCGGAGTTCCGTTTGGTGAACAGCGACACCACGATGAGTATGATGAACGGTACGATGGCGTCACATAACATGGCCACGGATTTGATGCTGGATTTCCGCCATCCGGTGAAGTCAACCCCGCATGCGCTCAGCAGCCAGATCTGCGGTCGGAACGGACCCTTGCCCTGAAGCTCGGAGCCGGGATCATGTGGGTTTGCGCGCGCAACCGATTCAAAGTAGATCGCGGCCGGTGCGATGCGCTCCGTGTACGGTATCGAGGTCCCCACCGCCACGGCCTTTCCCGCGGCAACATCGGCGGCCGATGCGCGATGTTCCACCTGTACTACCTGTTCGTGGGTCTGGGCAACCAGGGCCTGGTCGGTGCGCATTCCCGGGAACACGGCCGGGGCCACGAATGGTGCGAGCACGGTAAGGATGATGGAGATGCTCATCTGTACGGCAACCGCGGTGGTTGTAAGCCGGCGCCAGAAGTAGACCAGCCAGAATGCGGGGCCTACAATGCTCAACACCGAAAGAATCCTTGTGAACACATCGGCGATGGTCTGGTTCTGCATCTGCAGCGCAACAAGGATCGACGTGATCAACACCACGGCAACGATAATCCTGCCCAGAATGATCTGCGAACGTTCGCTGGCGTTGCGGGCGAGCGGGAGATAGATGTTCTTGATGGCGGCGGCCGACGCGTCCAGCGAAACCGTTGCATTGCCGTCCATATTCGCCGAGAAGATCGCCGCCACCATCAGCCCTATTGCCCCAACGCCCAGCAGGTCGCGGGTCATGAAGCCCCACACGCTGGTGGGGTCGGATATCTTGCCGGCGTACAGGCCCACGGCCAGCAATCCAGTGAACGCCCAGGCGATCATCATCAGTCGCTTGAAGATCGAACCGCTGACAAAACCCACGCGCGCGGCATTGTCGTCGCGTGCCGATCCGCCGATCGTGAAGCTCTTTGGCGCGTTTACCACCAGGTTCAGCAGGGCAAAGCTGGCCACGAAGTACCAGGTATAGTCGCTCGTGGCCGACGAGCCGAACAACTGGAACATCTCGGCGGGCACCTTGTCGTGCAAGCCGGCAAGCCCGCCGATATGCGAAAGCGCGATCGGGATGAGCACGAGCGACAGGAAGACGATCAGCACTCCCTGGATCACATCGATGATGGCGATTGCCAGCAGCCCTCCCACGGCTGTGTAGGCCGCGATCAGGATCGCATATACTATATAGAATACGTTCAGGGGCAGATAGGAGACGAAGGCACGGATTTCGCCGCGTTTCTCCCGTTCCTCAAGTGTTGAAAGCGTACCACGCTCGGCCGTGCTGAGCGTGGTGTAATCGTGTGCTCGCAGCCTGGTGAGCGTGGTGAATGCCTCCACGCTTTCTCGTTCGGCGGGCGTATATTCGGCGGCGGGCTTTACCATGATCGCCTGCAGAGTCTTGCCGGTGAGGATGTATCCGAACGAATTGGCGCCGATTGCCGTGGCCAGCAGCACAATGGCATACAGCCCGGCCAGCGAGCGGCTTTCGAACCGATGCTGATACATGTCGCCGGGCGCCAGATACCGGGCCCGACGCTGCAATGCGGCGATAAACCATTGAAACGGTGTGTGAAACAACACCAGGTTCTGGAACCAGACGCCTTGCAACCCCTGGCGATAGATTTCCGAGGTGACGCCGGCAGTCTGCCCGGCGTCGGTCATCGTCCCGAAGTTCAGGAATGCGACCAGAGATCGGCCAAACGAGCGATTTCCCTGATAGAAGTCGCTTATGGTGCGGATCCGGCGGCGAGCCCAGAGGCCGATCGCGACCAACGCAATCAGATATGCGCCGATCACGAGCCAGTCGATAACGTGTAAGCCTAAGAAGCTCATACCGCTCCCGAAGGAATGTGGATAAGATTTGGGCCAAAAAAATACCATCTGAAGGGGGGGAATGAAACGCTGAAGCGGAAACTTTTCTCTTGGTCGTGGGTTTGGCTATTCAGTAGATTGCGGAACGTAGCGCCCAAAATGACGACAGATTTACAGAAGATCTACCCTGTGCACTAGCCAGACACCCCCATTCCGGGCCAGCCGGATGGTTGTTTGGCATATCCCTCGCAATGGGGGGTATGGTACTCACCTTGCTCTACCGCACAACAGTCGTCCACGGCGCTACCCGTGTCTCAGGTCTCATTTTGGGCTAATTTGCTTCGTTTCGACGTTTTTGTGTGTCTGATCCCATATTCGAAGGGGGTTGGATACATGAACCGAGTACCTTCGAAAGGTAGTACAACGTTGAGATGGCAGTGGAAACAACAGTCGAATCATATCCCAGGCGGTCGCGCGAGAACAATCGGCGCAACAGCGGGGGTTCGTCGTTTCCGTACGTTCGGCAAATCAAAATCATCGGTGTTACCTATACCTATATCACAATTCACAGGAGCCATTATGTGGTTTCGTAGGTTGCTTACCCTGGCTATGCTGGCGGTTCTCGCCAACGGCATAGTTCAGGCCCAGGTTTACCCCCCGGCGGTACAGACGCCGTGGAACAGGTACCTGGCCTCACGCATCCCGAATGCGTATACGCCCATTATCGGGCAGCCGGGCACGACGCTTATCGCGAACAGTGCCACGGCAACCAATACGCAGGTCTTTAACCTGACCCTGCCGTTCAACTTCAACTTCATCAACACCAACTACACAGCTGGTTATGTGTTGAAGGTTGGCGCGAACGGCTACATCTCGTTCGGCCTTTCCAGCTCGAGCGGCGCGCCTGATCTCAGCACCGCTGGTGCCACGCAGTGCATCATGCCGTACTGGAGCGACGTTCAGCCGCTGAACACCCCTGAAGGTGGTGTTTACTGGCGTGTTGACGGCGTTACGCCGAACCGCATCCTCACCGTCGAGTGGCGCGTGCAGGGTGTCGCCGCTCCTACGCGCAACCCGGGCCAGTTCCAGGCCAAGTTGTTCGAGGGAAGCAACAAGATCGAATTCCACTACAGCGGTAACTCCGTTGATCGTGCCAACCAGTATCCTTCCGGTGGCGCGGTTATCGGTCTGAAGAACTCGGGCTTCCCGGCTTCGCCGTTCCCGGCATCGGGCAACGACGCCGAGAAGTTCCTGATCACGCTGGATCCAACGGCCATCCCTGACACCGTCGCTCTTACGCGCACGCGTCACGGTCTGGTGAACGTCCTGTGGCCATGGGGCGGTATCTGGTATCAGACGCAGACTCCTGAGACCTATGCCAACTGGCCGAACGATATCGGTCTTACCGGTGTCGTGTCGCCGTATTTCCACTATAGCTTCCCGAGCCTCGGTGGCAATCGCGTTGGCTTCCGCTTTACCGCGGTCGACAACGACGTTGCTCCTGATTCGGTGATCTACACGCCGGCACGTCCGGGCAACGTGTACCCGAAGAACTCCACGTTCCAGATCTCCGGTACGTTCCGTAACCTGGGTGTCAACGCGCGCACGAACGTGCCGGTGTATGCCGACGTGTATCGTGGCAACCTGTTGATGGCCAGCTTCACGGGCACGGCGTTCCCGACGCCGACGCCGCAGAACGGCACCTCGACGGTGACGTTCGGCATCATCAACTCGGGTCAGACGGCGCTTGCCGGTACCTACCGCGTGCGCCTGTACACCAATCTCAACTCGCCGGTTGATCAGGACCGCACCAACGACACGTTGAACTCGCCGTTCTACATCTCGTGGGACAACGACGTGCGTCCGTTCAGCATCATCCAGCCAACCACGTTCACTCTGCAGTTGCCGGCCGTTTACCCGGTGGGCATCGCGATGCAGCCGGAAATTCGTTTCCAGAACATCGGCACCGATCCGCAGACGAACGTGCCGGTTGGCTACGAGATCTACGACAATACCTGCACCAGGATCTACACCGGCACCGGAACGGTGCGCGGCACGTGGAATACGCTGGAGTTCCGTGACGTCGTGTTCGACAACACGTGGACCCCGACCGCTCCTGGCGATTACTATATCAAGGTCTTCACGAACCTCGCCAATGACGAGGATCGTCTGAACGACACCTCGCATCCGTGGCCATCGTGCGGCAAGCCGTTCACGGTCCGCTACGAGATCGAGCTGGAGGCTCGTCCGGCCGGCTTTACGCCTGGCGTGCTCCCCGATATCAACGGTGATTATCCGGATGCGCGTCCGATCAACATCCGCTTGGCCTATCGCAACAACGGCATCATCGATGCCACCAACGTGCCGGCCAAGATCGAGATCCGCAAGGGTGACTGCTTTACCGGTCAGCTTGTGTATCAGCGAAGCATCGTTGTGACAACCGTGCCGGGCGAAGCCTCGGGCAACGGTACCACGGTGTATGCCGATGCGTCGTTCTTCGTACCGCAGAACGGGCCGGGTACCTACTGCCTTACATCGATCATCAGCGATCCGCAGGATCCGCTGCACACGAACGATACGGCACGGTGGACCTTCACGGTG
>CBHYLN010000047.1:0-35027 GCA_966128725.1 uncultured bacterium | reverse complement strand
GTCCTCAACTGGGGGAACACGTGCGGAAGCTCCGGCATTGCGGCCGGGGCGGTGGGATTCCCCATGCGAAGCGTTCCGTTGATGCAACCAATAACCACCAGTGGTTGGTGGCGTGATACCGCCGCGGCCATTGCCGGCCATTGCAACTCGTCAGCGGCGGTTTGATTGCCGGTTGCCGCATCATAATACCGCACCGCCGTACCGCCAATCGCCACGATGCCGGAGTCGTCGTTCATGTACGCCACAACCGCCATACCGTACGCAAGCTTTGTCAGCTCGCGAATCATCGTGCCCGATTCCAGATCCCAAATCGCGACACGGCCGGATTGGTCACCCACAACGGCACGTGTGCCATCGGAGGAAACGTCCATCACCCTCACCGACGCATTTACATGCAGCGTTTGCAGGATGTGGCCGCTGGTTGCCGACCATACCCGCACAAGGCCATCGCCGCCGCCGGAAATCACCGTGCCACGCGCCGGCGAGTACCGGAGGATGTTTACCGCACTCAAATGCGAGCCGGCCATCCACGAGATATCGGCGTGTTGCGCCTTCAGCGTTCCAAAGGTCAGCAACAAGCTCAGTGCCAACAGTATTTGTTTGGTCGGTATCATGGCGATGAACTCAGAATGAATGATTGATTGATCAACGTTGCTGGAAAGCTCCATGCGCCTAAACCATTCGCGCACGATGACGGGTGCAAACGAGAGGGTGACCGATGACCTTGCCGACCAACCGGCATTGAATGCTGCGTGTGTTGGATTGGGGGAGACGGCCCTAACGTACAGTATTTGCCGAGTAGGGTCAATATGCTTTTTGATGCCTGTGCCATGATTGCGCGGCCGGGGATTGCGCGTTGGTTTCAACGGACATCGCCGGCGTAGTGCCGATTCAGGGCATTGCCACCGCTGCCAGGCGCGTGCCAACTCGTCGCGGAGTAGTATGTTTGTTGATTGTGGCGCTCAACGTTCGCGCCCGCACGAACAATCCATCGTATCCAAATAGTCATCGCTGATGCGGAATATTGATCCTTCAACCATCCCACACGCCGAGGCCCATCGATACCTGCTTGCGGGGGTTGCGCCTCGTCCGATTGCCTTTGTGGGAACGCTTGATGCCAACGGGCAGCCAAATCTCTCGCCGTTCAGTTTCTTCAATGCCTTTGGCGCCAATCCACCGGTTATTGCGTTCTCGCCTGCCTTTCGTGGCAGCGATGGAACGCCGAAACATACCCTGCTGAACATCAAGGCGTCCGGCGAATTCACCGTCTCGGTCGTCTCGTATTCGATGGTGGAGCAGGTAAGCCTAGCTTCCGGTGATTATGCGGCCGGGGTTGACGAGTTCGTGAAGTCGGGCTTCACAAAGCTTCCAAGCCAGAAGATCCGGCCGTTCGGTGTTGCCGAGTCGCCGATGGTGATGGAGTGCAAGCTGCTTCAGCACGTACCGTTGGGCGATGGGCCTGCATCGGGCAATCTGTTGATCGGCGAGGTGGTGATGTTCCATATCAAGGAGTCGGCGTTCGAGGGCCAGTACCTGAATGCCGAGCGCCTTGACCTTGTGGGCCGCATGGGCGGGCCGCTGTACTGCCGTGCCAGCGGGCCGGCTGTGTTCACGCTGGCCAAGCCAACCAAGCCGGGGATCGGGTTCGATCAGTTGCCGGAGCGTGTGCGCACCAGCCGCGTGCTTACCGGTAACGAGCTGGCCAAGCTCGCTGGCGTGGAGATGCTGCCCGATACCGATGTGGTGCGCACGTTCTGGAGCGAGAAGCTGGATGCGGTGCCGGCGTTGGTGCCGGATAATTTCGAGTTGGAGATGCGTGTGGGGAATACCGACCGTGCGCTGGAAATGCTGGCGGCGCGTATCCACGAAGGGGAGAGTCCGCTGGAGATGGAGATCGAACTGCATCGCGTGGCGCAGTTGTTGCTGCGCAAGGGCGATGTGGAGCGCGCCTGGGATTGCGTGCTGGCCGTGGAAGTGCTGATGGGCATCGCGGCCTGAGGTCCCTTCCCACGCAGACGTTGATGCTTCCCAACAAATGATCGCGCGCCAATGGCAACCATGCCATTGGCGCGTTGTGTTGTGTGCGGGTGCGGGGCCGTGCAAGCCGTGGCCTGCCGCTCAGCCTGCCTGCGCGGCCGCGCGTTCCGGTACGGCCCTCAGCCACAGATATCCCACGCCGCCGGCCAGGAAGGAGGCGGCAAGGATCGCCATCTTTGCCATGTCGGCAAGTTCCGCGTGGCCCGGGAAGCTCAGCTCGGTAACGAACAGCGACATCGTGAAGCCGATCCCCGCAAGGATGGCCACGCCGTACAATTGCCGCCACGATGTGCCAGCCGGGCGTTCGCCCAGGTTGAGCCGCACCGCCAGCCAACTGAACAGAAACACGCCTATCTGCTTGCCCACGAACAGTCCCAGGAACACACCCCAGGTGATGCCGTCGGCGGCGGCTGCGCCAAGCGTTGCCATGGATATCGGCACGCCGGCGTTGGCGACGGCGAAGATCGGCATGATGGCGAATGCGATCCACGGCGCCAGGCCGTGCTCCAGGCGCACCAGCGGCGACTGTGCCCGTTCGGTGGCTTCCTCAACCGCATGCACGACTTCCTGCCGCGCGCCCAACTCCTCGTGCGAATCCGGTTCGTGTACCGTAAGCAGCGTGCGGTCCCGGTCCGTCAAGCCCTGCAATGTCTCCAGCCAGCGCGGCCCGTCGTACAGGCGCTTCACGGGGATCGCGAAGCCCATCAACACGCCGGCAATGGTGGCGTGCACGCCCGATTTCAGCATGCCGAGCCATACAACGATGCCGATCACCGCGTACCAGCCCGGCGCGCGGAATCGCGCGGCGTTCAGGCCGATCGCCACCAGCCATCCGCCGATCGCGATCGCCAGTGGAACAAGCGATATCGTTTCGGTATAGAAGATGGCGATCACAAGCACGGCGCCCAGATCATCCACGATCGCCAGCGCCAGCAGGAACACCTTCAGCGAGGGCGGTATCCGGTTGCCCAGCAGCGAGAGCACCCCAACCGCGAACGCGATGTCGGTAGCCATCGGGATGGCCCAACCATGCGCGCCGTGGGTGCCGTGATTCATGCTGGCAAAAATCGCGGCCGGCACCAGCATGCCGCCAACCGCGGCCAGGATTGGCAGCGAGGCGCGTTTTACCGACGATAGCTGGCCTACCAGCAGTTCGCGTTTGATCTCCAGCCCGATGGCGAAAAAGAAGATCGCCATCAGCCCGTCGTTGATCCACAGCGACAGCGGCTTCGCCAGCCCCCATGGGCCAATGCCGATGCTGAAGCGTGTTGCCAGCAGATCGGCATAAGCGTCCGCGGCGGCGCTGTTGGCGGCGATCAGGGCAACAAGCGTGCAGGCGATCAGCAGCACGCCCGGCGCCGCCGGCCGCGCCAGCATCGCGCGAATCCTGTTGCCAACGCCTTCGCCGGGTGAGCGTTGCCGATATGTGGAGGTTGCCTGCCGACGACGAGGATTGGCCATGAGATAGGGGTTGATGGCCGGGGTTCGGTTACGAACCGCCACGCCGATGCATTTGTATCGAAGGCTGCCGTGGAAGTAGCTTCGCCGGGTTTGCAATGCGAACAGCGCGCCAGACGCGCGCGCCGCGTGCGCGGGGAAAGCCCCGCTGTGTCCGGGGAAGATACATCGGCACCTGGTTTCGGCCCACGCCGTATTCCCAATGTGAGCCCGCTCATTTTATCATGCCGGGCATCCATCCCAGCCTTGATTCCGGCGATCAACGTTCCGAACTGACATGTCCTACACGATAGAGCAACGCGACAACGAACTGATTGGCACCAGCGCGGCCATCACCTACAGGATAACGTTCCCACAGGCGGCACAGCACCTGTTCAACGTTGAGATGCGCGTCGCCACTACTGTTGCCGAGCTGGTACTGGCGATGCCAAGCTGGATTCCCGGCTCGTACATGGTGCGCGACTTCATTTCAAACCAGGGTGATGTTCGCGCCGAGGATGCCGCCGGCAACGCATTGACGGCCGAGTGGCTGGGCAAGAACCGTCTGCGCGTGGTGGCCGGCGGCGACGAGGTTGTTCTGCGATACAGCTATTACGCCAACATCCGTACGGTGCGGCAGTCGCACGTGAACCGCTCGCATGCGTTCATCAACCCGGCCAACTGCCTGATGAGCGTCGAGGGGCGCACCAGCGAGATCCACCACGTGGCGATCGAGCATCCCTGGGCCGCGGTGTCCACGGCGCTTTCGCCGGTGCGCGATGGGGTGTGGGGCGCGTTGAACTACGACATCCTTGCCGATTCGCCAATCGAGATCGGCGACCACTACCGTTGCTTGTACGAACGCCACGGCGCGATGCACGAGGTGGCTGTCACGGGTGTTGGCGATTTCGATCCCGACTGGCTTGCCGAGCAGACAACGCGCATTGTTGATCACGCGATCGAGATGTGGGGCTCGTTGCCGTACGATCGCTACGTGTTCATCATCCACCTGTTGCCGGGGCAGTACGGTGGGCTGGAGCACGCGCGGTCGTCGGTGAACATGTTCGACAGCGAAGTGTTCACCGATCGGCGCAAGGTTGTCAAGCTGCTGGTGCTGCTCTGCCACGAGTATTTCCATCTGTGGAATGTGAAGCGGATTCGTCCGCGCGAGCTTGGTCCGTTCGACTACAACGCCGAGAACCCAACCCGCATGTTGTGGCTGGCCGAAGGTGTTACCAGCTACTACGATGATCTGAGCGCCTATCGCTGCGGATTCCACTCGCGCGCGGAGTATCTGGCCGCGCTTGGCGCCGAACATCTGGAGCGCCTGCAGGACGTGCCGGGGCGTGCGGTTATGTCCGTCAAGGACAGCAGCTTCCTTGCCTGGGTGAAGCTGTACGTGCCCACGCCGGATTCCACCAACCGCTGGCCCAGCTATTATCTGAAGGGCGGCGTGATATTCATGCTGCTCGATCTCTGGATCATCGCCGAAACCTCGGGTGCGCGTTCGCTGGATGATGGGATGCGCGCGCTGATGCTGCGCTACCAGGCCGAGCCGGGCATCGGCGTTACCGAGGAGGAGTTCATCGCGATTGTTGGCGCCGCAGTCGGGCTGGAGATAGGGCCTGTGCTGCGCCCGTGGCTGGATACCACCAACGAGCTGCCGATTGCCGACATCGTATCGCGGGTCGGGCTTCGCTGGCAGGTAGTGAATCAGGCCTCGGGGACATCCACGTTCGGCGCGGGGCTGGCCTTCCAGCCGGAGCCGCTGGTGAAGTGGACGGGGTTGCAGGTGGAGGAAACAAAGAGCGGGCTGAAGGTTGCGAAGGTGGTGCGCGATTCGCCGGCCGAACGCGCCGGCATCGGGGCCGATGACGAGGTGATCGCACTGCAGGGCATCCGCGTTACCACAACCAATCAGTACAACGTTGTGATGCGAAGCCTGGCCGGCCTGGCCCAGCTTACCGTGACGGCCGCAAGCGAAGGCCGGCTGTACACGGCCGTGGTGGCGCCGGAAACGCGCGAACGGTTCGAGCTGGTGGAGAACCCGGACGCAACGCCCGCTGAGAAGGCCTTGCTGGAACGATGGTTGCGCCGTGCGTGATGCGCCGGCGCGGACGTGCGACGGGTGTCAGCCCGCTGGTCACGCTGCGCGCCAGCCGTAGGAGACTTCCTCGTACCGGGCGTCGCCAATCTCCGCGGTCGTGGATTCCAGCAGGGTACCGCCAAGATGCTCGTAGAATCCACGACTTGGGTTTGCCGTCAGCACCCACACGAAGGCGGCGGCGAACCCTGCATCGAACAACGCTTGTTTGGCCTGCTGAAACATGGCGCGCCCAAGGCCAAGGCCACGCGCGCCCGAGGCCAGATTGATGGCGTAGATCTCACCATCGTAGCCGGCCGGCGGCGTACGCGCCGGCCCATGCGCCACAAATCCCACCACCTTGCCGTCATCCAGTTCCGCTACCAGCAGCCCGCGTCCGGGTGTGGCCGATTGCTCCGAGGCAAACCAGCGATGCCAGATCGGCTCGCGGGTGGCGGGGGTAAGCGCGTCCAGAAAGGCATCGGCGATGATGCCGCGATAGGCGGTTTGCCATGCTTCCACATGAACACGCGCGATGGCCGCGACATCGGCGGCAACGGCCGGGCGCACATTCATCTGGTGATTCCGGTTACGAACGGACGAATGGCCGCGTTGGTGGATATCGCGCTGCCGCCGTGTGGTGTTGCGTTGCCGGCCCAGTCGGTAAACACGCCGCCGGCCTCCTCAACAATCGGCAGCAGCGCGGCCGCATCCCACGGGCTCATCTTGGCGTCGAGCATGATCTCCGCCCGCCCGGAGGCCACCAGCATGTGACCGTAGCAGTCGCCCCAGGTACGATACAGCTTCGCGCCCTCCATCATCACGCGGTGCGCTTCGGCCATTGCCGGCTGTTTCGCGAAGGCGCGTGTGTCGGTGGTGAGCACAACCGCTTCGGCCAGCGTCCCGGCCTGTGATACATGTATCCGCCGGCCGTTGCAGAAGCTGCCGCCGCCGCGAACGGCGTAGTAGGTCTCGTTCAGGGCTGGGAAGTGCGCCACACCCACATCCACGCGGCCGGCGATCTCCACGCCGATCAACACGCCGTAGAACGGCACTCCGCAGATAAACGTCTTCGTGCCGTCGATGGGGTCCAGTATCCACGTGACGCCAGCGCTGCCCGCGGTTTCGCCGGATTCCTCGCCCAGAATGGCGTGGTCAGGATATCGCGCGCGAATGCGGGCAACGATATGCTCCTCGGCGCGTTTGTCGGCGATGGTGACCGGGGATTGATCCTGCTTGATCTCGGTTGCAAACGTATCGGTCTGGTAATACTGCAGGGTGATCTTGCCCGCTTCGGTTGCAGCCTGCAGGGCAAGGTCCAGTATGTCGTGCGCAAGTGTGTTCATGCTGTGTTGCGTTCGATACGCCTGCCCACGCCATGGGGCAGGCCGATCCGCCCGCGCGGGTGCGGTTGGGGTTGATGGGGTATTCAGTGAATCATCAGAAGGTACGTTGCGTGCTCCAATTGCAGAACGTACACGCCGGTGCCGATCCACGAGCCAACGGGTCCGGCGCCAACATTGCGAACGCCGGCAATGCGCTCACCCGCTGCCGTGTACAGTTGGCAGGGTGCTCCGGGGCGCCATGACGCCGGCGTTGTGGCCTGGGCCGCGAGCGCCAGGCGCATCGGCAGCGGCCCGGCAGGGCCGCCGTGTTCACCGGGCACCAACAGCATGCCCGTTACGTGGGCAAGCTCGTCCACATCGATTGCGCCGCTTCGTGCTCCGCCGCGTGCCTGCGCTATCACGACCGAATGCAGACGGAACGGTCCGCTGCCGACCAGGCCGCCAACCGGGGCATACACCGTACGCCACCCGGACCATGAAATCGGTCCCAGCGCAACCGGCACATTCTTCTTGGCGGCATCGTAGAACCACAGTTCCAGCATGTTGCCGCTGCTATCGCCGCGCACCGCAAGCGTTACCACTCCGCTGGTGCCAACGTTGAGCAGCCCGTCGGTTGTATTGCCGTGGCCACTGCGGAACACGCGGACCACGCCACCGGATGCGGTGTTGAAGCCGTAGGTGATCCTGCCGGCGTTGCTGTTGCCCGTGCCGGCCGAGGTGGCAATGGCGAATGCCGTGACCGCGGAGTCGATGTTCACCGTTGAGCCGCTCATCTGTGGTTGCCACCATCCAACAACGTTGTCCTCGAACGGATCCATCACAACGCGCATCGCGGGCTGGCGGGCAACCAGACGGTAGAACGCCGGCCAATCCCACCATCCGCCGGGATCGGTGTGTGTATTGTTCGGGAAATCCAGATGCCCCTTGATGTGGGTGCGGGCAAGCGGCACGTTGTAGCGATCGGCGAGGAAGCGAACCAGGTCGGCCGATGCGCGATACAGATCGGGCGTGAAGTACTCCGGGCGGGCTACATATCCCTCGTGCTCGATGCCGATCGTGTACGGGTTTTCCGTGCGCACATGCCATGCCTTGTCGGACTCGCGCACCATCTGCACCGTGAAGCCGTCAACCGACCGGATCATGTAGTGCGCCGATGCCTGCGACTCGGTTGACACCAGCCACGAAAGCGAGCCGGCGAAATTGCCCTCGGTGTCGTGAATGGTGATGGCGCTTACCGCCGTCCCGGAGCGGGAGGAATAGTTCGGGCTGGGGTTCCACTGTGCGTTGGGATAGTCCGCCGCGCCGGCGGGCGTTATGCCCAGCGCGCCCAGCCCATCAACAAGGCTTGCCCGGTTGATGGTTGGCGTGGATACGGGCGCGATGAACTGATCGCCGGCGTACCAGCCACGTTTCAGCAGTGCGAACACGCCCTCGGTGTACAGCAACTGCAGCCCCGGTTGCGAATCGGGGATGCCGGAGTAGCGTCCGATGGCCGGTATCCACTGCTCCAGCGCATCGCGGTTTGTGCCGTTGAACAATGCCGCAAGATGATACGCGCCGCACAGGATATTGGCCTGCATGTCCTGGCGCGCCTGGCGCTCGGAAATGCCGATGGCCGAACCCGCCCCAAGCGAATGGCCGAAGTAAGCGTCGTCGTGCAAACCCATGATGCCGATTGCAGGCGGCATGCCCGTGCAGGCGCCCGGCAGCGAGTCGGCGGGCAGGTTGTGCCAGCGCGATTCGGTGAACGCTACGCCGTACAGTATTGCGGGCGGAATGTTGAACCGTGCGGCGGCGTCATCAAGCAGGGCGCGAACAGTTGCGGCCGGCTGTGCGTTGGCCGTGGCTGTTGCGACCGCCGCCAGAATGATGGCAAGGCGGCATCGCTGGGATATGGCAAATGGCGCTGGCATTGAAAGTTCCGGTTTGGCGCGATCGACGGAAGCGGACGCGTTTGTTGGGATGCCGATACAGGCGCCCCACAATTTCCGTCAACGGCGTCTCTGATCCTACAATCGCCGCCGGGTTTATCGTGCCGCGAGGCATCGGCCGGCCGGAGATATCCCGCCGGCTGTTCAGCCTTGTGATTGCACCCTCGAAGGTTCTTCGATACATTGCGCCATCTACAACCCAACCACCATCGGTTTCTGCCCGCATTGCGCGGGGCTGGGGTGGCTACCGTCTGTCCATTATCGTATCCGGACTGGCTCATGTCGTGGGAAGCTATCATCGGTCAACGCCGTGCCAAGGGCATCGTGCGCGCCGCGCTTGCGGCGTCGCGGGTGCCGCATGCGTGGCTGTTCACCGGGCAGGAAGGGATCGGCAAGGATGCGGTTGCCATCGAGATTGCCAAGGTGCTGCGGTGCCAGGCGCCGTTGGAGGGTCGCACCGTTGCCTGTGGCGCATGCCATGGATGCACAACGGTGGCGCATTTGCAGAATGCGAACGTGCGGTTCGTGTTCGCGCTGCCAAGCGGCAAGGGTGAGGACAGCCGGGGTGATTCGGCCATGCTGAAGCTGAGCGACGGCGAGATTACGTTGATTCAGGAACAGATTGCCGTGAAGGCGGCCGACCCGTACCACAACATCACGATCCCCAGGGCCAACCAGATCAAGATCTCCTCCATCCGCGAAGTCAAACGCGATATCGGCTTCGCGGCGACCGAGGAAGGATGGCGCATCGTTATCGTAAGCGAAGCGCATCAGATGGGGGAGGAGGCCGCCAACGCGTTCCTGAAGACGCTGGAGGAGCCGGCCCCGAACACGTTGCTGATCCTGACCTCATCGCAGCGCGAACGCCTGCTGCCCACGATCCTGTCGCGTTGCCAGGAGATCCGGTTCGACCAGCTCACCGACGACGAGATCGCCCGTGCGCTGGCCGAGCGTACCGGCACCGACCGCACCACGGCTTCGTTGCTTTCCAAGCTGGCAGGTGGCAGCTACAGCCGGGCGGTGGAGCTGCTTTCCGGCGATCTGAACCAGTTGCGCGGCGATGTTGTGTCGTTCTTCCGCACTTCGCTGCGGCGGAGTCCGGTGGCGCTGCACGCCGAGATCGAGCGCCTGGCCGGCGGCGCCGACCGCGTTCACTGCGAGCGCGTGCTTGTGCTGCTTGCGCTGTGGATGCGCGACGTTCTGGTGTACAGGCTTACCGGCTCGGAACAGATGGTGGTGAATCAGGATCAGTTGAGCGATATTCAGAGCTTCGATACTAGATTTGCGCACGCCCCGCTTGACCGCATGATCGCGGCAGTGGAGACAAGCATCCGCGCCATTCGCGGCAATGCGCAGATTCCCCTGGTGTTCACGGTACTGGCTTTGCGTCTGGAAGAGGCGTGTTATCAAAGCACGACTCTTTCGCGCGTTGCGTAGGCTATCTCCGGCACACACGAACGGCGCCGGGCTTGATGCCGGTGCCGCATCGGGACCCCATCCACGCAGTAGCATTGCCTCGATGCAAGCAGATATATATCCCGAAGGATCCGCGAACCCATCGCGTGGTGACATGGCCGCGTCTGGCGGGCACGATAATGATGATGGCACTGGTGGCGGCCAGGGGACGATGCACGATCACGCCGATCACAGTCACGCCGATCACGGTAGCGCCGATCACGGTAGCGCCGATACGGGCCACGAGGCCGCGGTACCGCGCGAGGGCTATCGGCGCGCGGTGGATCGGGCCTGGGCCAATGCCGGCGAAGCCACGAATCTTGCCGAGCAGATGGTGTCGCCAACGTTGCGCGGGCGCGAATCCAAATGCTCCGCCGGCTGTGGCTCGGATGGCAACTGCGGATCGGGCGGCTGCGGCACCGGCGGCTGCGGCGTGGGCTCGTTGGTTGATCTGGTTGTGCGCGATTATGTGTACGAGGACGATCGTCGCGTTATCGAGGTGCAGTACAAGGGCGCACGTCGGGAGTTCGTTGTGGTGCCCGACCCGGAGTTGCCGCTGCGCGTGAACGATCTTGTGCTTGTCGACAGCGAACGCGGCACCGATGCCGGCTTTGTTTCGATGACCGGCTCGTTGGTGCATGCCAAACGTAAAGCCAAGCAGTTGGGCGGCGAGCCGCTTTCGGCGTTGCTGCGCAAGGCGTCGGTGCAGGATGCCGAGCGGCACAATCGCAACCGGGCCTCGGAACTCGAGGCCATGCGCGTATGCCGCGCGCGGATCGAGGCATTCGCCCTGCCGATGAAGCTTGTGGACGCCGAGTGGCAGTTCGACCATCACAGGATAACGTTTTACTTCACGGCCGAAGGGCGTGTTGATTTCCGCGAGCTGGTGCGTGACCTTGCTTCGATTTTCCGGACACGGATCGAGCTCCGCCAGATCGCCGTGCGCGACGAAGCCAAGCGTATCGGGGGTGTCGGGATCTGTGGGCGCGAGCTATGCTGCACAACACATCTTGGGCGCTACGAGCATATCACGCTGGACCACGCAAAGACGCAGAGCCTTCAGCTTAATCCAACAAAACTGTCGGGCCAGTGCGGGCGATTGAAGTGCTGCCTGCTGTACGAGTTGGATTCGTATGTGAACGGTCTGAAGCGCTTTCCGCCGCTGGAGTCGACGGTGCGCACGGCCAAGGGTGAGGGGAGGGTGCAGAAGATCGACATCTTCCGCGACATCATCTTCCTGCACCATGCGGCAACCGACGAGTGGGAATCGATGACGTTGGTGGAGCTTCACGAGCTGCGCAGTGGAGCGCGCGCGGTGGCCGAACCCGTTGCCGGCGAACGATCCGCTGCCGGCGGCGCCGACCGTTCGCGCCAGCGTGGCAACGATGCACGCCAGCACGGGGGGCGGCCGAAGGAATCACGCCGGACCGACGAGCCCGGAAAGCAGCGCGAGCGCCACGCATCCGCTGGTGCAGCGCCAGCGGGCGGATCGCGGGCCGAAGGCTCAACGGATGTGCCGCATGATTCGGCCTCCGGTGAAGGTCGCGGCAATACGCCCGGCGGCGACTCGGCCGGCAATGCGGCCGGCACGGGCGATGCGCATCGGGCCGATACAAACCAATCCCCCACCGAACCATGAGCCGTGGCCCTGCACGCCCGTGGCAGCGGCTGCTGCCGGGATTCACACTCCTCCGCTTTTTATCGTGAGCGCGGTTTTCAACCAACGCCTGATGGTCTTCGCGAAGTACCCGCGAGCCGGCCAGGTGAAAACGCGGCTTGTGCCGCCGTTGACACCCGAGGGCGCTTGCGCGCTGTACCGTGCCTTCCTGCTGGATGCGCTGGACCAATACGCCGGATTCCGCGCCGATGGCATCCAGCCGGTGTTGTACGTGGCCAACGCGGACGATATCGATGCGATGCGCGAGTTGCTTGGCGATACCCGCGAGGGGGCGGCGGGATGGTTGATCAGGCCCCAGCATCCCGGCACACTGGGCGATCGGCTGGAATCGGCGTTCGCCGAGGCCGTCGCCGACGGGTGCCCTCGCGCCTGCGCGATCGGGACCGACCATCCAACCCTGCCCGGCGAGTACGTGAAGGCAGCGTTCGAGGTGCTGGATAGCAACGACGCGGTGATTGGCCCGGCCGAGGATGGAGGATATTATTTGCTGGCCACCAGCGGCCTGCGGCCCGAGCTGTTGCGCGGTATGCCGTACAGCACGCCCGCGCTGTGCGGTGCGCTGCTTGCCGCCGCGCAGGTGGCGGGCCTGGCAGTGGAGGAGCTTCCGATGTGGTACGATGTGGACGACGCCGAATCGCTTGCGCGGCTGCTTGCCGAACGCTCCCGGCTGGCGCCCGACGGGCGCACGATGGGCGTGCTGGAAACGGTCACCGCGGGTATTGCGTTGCCCGCTCCGGGCGATGAGGCCGGCGCATGAACGCGAGCGCCGAGCTGCCAGCGATCCTGCGCGATGCCGATTCGGTGATCCTGTTCGGCGGCACGTTCGACCCCATCCACAACGCGCACCTGCTGCTGGCCGAATGCGCGGCCGAGCAGCTTGGCGCCGATGTGGTGCTGTTCATGCCCGCGTACCGGCCGCCGCACAAGATGAACGGCCGCGCGATTACGCCGGCCGCGCACCGCGCTGCGATGGTTGAGCTGGCGATCGCCGGCAATCCGCGATTCGTGATGTCGCGTCACGAACTGGATGCCGGCAGCATCAGCTACACGGTTGATACGCTTGCCTGGCTGCGCGCGGCGCTGCCTGCGGCCAGGCTGCGCCTCATGCTTGGCGCCGATGCCGTGCGCGACTTTCCCGGCTGGCGCCGTCCGCACGATATCGCGGCGATGGCGGGCATCGTCGCGGTGGCGCGGCCCGGTGTTGTATTGCCGGCGGAGGTGTTGCCCGGTGTGCCGGTGATCGCCGTTGCGGCTCCGCTTGTTGAGATATCCTCCACCGACATCCGCGAGCGGGTCGCGGCCGGCCGATCGGTGCGGTATCGTTGTCCTGATGACGTGATTCATTATTTCCAGCAGCATGGCCTTTATCGTTAAGCAACCGATTCGTCCGGCGCGCGTGGTTCTCCATCTCGTGCTTCTGGCCGTGCTGGCGGGTATGCTGTTTCCGCTTGTCTGGATGGTGGTGATCTCGCTGCGCTCGCAGAATCCGGATCTGTCATCGTTTCTGCCGATGCTGGCCGGACCGTTCACGCTGGACAACTATGTCGATGTTCTCTCGCTGAACTCCTTCGGGATTTACTTCCTGAACTCGATGCTGGTGTCCACGGCGGTCACCGTGGGCAACGTGCTGTTCTGCACGATGGTGGGGTATGCGCTGGCGCGGCGCCGATTGCCGGTGCGCGGGTTCTGGCTGTTCACCGTGGTGGCCATGTTGATGGTGCCGCCGCAGGTGGTGATGATTCCGTTGTACCGGCTGATCGTCACGTTCGGCTGGATCGATACCTATTGGGCGCTGATCGTGCCATCGCTGGTGACGCCGTTCGGCATCTTCCTGATGCGGCAGTACATCCAGAACCTGCCGCAGGAAATCGAGGACGCCGCCCGTATCGACGGCGCCGGCGACTGGCGCATCCTGTTCCGCGTGGTGATGCCGCTATCGCGCCCGATGCTGGTGGTGCTGGCGGTGTACCAGTTCCTGACCACCTGGAACACGTTCCTGTACCCGTTCCTGTTCGCCAACAAGGATAGCCGGCGAACGCTGACGGTGGGCCTTGCGGCGTATCTGGGGAACCAGTCCATCGACTGGGGCCATCTTATGGCCGGCGCCAGTATCTCGGCGCTGCCGGTGATTCTGCTGTTCATCATCTTCCAGCGGCAGATCATCCAGGGCATGACCGCCGGGGCGGTGAAGGAGTAGGGCGTGCGCCGTTGCGCGCGCTGTGAGCTGTGCCCCGAGGTCGGGCCAGGCCGCTGCTGCATGCTGGCGCCCGGCGCGGTTGTACTCAAACTGTAACACCGTGGCCCTGCTGCTTTGCGTGCCACGGCCCCTTCAGTAACTTTGATTCCTCTCGCGGGCAGCGCCAATCAACCAAGCAGCCCGAGCAGCGCGCGACCATGGCGGAAGCCGGGCTGTGATTCCCAACGCCCGTCCGAAACAGCCAGCCAGTGTCCGCTTCATCTCAATCCTGAACCGAACGAATCCCAATGGCAGACCAGAACTTTGACCTGATTGTTATCGGTAGCGGGCCGGGCGGGTACACCGCCGCCATTCGTGCCCACCAGCTTGGGCTGAAGACGGCGATTGTGGAACGTGACCGCCTGGGCGGTGTCTGTTTGAACTGGGGCTGCATCCCAACCAAGGCTCTGCTGAAGAACGCGGAGCACATGCACTTCCTGAATCACGCGGCCGATTTCGGGTTCACCATCGACAAGGTGGCCGTGGATTTCCCGCGCGTGATTGCCCGCAGCCGCGAGGTGGCCGACGTCAACTCCTCCGGCGTGGGATTCCTGATGAAGAAGAATGCCGTTACGGTGTTCAACGGCAACGGGTTCATCCCGAAGCCGGGCACGGTTGAGGTGCGCGACAAGGACGGCAAGGTCACCGAAACGCTGAGCGCGCGCGCCATCATGATTGCCACCGGCGCCCGCCCGCGCATGTTCCCGGGCATCGATGTGGATTTCAAGCGCGTGATTACCTCCACCGAGGCCATGCTGCAGAACGAGATCCCGAAGTCGATGATCGTGATCGGCGCCGGCGCGATCGGCGTGGAGTTCGCGTATTTCTACAATGCGTTCGGAACCAAGGTCACCATCATCGAGATGCAGCCGCGCATCGTGCCGGTTGAGGATGCGGACTGTTCCAAGGAGCTGGAGCGCGCCTTCCGCAAGCGCAAGGTTGACGTGCTGACCGAGACGAAGGTGCTTTCGGCACGTACGGTTGGCTACGGGGTGTAAGTGTTGATCCAGGACAAGACGGGACAGGAGAAGACGTTGACCGCCGATATCGCGCTGAACGCCGTTGGTGTTGTTGGCAACACGGAAAACCTGGGCCTTGAGGGGCTGGGCGTGACGATGGAGCGCGGCTGGATCAAGGTGGACGAGTACCTGCGTACCAACGTGCCGGGCATTTACGCCATCGGCGACGTTGCCGGCGCGCCGTGGCTTGCGCACAAGGCCTCGCACGAGGGCGTGGTGGCCGCCGAGCACATTGCCGGCCACGCCACGCACGGCATCAATTACCGGACCATCCCGGGCTGCACGTATTGCCAGCCACAGGTTGCGTCGGTGGGCCTTACCGAGGCCAAGGCCCGCGAGATGGGCTACGAGGTGAAGATCGGTCGATTCCCGTTCAAGGCCAGCGGCAAGGCGCGCGCGATCGGCGAGACCGACGGCTTCGTGAAGCTGGTGATCGACGCCAAGTACGGCGAGATCCTGGGCGGGCACATCGTTGGTGTTGAGGCAACGGAGATGATCGCCGAGATCTGCACGGCGATTGCCGCCGAGGCTACCGCCGAAACGCTGATGCAGACGATCCACGCCCATCCGACGCTTTCCGAAGCGGTGATGGAGGCCGCGGCCGACGCCTACGGCGAGGCCGTGAACATCTGATCGAACACCGGTACACACGAAGCGGGGCGCCTTCTGGGCGCCCCGCTCGGTTACGACAACCGGTACGTGATTCGGCGGCAGGCACGCCGGATTGCCCGCATTCCGCGCGGTTTCGCGGTTGAACGTTGTGAACCCGTACATGGTGACGGCTGTGGAAAACGAATCGAGGACCATGGATGCCACCGCGGCCGGCGGCGATGCCGATCGTGTTGCCGCGTTGGTTGCCGCGCAGGGGGAGAACCTGACCACGTTGGCCGAATCGGTGGAAGCCCTGTGGCTTGGCCGCGTTGATTACGCCAGCGCGTGGGATATCCAGCGCCAGGTGTTCGAGCAGGTGCTTGCCGGCGAGCGCGCGAACACGTTTCTGCTGTGCGAACATCCGGACGTGATCACGCTGGGCCGGAACGCGCGCAACGACAACAATCTGCTGATGTCGCGCGAGCTGCTGGAGGCCAACGGATACCAGGTGTTCGATGTCGATCGCGGCGGCGACGTAACCTATCACGGGCCGGGGCAGTTGGTTGGGTATCCGATCATCCGCCTTGCCGACTTCCGTGAGGATCTGGGCTGGTACATGCGTTCGGTGGAGGAGCTTATCATACGGGCGATCGCCGGCTACGGCCTTGTTGGCGGACGGCGTGCCGGGATGAGCGGTGTATGGTGCGATGACCGCAAGGTGTGCGCCATCGGCGTGCGCGCCTCGCGCTGGACCACGATGCACGGGTTCGCGTTGAACGTTACCACCGATCTTGCCCGCTTCGATGCGATTGTCCCGTGCGGCATCGCCGAATACAGGGTTACCTCGATAGCGGCGGAAAGCGGGGTGACGCACACGTTGCCTGAGGCCGCCCGTGCGGTTGTTGGCGCCTGGGACAGCGTGTTCGCGGCCCCTGGTGCCGATACCTGACAGCGGGGAGGCGGGCTGCCCGTGACAGCGTGGTGGCTGCTATCGCGTGAATCAAGGGAAACACGTCGATCTTCATCGGATTATATTGCAGGCCGCGTGCGTATATTCGCGAGCTAAAGTGCGGCGCGTTCCCTGGCGCCGTGTACAACGTTGGCGTGCGGTCATATTCCGGACAAGTGTCGCTCGCGCTTGATCCGGTTCACGGGCATCTGTACCAGGCTGATTATGTGTCGATTCCTCACATACGTCGGTAAGCCGGTTCTCGCGGACGATCTGCTGTATCGTCCAACCCATTCGTTGATCGAGCGCCAATCGCTCGGCGCGCAGGAAATGTCGATTCCGATCAACGGCGACGGTTTCGGCGTAAGCTGGTACGATTTCTCGCTGGACGACGAGCCCTGCCAGTTCCGGTCGGTGCATCCGGCCTGGAGCGATCAGAACCTGCGCTTCCTGGCACGCAAGATTCGCACGAACATGTTTTTCGCGCATATCCGCGCGGCAACGCCAGGTTCGACGGTGGAGGAGATCAACTGCCACACGTTTGTGTACGGCAAGCTTACCTGGATGCACAACGGCATGGTGCAGGGGTTCCGGACGATTCGGCGCGCGTTGCTTCGCGAGCTGAACGACGAGGCCTACGATGCCGTTCAGGGTTCCACCGATTCGGAGCATCTGTTCGGGCTGTTCCTGAACAACCTGCGCGATCCGAAGGGGCCGGTGTCGACCGATGAAATGGTCGACGCGATGTTCGGCATGTTCAACGATTTCAACCGCCTGTTGTTCGAGCACGACGTGCGCGAGCACTCCTATCTCAATCTCTGTGTATCCAACGGCAAGTCGGTGATCGCAACGCGATACACCACCAACCCGAGGGTGCAGCCGGCCTCGTTGTACTACATGTTCGGCAAGGAATATCGGTGTACCGATGACCGTTGCTACATGGTGCCGGACGAGGGGCAGGCCGAGGCGATCGTGATCTCGTCGGAACCGTTTACCGGTGTCAAGTCCGACTGGATCAAGGTTACCCGCAACTCCATGTTGATCGTGGACGAAGATCTTTCGCTTCGCTTCGCCGACATCGAACTTCCGTTCGAGAAGGCAACGTTTGTCTACGCCGAGTAAGGTGAAGCCGGCGGCGGCAACGCCGCGCACCACGGCGCCGAGCGATCGGCATCCGTGCGGCGCCGGCCCCGGCGGCCCGGCGCGTCCTCAGGTTTCCGAATGCCGCGCGCGCGGCCAGGCGGCCCGGCAATAGCCCTGTTCTTTCGACAACTCTAGCATGATCTCAACGCTACTCCCGTTTGTCCTGCTGCTGCCTTTGGCCGGGTTCGTCATCAACGGTCTCTTCGGTAAGAAGATTCGTTCGGAGGGGACGATTGCCGCCATTGGGACTTCCGCGGTTGGCATCGCGTTTGTTCTGGCTGTGGTGATGTTCATCGAGATGCTCGGCATGCCGGCGCACGATCGTCGTCACATCGTCGACCTGGCGCCGTGGATCACCACGGGCGACTTCTCGGTGCGCTTCAGCTATCAGATCGATCAGCTCTCGATGATCTTCCTGTTGATCATCACCGGCATCGGTTCGCTTATCCATCTCTATTCCGCCGGCTACATGCACGGCGATCCCGGTTTCCCCAGGTTCTTCGCCTACCTGAACCTCTTCATCTTCATGATGTTGAATCTGGTGTTGGCCGATAACTTCCTGGTTACGTTCCTGGGATGGGAGGGCGTGGGCCTGTGTTCGTTCCTGCTGATCGGCTTCTGGTACGAGCGGAAGTTCGAGGGGGTGGGCATCACCTGGACCGGCGACGCTGCCAAGAAGGCGTTCGTGATGAACCGCATCGGCGACCTGGGCATGCTTGTGGGCATGTTCATTCTCTACACGCAGTTCCACACGCTTACCTATCAGGGCATCGCCGATCAGGCAGTGGTGCTGCAGCCGGGCGCCAACACCGCCATCACGATCGCAACGCTGTGCCTGTTCCTGGGCGCCTGCGGCAAGTCCGCGCAGATCCCGCTGGGTGTGTGGCTGCCGGACGCCATGGCCGGCCCAACGCCTGTTTCGGCGCTGATCCACGCCGCCACGATGGTGACCTCCGGCATCTTCCTGCTGAGCCGCAACGCGCTGCTGTTCACGCTGTCGCCAACAACGATGGCCGTGATCACGGGTGTTGCGATCACCACGGCGCTGATTGCGGCCACCGTGGGTCTGGTGCAGAACGATATCAAGAAGGTGCTGGCCTATTCCACGGTCTCGCAGCTCGGGTTCATGTTTGTTGCGCTGGGCGTGGGCGCGTTCACCGCCGCGGTGTTCCATGTGATGACCCATGCGTTCTTCAAGGCGTTGCTGTTCCTGGGCTCCGGCTCGGTGATCCACGGCATGCACGACGAACAGGACATGCAGAAGATGGGCGGCCTGAAGAAGTACATGCCGAGCACGTACAAAACCTATGTGATCGGCGCGCTGGCCATTGCCGGCATCGCGCCGTTGAGCGGCTTCTTCTCCAAGGACGAGATCCTGTTCCATGCCTTCGCAAGCGGCAGTTGGGTGCTGTGGCTGTTTGGCGCGCTGGCGGCGTTCTGCACGGCGTTCTACATGTTCCGCTCGGTGTATCTCACGTTCGACGGCCCCGAGCGGTTCGACCATCATCACGTGCATCCGCACGAGTCGCCGGCCTCGATGACCATTCCGCTCTGGATCCTCGCCGTGCTTTCGATTGCCGGCGGTTTCCTGGGCCTGCCCAGCGTGTTCGGCGAACATGCCAATGTGCTGCATTCGTGGCTCGAGCCCGTGTTCGAGCAGGCCTACACCAAGTATTCGTTGGTTGAGGGCGAATCATGGCATTCCACCGAGGTTATCCTGATGGCAACCTCGTTCGCCATCGCGGTGATCGGCATCCTGGTCGCGCGCCGTATCTATATCCAGCGTCCGGGCAGCGCCGACAAGATCGCCGGATCGATGAAGGGCGCCTACAAGCTGCTGTGGAACAAGTGGTACGTCGATAACATCTACGAGATGTTCGTGGTAGTGCCCACGCAGGTGATCTCGCGCACGTTCCTGCACCGCTTCGTGGACGTTGGCATGATCGACGGCACCATCAACGGCTCCGGCCGCCTTACCGCCGCGGTCGCCAGGGGATTGCGGCTGTTGCAGTCCGGTGTGGCGCAGAACTATGCCATGGTGTTCGTTGCCGGCATCGTTGGCGTGTTGGCGTGGCTGCTGCTGAAGTAGCGCGTGCGCGCGCCACGGCGCTGGCCGTGGTGCTTGCCATGTGCATGCCGGCGTTGACGTTCGCCGACACAACGCTTGACATACGATTGCTGCGGTCCCCACGGCACGACGGCGATGCCGGAAGCACGCTGGTGCGGCTGATTCGCGCCGCCGATTCGGCCGTGATTTCCGCCGACACGCTTGCCGGTGCATGGCATCTGCTGGGCCACGACTCGCTGGGGCGGCGATACCTGCTGGGCGGGGCGTTCCAGATGGGGGCATGGCTTCCGTTGCGGGCGCTGGCGTTCGTGAATGCCGCAACCGGCGCCATCACGCGCAGCACGGCGCTTGCCGGGCGTTATGCCCTGGCCGCTGTGTCCCGTTGTGATGGGCGCTACGTGGCCCTTGTTGGCGCCGAAGATGGCCTGTCGGCGATGCATGTGCTGGCGTGGGATACCCAACGCGACACAATCGCCGTGTTGCAGGCTCGCGTTCCCGGCCCGCCTCCGTTGCGTGATGCCGCCGAGGTTGACATGTTTCGCTCCAACGGCCTTCCGTATGCGTGGGGAAGCCCTCCGTGGGATGGCTTCACGCCGATGGACGGCGCGCTGCGATTCCGGGCCGATGGCCGCCTGGTTGTTACCGGCGGGGGCGATACGCCGTACAGGCGTGCCCGCGGCGCCCGGGCTCGCCTACTGGATCTTTCGCGCATCTTCCATCAAACGGCCCGTGCCAGATAACCTCGCGGCCTTCGAGACGGGCGCCAACGATTGAGTTCCCCGCAGGGGGAACATCGCACGTCAAACCTTTTCGCTCGATCAAAGAAATCGTCGATCAATGGTTCTTCTTCTTACGCTGTTCATCCCGCTCCTGTTCGCGCTGGTTCTGATGCTGGTTCCCTCGCGGAACACATCAATGCACCGATATATCGCGGCGGGCGGTTCCATCGTTACGTTCCTGGTGTCGTTCGCGCTGTGGCTGGGCTTCGACAAGGCCAACCCCGGCTTCCAGTTCGTCACCAACGCGCCATGGATTTCCTCGCTGGACATCGGGTTCCGGTTCGGGGTGGACGGCATGTCCGTGCTGCTGGTGCTTCTCACCACGTTCATCATGCCGATCGCCATCCTCTCGAGCTGGGGGCCGGTGCGCGATCGCGAGAAGCTGTATTACGTGATGCTCCTGATTCTGGAGTTCGGGCTGATCGGCGTGTTCGCCTCGCTCGACACGTTCGTGTTCTACATCTTTTGGGAAGTGGTGCTGATCCCGATGTACTTCCTGATCGGCATCTGGGGCGGCAAGGACAGGATCTACGCGGCGATGAAGTTCTTCCTGTACACGATGGCCGGCTCGTTGCTGATGCTGGTTGCCATCGTGTGGCTGGGGCAGTTCGCGGCCGATAACGGCGGCGCGTTCACCACCGATCTGATGAAGCTGATGAAGGTTGGCCCATCGATCCCGATGGAACTGCAGCGCTGGTTGTTCCTGGCGTTCGCGCTTTCGTTCTGCATCAAGGTGCCGCTGTTCCCGCTGCATACGTGGCTGCCGGACGCCCATACGCAGGCCCCAACGGCCGGCTCGGTGATCCTGGCCGCGGTGATGCTCAAGATGGGCACCTATGGCCTTATCCGCTTCAACCTTCAGTTGTTCCCGCAGGCCTCGCTGTATTACGCCGACGCCATCTCCGTGCTTGCGGTTATCGGCATCATCTACGGCGCATTGCTGGCGATGGTGCAGACCGACGTGAAGAAGCTGGTGGCGTATTCCTCGGTTGCCCACCTTGGGTTCGTGGTGCTGGGCATCTTCTCGATGACCACCGAAGGCGTGCAGGGCGCGATCCTTCAGATGGTGAACCACGGGCTTTCCACGGGCATGCTGTTCCTGCTGGTTGGCTACATCTACGAACGCCGCCACACACGCCAGATGTCCGAGTTCGGCGGCCTGGCCAAGTCCATGCCGGTGTACGCGGTGTTCTTCGCGTTGGCGGTGTTCGCCTCGGTGGGGCTTCCGGGCCTTAACGGCTTCGTGGGCGAATACCTTACGCTGGTGGGCGCGTACATTTCCACGCATCTGTCCACGCCGTGGTTCGCGGTTATTGCCGGTTCCGGCGTGATCCTGGCGGCCGTGTATCTGCTTATCCTGTTCCAGCGCATGTTCTTCGGGCCGCTTTCCAACCCGGAGAACTCGCACCTGAAGGATCTGAGCGGCCTGGAGACCGGCCTGCTGGTTCCGATGGTCGTGTTCTGTATCTGGATCGGCTTCCATCCGGATACCTTCCTGAGCGTTACCGAGTCGTCGTCGCGGGCGGTGGTGGGCGTTGTGGAACAGTTGAAGGGGAATAACCGCTACGCGGCATTGGTGAATCTGCGCATGGGGAAGGATACCACAACCGTGGTGCCGGTTGCCAAGACGGGCGCCGAGCAGAGCAACCAGCCGGTGGGCGCAAACCCGCAGATCCAGGTTCAACCGCAGGTGCAGGTGCAACCGCAGGGCAAGCCGCAGATCCAGCAGGCCCCGCCGCAGTCCAACCCGGCGCCGGCCGGGCGGTAATCGGCAGCCGTGCCGATCGACATCGAAACTTTTCGTACGTACTTACCGAGCGCGCAGGCGCCGGACATCATACGCGCTTCATGAGCACAACAGACTTTCTTGCAGCCCTTCCAATTTCGATCGTCAGCGCCATGGCGTTGGCGGTGATGCTCGCCGATGCCCTGGTGAAGCATAGCACGCGCCTGTGTGCCTCGATTTCGGTGATCGGCCTGCTGATCGCGATACTGACCGTGATCCTGCCGATTGCCGGCGGCGTGCCCGGCTGGGGTTCGTCGCTCGACGGATTCGGCGGGATGATCCACACTGGCGGCATGACGGTGATCTACGACCTGATCTTCTGCGGTGCCGGCATCATCGCCGTACTTCTCTCCGGCGATTATCTGCGCCGCATGGGGGGGATGTTCGACGAGTTCTACACCCTGCTGATGATGTCGATCGCGGGCATGATGCTGATGGCGCATGCCTCGGATCTGATGATTCTCTTCGTGGGCCTGGAGGTGATGTCCATCGCATTCTACGTGCTGGCCGGTCTGCTGCGCCAGCAGCTTGGCTCGAACGAGGCCGCGATGAAGTACTTCCTGCTGGGCGCGTTTGCTTCCGGATTCCTGCTGTACGGCATTGCCCTGGTGTACGGCGCGGTTGGCGACACGGGCTACAAGGCAATCTTCAGCGCGGCGGCCACCACGGAGTTCCCAACGCTGTTCTGGACCGGCATGGGCCTTTTGATCGTGGGTCTTGGCTTCAAGGTTGCGGCCTTCCCGTTCCATCAGTGGGCGCCCGATGTGTACGAGGGCTCGCCAACGGTGGTCACCGGTTTCATGAGCACGGCGGGCAAGGCCGCGGCGTTCGCCGGGTTCGTGGGCTTGATGATCCCGGTCTCAACCAGCGGCGCGGCAGGGCTTATCCAGTTGCGCTGGGTGCTGGCGATTCTGGCGGTGGGCTCGATGCTGCTGGGCAACATCACCGCGATCGCGCAACAGAACATCAAGCGCATGCTGGCGTACTCCTCGATCGCGCACGCCGGCTACATGCTTATCGGCCTGGCGGCGGCAAACCCCACCGGCTGGAGCGGCATTACCTATTACCTGGCCGCCTATCTGTTCATGCAGATCGGCGCGTTCGCCGTGGTTGGCATGCTGGAACGCGAGAACGGCGGCCACCTGACCATCGAGGATTATCGCGGGCTTGGGCGTCGGCGTCCGGGCGTGGCGATCATCATGGCAATCTTCATGTTCTCGCTTACCGGTATCCCGCCGTTCGCCGGCTTCTTCGGCAAGTACTACATCTTTACCGCCGCCGTGCAGGGTGGCCTTACATGGCTTGCCATCGTGGGCGTGGTTGCGTCGGTTATCTCGGCCTGGTTCTATCTTGGCCTTATCGTGGCGATGTTCTTCCGCGAGCCGAGCGGCGAGGCCGAAACGCAGCCGGCAATGAGCGGCGCCGTGCGCACCGCGTTGGCGCTCTCGATCGCCGGCTCGTTGGTGGTGGGCTTCCTTCCGCAGGTGTTCCTGAACATCATCGGCAAATAGGGCAGTCGCCTTCCCCCGGGTTGTGTGGTCGCTTGCGCCTGCCTGCCCCTGAGCGGAACATTTATGACAGGGATGGTGAACTCACACTATCCCTGTCATCGTTTCCGGGCACAGGGCATGGCGCTGCGTGCCGTGGCGACAGTGGGGCGGGGCCTACGCAAATTTTTGACGAACCACCGGGGCCTGCCGTAACTTATGGTCCAATTGGGGCACTTGTGCCCCTGCTTGTTCGTCCGAACCATTAACCATGTTCTCCGCAAACCATATCGGCCCTTCGAAATCGCATCCGGACCTCACCGAACGTGAGGAACTTGTGTTGCGCTATATCGTCCGGCATTTTATCTTGACCGCGAATCCGGTTGGCTCCCGTTTCCTTTCGAAGCGACTGGAAGAGGAGTCAATCTCAGCCGCCACGATTCGCAATACAATGGCCGATCTGGAGGAGAAGGGGTACATCTCGCACCCCCATACCTCGGCAGGGCGCGTTCCAACCGACCGCGGGTACCGTTTTTATGTGGACGGGCTTGCGCGTATCGGCTCGTTGAGCCAGGAGGAGCGCGACGCTATCCAGAGCAACCTGAACGTTGGCGCGCCAACCCCGTTGCTGATGAAGGAAGCCTCGCGGTTGGTTGGGCTGATCTCCAGCCAGTTGGGGATCATCCGCGCGCCGGAATTGCTGGATGGCACGCTCGAGCGCATCGAGCTGGTACCGTTGGGCAGCTCGCGTCTGCTGGTGGTGCTGTCGTTGCGGGCCGGGCTTGTGCGCACGGTGACAATTGAAATTCACGACGAGGTTTCGCGCGACCGGATGACGGTGCTTGTGGGCGTGTTGAACGAACGTCTGGCCGGCCTTACGCTGCGCGAGATTCGCGGAACGTTTCGCGATCGCCTGCGCGACGTGGCCCATGCCGATCGCGATGGGCTGCTGAACACGCTGGCCAATTCCGCCGAGACGATTTTCAGCCCGGGGCTCGAGACCGATCGCGTTCAGATCTCGCCCACGCACAACATCCTGCGCCAGCCGGAGTTCGCCGACCCGGAACAGGTGCGCGGCATCGTGGAGCTGATCGAGGACGAGGAGATGGTGATCCATTTGCTGGACAGCCATCCCGGCGCGGCGGCAGCGGTTGAGGTTACCATCGGTACCGAACACGGCGATGAGCGGCTGGTGAACTACAGCCTGATCACCACGCGGTATCAGGTGGGCGGTACCACCGGCACAATCGGCCTGATAGGCCCGAAGCGCATGGACTATTCGCGCATGGTGACGGTGGTTGCCTATATCGCGCAGACCATAACGAATAATTTCTACGACCGCTGAACGTCGTACGCATGATTGCCGTTGCGCCCGCGCACGGCCCGCTGCCCGGCCATGTATGAGGCTCGGGCCATGCCTTTTCCGCGACGATTCAGCATTGCCGGCCGAATGGCGGCACCAGTTGACAACCGTTTCAATCAATCGAACATGAGCACGCGAGAGATACCCATCGACGGACCAGAGCAGAATATGAACGCAGCGCATCAGCAGGAGGGGGCAGCCGAGGCTACCGCCGAATCGCATTTGCCCGAGCTGGAATCGCCCGAAGCGCGGATTACCGCGTTGGAGGAGGAGAATCACCGGCTGCGCGATCAGGCCCTGCGCGCGGTTGCCGATCTGGAGAATTTCCGCCGGCGAGCCAACGCCGAGCGCCAGCAGGTGACACTGTATGCCAACGAGCGCCTGTTGAAGGAGTTGCTGCCCCTGGTGGACGATATTGCCCGCTCGGTGGAGAGCGGCGGCCAGGCTCGCGAGTTCGAGGGCTTCTATCAGGGCGTGTCGATGATCAACGACAAGTTCAAGAAGATGCTGGATGGCCTGGGCGTTGCCAAAGTGCCGACCGTGGGGCTTCAGTTTGATGTGAACCTGCACGAGGCGCTGATGCGCCAGCCGAGCGACGCGCCGGAAGACACGGTGATCGCCGAGCTGGAGCCGGGCTACACCTACGGCGAGCGTGTGCTGCGGCATGCCAAGGTTATCGTTTCGGCCGGCACCGAAGGGTGATGCCGGCCGTTGGTGCCGCCGTATGCGTCGTGGCCGTTGGCACAACACGCCGGCGTACGCCAGCGCCACGGTAACCGGCTGCTGTGCCGAGCGGCGGGCATGGATCGGAACATGATTCCTCTCTGATTTCAATCGTACTTATTCGATAATGGACAAACGCGACTACTACGAGGTTCTTGGCGTTGCGAAAACTGCTTCCGAAGCCGATCTGAAGAGCGCATATCGGAAGCTGGCGATGCAGTATCACCCGGATAAGAACCCGAATAATCCCGAGGCCGAGGAGCGATTCAAGGAAGCGGCCGAGGCCTACGAAGTTCTCTCGAATGCCGATCGCCGCGCGCAGTACGATCGGTTTGGCCACAAGGGCATGAACGCCGGGCAGGGCTTCCAGGGCTTCACGAACATGGAGGACATCTTCTCGCAGTTCGGTGGAGGCTCGATATTCGAGGAGTTCTTCGGCGGAGGTTCGCGCCGGCGTTCCGGCGGGCCGCAGTACGGCCAGCCGGGCACGGATCTGAAGATCCGCCTGCCGCTTACGCTGGAGGAGATCGCCTCGGGCGTGGAGAAGACGATCATCATCAAGAAGATGGTCACCTGCACGGATTGCTCCGGGCGTGGGGCGTTGTCGGATGCCGGCATCGTGGCGTGTTCGGTGTGCGGCGGCGCAGGCGAGGTTCGGCAGGTAAGCCGCTCGATCTTCGGCCAGGTGGTCAACGTGGCGCAATGCGCCAACTGCGGTGGTGAGGGTCGGGTGGTGAAGGAGCCGTGCCGCACCTGCAAGGGCGATGGCAGGGTAACCGGCGAGGCCAAGGAGACGATCGACATCCCGCCCGGTGTGTCGGACGGCAACTACATTCCTCTGCGCGGCAAGGGCAACGCGGGGCGTCATGGTGGCCCGGCCGGTGATGTGATCGTGCTGATCGAGGAGAAGGACCACGAGCATTTTGCCCGCAGCGGCAACGATGTGGTGTACGATCTGTTCCTCAGCTATCCGCAGGCCACGCTGGGCGCCGAGGTGGAAGTGCCCACGCTTACTGGCGCGTCGGTGATCACCATCGATCCGGGCACGCAGCCGGGCTCGTTGCTGCGCATGCGCGACAAGGGGATACCTCACCTGAACAGCAGCCGGCGTGGCGACCAGATCGTGCGGGTGAACCTGCATATCCCAACGCGCCTTTCCGACGAGGAGCGCGCGCTGCTGGAGCGCCTTGCCAGCGGGCCGAACATCACGCCGCCTTCGGCCGAGAAGAAGGGTGGCGAAAAGGGCGGCTTCTTCTCGAAGGTGAAGGAAGCCTTCTCCTGACAAACCGTGTTCGGGTGAGATCCGGCGCATCCGTCGGTTCTCACCCGGCGCCTTCCAACCCTCGCTCGCACGCGGACCCTCTGGATCATTCATGAATGCTCTTCGCAGCCTCCTTCCATACATCACCCGTTACAAGGGCCGCCTGGTTGTTGGTCTGATCGCCATCACCATCTCCAACGTGTTTTCGGTGCTCATCCCGCGCTTCATCGGAGGCGTGGTGGATCGGCTTACGGGCAGCGGCACGGCCACGCCGCAATGGCTGATGGAGCAGGGGCTGATCATCCTGGGCCTGTCGGTTGGCAGCGGTGTATTCCTGTTCCTTACGCGGCAGATGATCATCGTGCTGTCGCGATTGGTGGAGTACGACCTGCGCAACAACTACCTGCGCCACGTGCAATCGCTTTCGATGGGGTGGTTCAACAACACGCCAACCGGCGATATCATGGCGCTTGCCACCAACGACATCTCCGCCATCCGCGAGTTTGTTGGGCCGGCCGTGATGTACACTGCGAACACCATCACCACATTCGCGTTCTCGCTTACGGTGATGCTGAGCCTTTCGCCGCTGATCACCGTGCTGGCGTTGTTGCCGCTGCCGATTGTCAGCTACTCGGTGTATACGCTGGGCAAACGTATTCACGGCCTGTTCAGCGGCGTGCAGAAGCAGTATGCGGACCTTACGTCGCAGGCGCAGGAGAACTTGTCGGGGGTGCGTGTTGTGCGCGCCTATGTGCAGGAGGCCTACGCGATCAGCTCGTTCGCCAATCTCAGCAAGCTGTACCGCGCCAAGAACATGCGCCTGGTGAAAACCCAGGCACTGATGATGCCGTTGATGATGGCGTTGATCGGGCTTTCGCAGTTGATTGTGCTGGGTGTTGGCGGCTGGGAGGTATCGCGCGGCAACGCAACCGTTGGCGACATCACGCAGTTCTTTGCCTATATCTCGCAGCTCATCTGGCCGGTGGTGGCGATCGGCTGGGTAACCAATCTTGTGCAGCGCGGCATCGTTTCGATGGGGCGCTTGAACACCGTGTTCGATATGAAGCCGGATGTTGCCGACGGCCCCGGAACCGATATGTCGATCGTACGCGTGGATGGGCGCATCGAGTTCCGCAACGTCTCCTTCCGTTACAGGCCGGAATTGCCGGACGTGTTGCGCGATGTGAGCTTTACGGTGGAACAGGGGCGCACGCTGGCGATCATCGGCCGGACGGGGTCGGGCAAGACAACCATCGTGAACCTGATCGCACGCCTGTATGATGTTACCGGGGGAGAGATCCTGATCGATGGGCGGCCGATTGGCCAGATTCCGCTGGCAACGTTGCGCGGTGCAATCGGCACGGTGTCGCAGGAGACGTTCCTGTTCAGCGATACGATTGCCGGCAATATCCGTTTTGGCAGGCGCGACGCAACCGATGCCGAAGTGGAGCAGGCCGCGAAGATGGCCCGGCTGTACGAGAACGTGGACCATTTCCCGAAGCGGTTCGAGACCGTTGTGGGCGAGCGCGGCATCACGCTTTCCGGCGGCCAGAAGCAGCGTACCTCGATCGCCCGCGCAATCCTTCGCGAGCCCAGCATCCTTATGCTGGATGACGCGCTTTCGGCGGTGGATACCGAAACCGAGGAGGAAATCCTGCGCGGCCTGCGCCAGGTGATGAGCAACCGCACCAGCATCCTGATCGCGCACCGTATCTCCACGGTGAAGGATGCCGACTGGATTATCGTGCTCGACCACGGCCGCATCGTTGAGCAGGGCACGCACGAGGAGCTGCTGGCGGCCAAGGGTGAATATGCCCGGGTGTACGAGCGACAGCTTCTGGAAGCCGCGTTGGAAAGCCTGTAACCGGCTGGGCAGGGAAGGGGCCTGATCTGATCCCGCGCGCAGCAGGCGAGGACGGAGATGTGCCTGAACGGTGCCGTGGATGCATCAGCACTTATTGCGGAGCCGAGCTTTATGCGCAACGTTCTACGCGGCATCGCCGCCCCATTCCGTGCCATTCGCCTGATCGCAACCAACGCGCGCCTGCGCCGCCTGGCGGTGATGCCGGCCGTAGTGAACACCGCGTTGTTCCTCGTGGGCGTCCCGCTGGCCATGTGGTTGGCCGTTGGGCTTGTTGGCGATGCGGTGAACTCCACCGGCCTTGGCGGCGTGCTGCTGGGCTTCGTGCGGATTCTGGCCCAGGTAGCCGTGATTGCCCTAACGGTTATCCTTTCGGTGTTTCTGTTCCTGATCGTCGGCAACATCATCGCCTCACCGTTCAACTCCAAGCTGTCGGAAGCCGCCGAGGGAATCCTTGCCGGGCGGGAACACAACAGCGACACCACCGTGATACAGGATGTTGGCCGTAGCATCATCATGGCGGTGGGGCGCCTGGCGCTGTTCATCATCTGTTATCCGCCGATACTCGCCACCGGACTGATCCCCGTGGCCGGTGCGATTATCCAGCCGGTGCTGTCGGTGCTGTACGCGTCGTTTGTGCTGTCGGTTGATTTCAGCGACTTCGCGTTCGAGCGGCACATCCCGCGATTTGCCGGTAAGCTGTCGTTTGTGTGGCAACGCAAGGCGCTGTATCTGGGCTTCGGCCTTACCGCAGTGGCAATGGCGATGGTGCCCATTGTAAACTTCCTGCTGCTTCCTGTTGCCGTGGTGGGAGCAACCATCCTGTACGCCGAGGAAAGCGCACCGCGGCATACTCCCTGAGCTTCGTCGTAGGTCCCACAGCTCGGCGTTAACCGGCGTATTGTCCTAATTACGCGGAGCGCCGATCATTATCTTTCGGCTGCCCGGCATGCGCCAGGCAATCGTGGCCCCGATCCAATTCCCGATTCAATTGTTGAACCAATCGCTCCGGCTAATCAAGGTCTTACCCGCATGAACATTCGACTATCGTTTCACTGGATGCCATTGTGTGCCGTTGTGGCCGCATGCCTTGTATGCTGGAGCAACGCCAATGCTCAGAACGTTTCCTGGACTCAGGCGCACGGCCCATACGGTGGCAAGATCACGGCATTGCTCAGCGATGCGCGCCGCGGTGCGTTGCTGGCCGGCACAAACGGCGGGGCGTTGTTCATATCCACGGATAATGGTGCGGGTTGGGCGCTGCGCAACAATGGCCTGGGCGATAACCACGTTGTAGCGCTGGCCGTTGATTCGGCCGGCACGTACTTCGCCGGAACAAATTTTGCGGGCCTGTTTGCTTCCACGGATGCCGGGGCAACATGGCACGCACGCAACACGGGATTCCCGGAGCCGCTGTCCACCGTGAACGATATCGCTGTGCTGCACGATACGTTGTTCGCCGGCACATACGGCCAGGGACTGTATCGTTCGCTTGATGGCGGCGGCACATGGAGCAAGAAAAGCGAGGGGATCACCAGCGACATCGTGACCGCGCTTGCGGTGGATGCGCGCGGTGCGGTGTATGCCGGCGGAGCTTCCGGTGGCGTGTTCATTTCCACCGATGGCGGCGAAACCTGGACCCAGTCAAACAACGGGCTTGGGCGTGCTGCGGTGGTGGATATCCTGATCGACCCCACCGGCGTGCTGTATACAACCATCAAGGGCCGCGGGGTATATCGCTCGCTGGATACCGGCGCCAGTTGGACCAAGATGGCTACCGGCCTTACCAACGCGCGGGCTACCGCGTTGGCGTTCAAGGCGCCCAATCAACTGTTTGCTGGCACCGAAGGCGGCGTGCATCGCACCTCGAACGGCGGGGAGTTGTGGGAGCCGTTGGTGACCTCGGGCATGACCAACCCGGATGTCCTGACGCTGGTGCTGGACGCCGGTGGCGCGCTGTATTCGGGCTCCAACGGCAGCGGAATATTCCGCACGGCCAACGATGGCGGCAGTTGGGTGCAGTCAAACAACGGCCTTTCCAACACGGAGATCCGGGCGGTTGCGGTGATGCCGGACGGCGCGATCTTCGCGGCCGCCAACCGCTACACCACCGATCTCACAAGCGGCGTGCAGCGTTCCACCGACGGCGGCAACACCTGGATACCGGCCAACACGGATCTTACGAACTCGTCGGTGCGTGCATTCACGGTCACCAAAAGCGGCGCGTTGTATGCGGCCACCTATGGCGGCGGTGTGTTCCGCACCACGGACGACGGCGCGGCCTGGGCGCTGGTTGCCAACGGCCTTGGCGCGGGGATGGGCGCCGAGGTGAACGTGATGGCGGTGGACTCCAACGGCGTTGTATATGCCGGAACCGAGGGGGGTGTGTTCCGGCTGGACGCCGCCACCGATATCTGGAGCTCGATCAATAATGACATGACCGATACCAACGTGCATGCAATGGTGATCGGCAAGCAGAACGCGCTGTTCACCGGCACGCTGGGCGGTGTTGGCCGTTCAACCAACGGCGGCGCCAACTGGACCCGCGTAACATCGTTCCAAAGCGGCGGTGTGTTCAGCCTGATGGCAACACCCGCCGGCCACATCTTCGCAGCCACGTTCGGCGGCGGCATCTACCGCTCGATTGACAACGGCGACACCTGGGAGAAGATCAACAACGGGCTTACCGATACCAACGTGTACGCGCTGGCCTACAACGGCTCGGGCACGTTGTTCGCGGGCACTGGCGACGGTGGCGTGTTCCGTTCCAACGACAACGGCAACACGTGGGTCCGTATGTCGGAGGGGCTTGATATCACCTTTGTGTATGCGCTTGCCGTAACCGATAATGGCGTGCTGCTTGCCGGCACGTTGGGCGGCGGCGTATATCGCACAACCGGTTCCACAACCGGCGTGCGGGCCGAGCACGTTGCCAGCGGCGCACTGCGCGCGGTTGTTCAGGACGGCGCGATCCGGGCCGAGCTGGGCACAACGCGGGCGGGCAACGCAACCATCGAGCTGTTTACCATCATGGGCCAGCGTGTTGGCGCAACGGTGCTGCCGTGTCCCCAGGCCGGCACCTGGAGCGCGACGATGAACGTGCAGGGGCTGCCCAGCGGCCAGTACCTGGTGCGCGCTGCCGGGCCGGATGGCGTTATGGTTGCGCGGGCCACGATTGTGAGGTAATGACCTAATCACCCGAGGTAACCCGGATGCCGCGACATGCCACGCAACCACGCGTTCGGCTGGTGCATTGGAACCAGGCCGAAGCCGCCGAACGCGCGGAGCGCCTGCGCGGGTTGGGCTTCCAGGTAAACCACGCGCCGATCCTTGAGACCGGATTTGCCGAGCTGCGAGAGCATCCGCCCGATGCGGTTGTGATCGACCTTGCACGGTTGCCCATGCAGGGGCGCGAGATCGGCGTGCGGCTGCGGCAGGGGAAGGTGACGCGCACCATCCCGCTTGTTTTTGTGGGCGGCCTCCCCGAAAAAGTGGCGCGTGTGCGCACGCTGTTTCCGGATGCCTCCTTCTGCGACTGGGCCACGCTTGGCGATACGCTGACCGAAGCGATCGCCAAGCCGCCGCTGGCCGTTGTTGTCCCCGGTTCGGCAATGGCCGCCTACACCAACACCCCGCTTGCAACCAAACTTGGCGTCAGGGCCGGCATGAACATTGCGTTGATCGATGCACCGGAAGGGTTTTCCGAGACGTTGGGTGACCTGCCGGAAGGTGTGCGCATAACACAGAGCGCCGGCGCCCAAGCTGCCATGGTGCTGTGGTTTATCCGTTATGCGGGCGAGCTGGAGGAATCGATCGTCCGTATGGCGCCGCTGGCCGGGCGCACCGGCGGGCTGTGGATCATGTGGCCGAAACGTGCATCCGGCACGGCCACCGATTTGTCGCAGCGGCTTCTTATCGATATCGGCTGCGCCATGGGGCTTTCGGTAGGGAAGGTGTGTTCGGTGGATGCAACGTGGTCGGCCATGCGCTTCAGCCCTGCGCGCACGGGCGCGCGAGCCTGACGAAGCTGTGGACAGGCGTAGCGGGTGGCGCAACTCTGTATATTTAACGGCGTGTTGTTGCATGGCGCGTGACTTTTTGGAGCAGTCCTGTAGCGATAATAAGCGTGGCCGTTTGGTGTTTTATTGTATAGTTTATTGTTTATTATGACTTACTTTTGAACATGCCGTGGTCTAATCTTCCACTGTGTGGGCCAGATGCGCCCTCCATCATTACTTACATCCAATATCACCATGAACTGTACCTGCAATTCGAACGATGCAATTACCAGTTGGATAGGCTGGCAGAACCAGCAGCCGGTTGATCCGCTGAGCCTGATCGCGCGCGCCCGCATCAACGCGGTAACGGGCGTATACGTTAACAGCACCACTTATCTGGCCAGTTCACCTCCGGTTGCCAGCCCGATCTCACTGCAGGGCGTACCGGTCTGCAGTGCGCTGGGTACCGACAGCCAGCAGCACGTGGCCGACGCCGCGCAATGGAACTTCCAGCACCTTAGCGGCAACACCGGCGCCACGCTTGCGTTGCCGCTGCAGAAGGTGATATTTCTGCGCGGCGGTACCGATTGGGAGATGGCCATTCCGTTGAGCCTGGGCGCAAGCACCTTCGTGAACTTCCAGCTCAGCTTTCGCAACAATGCGGGCACACGTGGCGATTGCGCGGGCACCATCCCGGCGATCGAGTTCTCCGGCACCTTCAACGGTGTTATCACGCTCAGCGTGACGCTGAAGCAGTTGGGTGCGGCAACGATGGGGCTGCGCGGTATCGATGCGCTTGGCCAGTGGAGCATGTACGAATCCGAGTGGATCATCGTGCCATGAACCATCCCGTGCCCGCGCCACGCAAACCGACCGGGCAATCGCGTTTGTTGACACCAGTAAACGACAACCAAGGAATATCATGCCGGTAGATCCCATAGCTGAAAAATTTGGGCCGCCCATCGGAGGGTTCGGGCCTGGGGGCGGCGCGCCGCTGCACCCCACGCCCGACAGGCCCTGGCAGCCGGTGCGTACGGTGTTCGACCCGTATCCGCCCACCTGCTGGACGTACACGCTGATTATTGATTCGAGTGTGACATTCAATGAAATCGGGGCTTTTTGGCCAGGACGAGAAGGCCTGCCGCTGCGCATCGACTGGTACCTTGGCCAATCTGATCGCGGGTTTAACGGTGACCCGGTTGTGCCAATTACGGCTCCTGGGATGTATACCGGCCGTATCAGACCATCCGGAGCGGTGCCGCGTGGCACCAACAACGGGCCGGTGCTGTTCCAGATCCTTACAGGCCCCCCGCAGGACGACTGGACGAAACAGAACCCGCCTCTGGCGATCTTTGAACCCCAGGACGGCCACACGTACAGCATCCTGACCGGGAGAAAGGCCTCCAATGGCCGATTGATTGCCCTGAGCGTGACCTTCAAACAGGACCCCTACACGGGGTGCTGGACGATCACGGTGAAACAGACCTATGTTTCCCCGTGACGATGTTCGACAGCACCCCGCCGCCGCACACACATGCGGCGGCGGGGCGCATTATTCCATCAAACCCATCATGAAGCCGAGCGGACGATTGAAGCATCCGGCCTTGTTGATGATCGCGCTGTGCACGTTGCTGATCCAGGTTCGGGCAGCCGCCCAGCAGGAGTGGATGCCGGTTGCAAGCGGGACGGCAGCGAGCCTTTTTGGTGTTGGCTTTTACGGGCACCTTGGGTTCGCCGTGGGAGATAGCGGAATGATTCTTCGCTCTCGCGACGCAGGGATAACGTGGCATCAGGTG